>NZ_CP150145.1:905200-1206933 GCF_037963835.1 Paenibacillus sp. FSL H8-0332
AACATATGGTTCGGGCCATGGATCGCCGAGACATTCATGAACAGGAACAGCCGCTGGTCCAGCGGGGTGTTGCCGAGTAGCTTGAGCGCATGATTCACCTGATGCTCCGTGGAGCGCGGGTTCGTGACCCCGAAGGTCATCCGCCAGTAGCTCTGCTGGAAATAACCGGGGAGGACGCGGGCGAGGGGCACTTTTTTGCTGAAAAAGATTACGCCCCCGATACACACCGTCTGATAACCCGCCGCTGCCAGCCCCGACACCATATCCGGAGTATCGAACAGCCAGGTATGGGGATGGGTCTTCATCCCGGTATTCCTGGAGTGGAACAGCCGTACATGCTCAGCCTTATTCGTGTTAGCCGGAGTGGGTAAGAAGCCGCCGAAGAAGGCATGATGGGCCGCATAAGTGAAGCTGCCAGGGGTATGCCGCTGCTCCCAGGAGCCGCTGCCGCACAGATTGGGACAATTCGCCTCCTCCAGCACAGCCGCATCGTAGCGCAGAGTATCGAGTGTGATCATTAAGATATCGTGGGTGCCGACAATGGCATTCATATCGGTCATGGGGCCGGATTCCTCCTGGATAGCTGCTTCATTTCCCATTCGTAGGTGCTGCAGCCTTGGTATTCAACATCGTACAATAAGTCGCCAAAAGGATTCACATCCGCCGTATACGTCTGCCCAGTGCTTCCCACCAGCACATCGATGCCCGCGACTGAGCAGTTCGGAAAAGCAGCCAGGGAGGCCTCTGCTGTCCGGCGTACCTCTGCCTGCTGCGCCTCGCTCAGCCCGGCCTCCGCCGGAGTCATCCGCTGGCTGCGCAGATGCAGATTCGTAATCGGTGTGGTGCTGACTCTGGCGACAGCGTGGCAGGCATCACCAGCGACAACCAGCTGGCGGATGTCGAAGGAATGCCCGCTTATGCCGGGCTTCGGAATCCACTGCTCGGCATAGGCGCCGTGGCGGTAGAGCCAGTTAATGATACCGGCAAGGCGGGCAGAATCCGTATAGCGCTGTAGCTTGCCGGAATTATAATACACCGGGGGACGGGTGATATAGCTCTCGACTCCGATGGTGGTAACCGCCGACTCAGCCCCCGTGGCCGGGTTCAGCTGATATGCAATCACGCCGGAGGCGGCGGAGCCGCTGGCCAGCTTGATGAACACGCGGTGCATCCGCTGCGACAGCATCAGCTCGCGCAGGGAGGCGTAGTCTACGGGGACTTGTCCGCCACTGCCGCGAAGCGGACGGGGAACAGAGACGCCGGACTCGGCGAGAATCTGCTGGGTCCGGCGCTTGTCCGTCATAGCTGCGATCTCCGCCGGATCGTTGGTCCAGCGGGAAGCGGGCAGCAGCTGCCTGGCCTCCCGCCGGAGCCGCGCCAGCAGGCGGCAGTAGCCGCGGAACCACTGGGACGGGTGATGCAGCACGCCGGGCAGCTCCTTCAGGGCGGAGGCCGCTTTGAAGCTTAGCGGCCTCAGGTCCGGCTGCTGCCCGAACGGGTGCAGCGAGTCGTCCGCGTCCGGCGCATCCGGTGCGCCCAGCGCGATAAGCGCCCGCTCCAGCGTGAAGCTGCCGCCGGGGGACTCCAGGCGCAGCAGCGGCGTTCCCGCTGCGGACCCCGGCACAGCGGGCATGCTGAAGCTGCCACCCGGGGAATCCGGCAGCAGGCGCTGCGCTTCCGCTGAGGACCCCTGCGCGGAGTGCCCGCCGCTCCGGCGGCCGGGGTACTCCAGCTGGGGTTGCCCCGGCGCTGGTGAATGAAGACCCGCCTGTTCCGGCGCTCCGTCCCGAAGCTGCGACTGCACAGCCTGCTCCAGCAGATCAGCCAGCGGCTGGCCCTCCAGCAGTCCGGCATAGGGAATCAGCAGCGCCGGGGGCATCCCGAGACGCGAGCGCGCCTGCTGGATACCGGCCGCGCGCCGGTCGCCGGGCTGGCAGAAGACAACCAGCGGCTCTGCGGGCTGCATTATTCTGTGATTGACGGATAACGCCAGTCATCATCGTCATCGGCTTGCTGCTGGTCGCTGACATCGACCGGCAAGCCGCTGTTCTTCAGACGCAGCATCATCTCGTCAGACATGAAGTGATGGCTCAGGTTGAGCAGCTTCAGTCCCTTGACCCGCTCGCTGGCGAGCAGCGCTTCTGCGCCGGTGTCGCTAAGCGTTCCCAGTGACATATCCAGGGTATGGAGCTGGTCCAGAATCGGCGCATCCGCCAGGGCTGCGGCAATTTCGTCCTGTATCTCACTGTTTTTGAGTCCGAGATAGGTTAGCTTAGGGAATTTCCCAGGCTCGATCAGCGGCTGGAGGTCGTCCAGCCCGCCGTCGAAGCCGTAATTGTCCACTCCAAGATAGAGTTCGAGCTTCTGCAGGTTAGGTAGAGTGGAGCCGGCGATATCCGCCAGCACATCCTTGCTGAGTCCGCCTGTAATGATAATCAGTTCTTCGAGCTTGTCGTGCTGCAGCTGACTTAGCCGCAGACTGGTGCCGCCTTGGATGGTCAATGACTGAAGCTCCGGATAGGCAGGGAGCAGCGGGGAGAGGTCACTCTGGGTAATCCACGAGATTTCACATTCCTCGTAGCTCATATCCCCAATGAACAGCTTACGCAGTGCCGGGAAGCTTGCGCTATGCTTCACAAGTGCCTGAACGGTTTCCTCTGAGCTGTTCTCATAGGCTTGTCCCCAGTCGCCAATCGTAAGGCTGGTCAGGCCGGCGGCTTCAGGGCTTGCGCTTAAGCGTTCAATCTCCGTCTCCATCCGCTTACCTTCTTCAAATCCATCGTAATCAATGCTGAGCTTCACTGCTGTCATGAACATCCCTCCAAGGTAGAATTATGGCTTCCAAATCACCCTAACATGTAGGGAGAGGTAGAGTCAAATGGCAGAGGAACAGGTGCACCTATTTCTCCGTTAACGCCCGTAACCACGGGGTTGTACGGGTCAAATGTAATCGAAAAACCGACCACATTTGGCACGGCGGTGGCGTGTGGTCCGAATGTAGTCGGAAAACCGACCACATTTGGAGTGGCGGTGGCGTGTGGTCCGAATGTAATCGAAAAACCGATCACATTTGGCACGGCGGTGGCGTGTGGTCCGAATGTAGTCGGAAAACCGATCACATTTGGCACGGCGGGGGTTGCCGCGAAGGACGCGCACCAGAGCGCAAAAAAGCACTATCCGCCCGTCCGGGGGGAATAGTGCTCTGCATGATTTACACCCAGCCGAACAGCCGCGCCGCCGAAGCCACCGCGAAGGTTACGCCGATAGCGATAGCGAGCGGGATTACAGCGGAGAGCACGGCCCACTTCAGGCTTTTGGTCTCCTTGTAGATGTTCACGAGTGTGGTGCCGCAAGGATAGTGGAGCAGGGAGAACAGCATCATATTCAGCGCCGTCAGCCAGGTCCAGCCGTGGCTCAGGAAGATGTCCTTAATGCTGCCGAGACCTTCGATATCGACCATGGCCCCAGAGGACATGTAGCCCATTAGCAGGATAGGCAGCACAATCTCGTTAGCGGGCAGGCCGAGGATGAAGGCCATAATAATGAAGCCGTCCATGCCGAGCAGCTGTGCGAACGGATCGAACCAGGCTGCCATATGATTCAGCACACTCTCACCGCCGACAAACAGATTGCCGAGAATCCAGGTGATAATCCCTGCCGGAGCAGCCACGATGATGGCGCGGGTCAGGACATTGAGGGATTTTTCCTTGGAGGAGCGGACAATGGTCTTCCAGATCTGCGGGCGGCGGTAAGGCGGCAGCTCCAGGGTGTAGTGGGTAGGCACACCGCGCAGCGCCGTTTTGGACATGATCCACGATACGCTCAGGGTGACGATAATTCCGACCAGCACGATCCCCATCAGCACCAGCGCAGTCGAGAAGGTACGCAGTGCCCCGGTGGTGGTTGCCCCGACCATGAACATGGAGGAGAGCAGAATAAGCGTAGGCCAGCGGCCGTTGCACGGGACGAAGTTGTTGGTCAGAATGGCCAGCATCCGTTCGCGGGGCGATTCAATAATGCGGGTGGACAGAATAGCGGCAGCGTTGCAGCCGAAGCCCATCGACATCGTCAAGGCCTGCTTGCCATGCCCCCCGGATTTCTTGAATAAGCGGTCCATATTAAAAGCAACCCGGGGCAGATACCCGAAATTCTCCAGCAGCGCGAACACCGGGAAGAAAATCATCATAGGCGGCAGCATGACGCTGATGACCCATGAGGTTCCACGGTACAGTCCCAGCACAAGGACGCCGTGCAGCCAGGCCGGGGCATGAACAGCCTCGAAGCCGGCGGTCAGATAGCCTTCGATCCAGCTGAAGAGGGAGGCAATCCAGCCCGAAGGGTAATTGGCTCCGGCAATGGTAATCCAGAATACCAGGCCAAGGCCGGCGAGCATAATGGGGAAGCCCCAGATTTTCGAGGTGACGATATTATCCAGCTTATAGGTGCTGCCGAGCTTCTTCTTGTCGTGATAGGTGACAGCATCGCTGCAGATTCCAGCCGATACGCCGTAGATTCCGCTGACGATCTCGTCGCGGACCGCCCCTTTGTCTGCCAGCTTCTTCGCAGTTGCGAGCAGGGAATCGAGCGGGTCTTGGCCGTTAATGGCATGCGGTGACTCCATGGCGGGCCACCTCCTTCGCTACAGATATACCCTTGCGTCCCATATGGGCTCTGAGGGAAGCCAGCAGGCTGTGATCACCGTCCAGCAGGCGCAGGGCAATCCAGCGTGCCGGATATCTGGCGCCGACCGTCTGTTCCACCATCGGGATCAGCTCGGCAATGCCTTGCTCAATCTCCTCGTTGTAGGTGATCTTCAGCGGCTCTGCCTTGAATTCACCGGTCGCTACGCGTGCGACCTGATCCAGCAGCGCTTCGATGCCGATTCCGTTACGGGCCGAAATGGCCGTGACAGGCACCCCGAGGCGCTCCGCAATCCGCTTCAGATTAATATCAATGCCCAGCCGCTTGGCTTCATCGATCAGATTGATGCAGACCACGGCGCGTCCGGTAATCTCCAGCACCTGCAGGGCCAGATTGAGGTTGCGCTCCAGCGACGTTGCATCCAGAACCACCAGCGTTACATCCGGTTCCTCAAAAATAATATAGTCCCGGGCCGCCTCTTCATCGGCGGAGTTGGAGTAGAGCGAATAGGTGCCGGGAAGGTCAACGGCCCGGTAAGTATGCTCCTTGTGGGTGAAGTGCCCTTCGGCGGTAACTACGGTTTTGCCGGCCCAGTTGCCGGTGTGCTGGCGCATCCCGGTCAACAGGTTGAACAGCGTGCTCTTGCCTGTATTGGGGTTGCCGGCAAAAGCTACGGTATACTCACTCATCCTTCTCCGCCTCCAATCAGTTCGCCATAAATCAGGGAACTCTCTTCCCGCCGCAGGGCAATAGTAGTGTTGCTGATCCGGTAAGCTGTAGGGTCTCCAAGCGGGCTGCGCCGCAGCACCTCTACAGCATTGCCGACAACAAACCCGAGATCAAGCAGTCTTCTCCGCAGCACGCCCTGAACCTCGATGCCGCTGATCCTCAGTGTGCTGCCGTTCGTAGCTTCAGACAATGGAATTACGGCTCCAGCCATAAGCTCTCCCACTTTCGTATGATTAATGAATGAATAGTTATAGTTATCCTTAAGTATGAAGTATGCACTTGTATAGTATATTGTGCAGGGCACAGAATATTGCATCCTGCCACAATATTAGTATACGTAAATAAATTTGTCCTTGCAACAATAATGTTTCCCTAGGGAAAGATAAATACAGCAAGATTTATCAAAAGTGTTTCCGGTGTCTGCTATATACTTTGAGTTGTGGAGGGGGTGAGAGTAATGCACTACCAATTGATTCACAAGAGCATCGAGTTTATTGAGCAGCATTTGGAAGAGGATTTGGATTTGGAGAAGGTGGCTAAGGCAGCGGGGTTGTCCAAATATCATTTTCACCGGATTTTTCGGAAATATGTGAATAAAAATGTCCATGAATATATCCGGGCCCGCCGTCTCAGCCAAGCAGCCAATCTCCTGCTGTACTCCGAGACACGTATTCTTGAGATTGCGCTGCAGTGCGGCTTTGAGAGTCAGGAGGCTTTTACAAGAGCTTTCAAGGAAATTTATGATTTGCCGCCTGCCCAGTACAGATCGCAGGTGAGACTATTGATTCAAGAAAGAGAGGTATTTACAATGTCAGAGATTACAGGCTGGTATATTACAGGTACCCACCCGGAGAACTATAAGGTAGAGATCGATCCCCGCGTCTGCTATAAGACAAGTCCCTCCATGCATCTTCATTCCAATGAACAGGCTACGCAGGACGACAATGGTTTTGGAACCTTGATGCAGCAGTTTCAGGCAAGAGAGTATCGGGGGAGACGGATGCGCTTCTCCGGGTTCGTAAGAACGGAGGATGTCACCGGCTGGAGCGGCCTGTGGATGAGAGTGGATGATAATCAGCAGAATATGTTAGCTTTTGATAACATGCAGAACCGGAGCATACAAGGAACCACGGAATGGAACCACTATGCCTGCGTAATGGATATTCCGTCCGAAGCTGACGTGATCAATATCGGAATTCTGCTGAGCGGAAGCGGGAAGGTGTGGCTGGGGGAGTGTGAATTTGAGGAAGTAGGCAAGGATGTACCCGTAACAGATGGCTCTACAGGTGCGGAGAACCTTCCGTCCGGGCCGCAGAATCTGAAGTTCGACCAGCAGTAACAGCCGGAGCAATCTGCTTCAAGCTGAACGCTGTAACCGGCCCCGCACCCAGATCGACAGGGCCAGCAGCAGCGGAATGGCGACCTGAAAGAGCGGGTCAAGCTTCAGGCTTGGCCCCAGGCCGATGGCGATATGCTGGGTGTAATCCCGTTCCAGGAAGGAGGAGCCGTAGATGATTGCCCCCACAGGGAAGACCCACCATTTGGCCGGTTTGCCGGTCAGCTCTGCAAGAGCTTTTACGGAACAGAAATAGAAGATCATCATCTTGATCAGCAGCCCCACGAAGAGCTGGACAGTCACCAGGATATCAAGCCGTTCCACAAATTTGAGGTTGGATAAAGTGCGGACGGTTTTGAGAAAAGGCAGCTGGCTGATTCCCGAGATGGTCGGGCCAAGGACAGCCACATTGAGCGCGTTCATGAAGATCAGGAACAGGCTGATGAGCAGATAGGCATTCACCGTATATTTTACAGGCAGACCAGGCTTCTCCCATAAGGACCACAGCATCAGAAAAACAATCATCTGCCCGAAGGGGAACGAGACGATTTCCGGCAGCGCAGCTTCAATCACCGGCATCAGCCCGCCCCCAAGGACAGGTGACAGACGGCCGAAGTCGATAGATCCCATCATTCCAAGCATGATAACGAGCAGGATATAGAAGAAAAGCATCACGGGCAGCAGGACCTCGGGCAGCCTGAATACAACCTCGGCCCCCTTCCAGATGGCGTATAGCGCAAGCAACACAAAAACAAGCATCGTGACAGACATGGGTGTTCTTGGCAGCATGGTCATCGCCGTCAGTTCCCCGAGATCGCGGACATTACGCATGGACTGATAGGCAAAATACAGGCTATAGACACCGCCGATGAAGGCTCCCGGAAGCTTGCCGAAATGGAGCTTAAGCATCCCGATCAGGTCTGTGCCCGGAGAGCGCCACTGAATCCACATCAGCAGCAGAAGCAGGATGAATCCGGCGGCGGAGCCTATACACATCGCCAGCCAGGAGTCCTGCTTCGCCGTGCCTCCGAGCAGGAACAGCGGCGTGCTGCCGATCTCAAACAGCATAATCATGAACGCAATCTGGAGGGAAGAGACCTGTTCTTTGTTGGGCATGATTACGAATCAGCCTCCTAACCAATAGATGATGGCTCTGCCGATAGGCTGGAAGAACGCCGTATATAGAAGACTTAGCGATACATGGGGGGTTCTGGTTATCCCGCATAGGTTAATATAGGCGCAGTATCCAAGAATACAGCCGAACCAGAGACGCTGCAGGCGGCGGCCTTCTCCGCGCAGCTTCGTCCACCCCCAGAGATAAGCAATCGCGTAGAGTATAAGAGTTATAGCTATTTTCATAGATAGGCTCCTTTACTCCTGTTGAACGGATTTGAACGATTTATTGCTGAGGCCGGTCCGTTCAATCTTGATCGAGACCTGCGGGCGGATCTCAATCTCTTGAAATACGCGGTCCCAGCTTTTCTCCTCTTCGATCTGCTTCCAGCGCTTGCGGTCGCTCCGGTGGATTCTCACGGCAAATCCCGTGACGTCGGCCCCCAGCCGCTTGACCTCCGTCCATGAATCATTGACAAGACTCAGCACCCGCTGTTCAAGAGAGGCTTCCATCTCACGGATGGCCTTGCGGTCATTCAGATCCATGACGCTCCCAAGCTCGGTGAGTACTCCGCTGCCTTTGACCTCAATATTCATCACATAATGATCCTTATCCCAGACGGGGCGAACCGTAGTGGCCGAATTCTGCAGAATAAATGAGGCGTCCAGCTTGTCACTCTTCGTAGGCTGAGAGGCGAAGGCGATGGTCGCAGAGTCGATGCTATTGGTCAGAAAAGAGAGGCCAAAAGCCTGCTTCTGGCTGAGCCACCCCACGAACGTATCCCCTTTGATGACTCCGAGTCTTCCCAGCGCCAGGCGCGAAGGCAGATCTGTAACGCCTGTCTCGCTGGTCTCATCCATCGTCTGGGGACCCGTCAGGAGAATTTCCGGCAACACGGCACTTCGGGACTCGGAGGAGAGGGCCATAGCCAGCTCATACAGGCGGGTTCCGGGATAATAGGATACGAGCTTCGCTTCCTGTTCAATCATGAGCTGGATACCGGCCCCCTGATTTTTGGTCATCTGCATAAGCTGATCCAGGATATCACCGGCGTCCCCCTGGGTTATAAATACGAATACAGTTTCCCTTGCATCCTGCTTGCGCAGGAACATATCAATCAGCTGATTAATCCCGTGCCTGGCGAGGCTCTCACCAATGACGGTTATTCTGGAGTGGGAGAAGAACATCTCCCGTGTACTGGTCAGATTGGTTCGTTCAATGGCCTCCATGATCGTCCGGCCTTTGACGGTGAAGGTGAGGAACGGCGGCGAACTGGTACTGCCGCCTCCGCCGCCCCCCATACCGCTGGCCCCCGATGAAGGGTTGATCACCTGATAGGTCGCTTTCCACTGATTGTTCTCCCAGTCATAGGCGGAGCCGGAGGTAATGCCCAGCTCGTTAAGCTCCCGGTCATCCCAACAACCAGAGAGCAGAAGAGAGAGAAGCGGGAGAGTGAGCAGGAGGCGCAGCAGATAGCCCGGTTTGTTCATCATGTCTCCAGCCCCTTCCGCTTAGAGCGGGCCTTGTGCACCCTGTTCAGCAAGACCGCGCCTAGCGGTACCAGGACATTGAACAGGAAGAAGACCACGAACCTTCCCTCCTGGTTATAGACATTGAGCTTGGCTGCGCTTTGCCAGGTGAACAGGCATTCCAGGGCGATGATCAGGCCCAGCGCGCCAATGAAGGGTCGGCTGCTGCTGACCCGGAACGTCTGCTTGAAGCACTCCACCGTCACGAACAGGAAGATGGCGAATTTGAGATAGATCGACAGCACCCAATAAGAGATGAAGAGAATATCCAGCTTCTCTATGAACCGGCCGATCCGGAGGATGCTGACAGTAGCGAAGCCGGGGTAGCTGCTCAGCTTAATGAATTCCGGGCCGAAGACCATCAGGGCTATAATCAGGGAGAACATCATTAGGACGGCAACGAACAGCAGGCCTGTCCAGCCGATAATTTTGGCCCGCTGCGGATATTGCAGGTAAGGAGCCAGGAACAGCAGCACCGCCACTTCAGACATCCATGCAGTCGGTGTCAGGCTCGCCAGGGTGATCTCAGCCAGATTATGATCGAACATGGGCAGCAGATGATGCACATTCAGATCAGTGTAGAGCCCGAACAGGTACAGCGGCACGAAGAACAGATAGAGCAGAATAACCAGACTGTTCACTCTGGCGATCGCTTCAATGCCCTGCCGAACCATATAGATAGTAATGAAGAGAATAAGTATGACCAGCACCGTGATCGGGGTGTTGATCAGGACATTGTCTTTAATGAAATTGACGAATTCCCGCAGAATGGTTGCGGTGGTGTCCAGGTAGAACTGGAGCATTAGCAGACCCAGGATGACTGCGACCACAGGGGAACTTTTCTCCCCTACCCACTCCAGAAAAGGAGCGCCGTTGCTGCTCTGAATCACAGCCCCGACGATCCATGCAATGAGCAGCCCCGCCACAGTAGACAGAATAATGGCGAGCGGAGCGTCCTGCTCTGCATAGGTGCTGATAATGATAGGCAGTACGACAGTGGCGGTCGGCAGGATGGTATTGACGACAAGCATGGCGGCTTGGGTGGTGCCGATTTTTCCATTCATGCTGGACCCTCTCCCTGCGGCTTAGGCTGTGCCGGTGATGGATTAGCTGTGTTTTCCACGGGCTGTGGCTTCTGGTTAGGGGCTTGTCTGCGGGTCTCCTTGCCCAGGTTAGTTTTGGGACGTATGTCCATGCTCCACAGCGGAACGCGGATGAAGATATCCTTCAGATAACGCGGAATCATCGGCGCTACCGGAGACAGGTAGGGCACCCCGAAGGAACGCAGGCCTGCCATATGAATCAGCAGTACCATCAAGAAGGACATGATGCCGAACAACCCAAGCGATGCGGCGATAAACATCATTATAAAGCGTATCAGCCGGATGGAGTTGGCGATGGCCAGTGACGGAATCACGAAGTTCGAGATGGCGGTAAAAGAAACCACAATGACCATCGCCGCCGAGACCAGCCCGGCCTGAACGGCAGCCTGCCCCAGCACCAGCGCACCTACAATAGAGATAGCCGGTCCGATGGTCCGCGGCATACGTACCCCCGCTTCACGCAGGACGTCGAAGGTCAGCTCCATCAGCAGCGCCTCTGCGAAGGCGGGGAGCGGAACCCCTTCCCGCTGGGCAGCCAGACTGATCAGCAGTGTGGTCGGCAGCATCTCCTGGTGAAAGGTAGTGACGGCAATATAGAGTGCCGGCAGCAGCATAGAGACGAAGAACGCTCCATAGCGGATCAGCCGCAGAAAGGAGGAAATATCATACCGCTGGTAGTAATCCTCGCTGGATTGAAAGAAATTGAAGAAGGTAGACGGAGCCAGCAGCGCAAAGGGAGTGCCGTCAATGATAATCCCGACTTGACCTTCCAGAATGCCCCCGGCTATGGCGTCGGGACGTTCGGTATTCTGAATGGTGGGAAAAGGCGTCAGGCCGCCGTCCTGTATGAATTCTTCAATATAATTGCTCTCCAGAATGGCATCGGTATTGATGGCGTTCAACCGGCGGCGGATTTCGGTTAGCACCTGTTCACTGGCGAGGCCCTTCAAATAAACGAGGGCAATCCCGGTCCCGGTACGCTGGCCGATTTTATATTCCTCAATCCGCAGATCGGTGGTTTTCAGGCGGCGGCGCAGCATGGAGGTCCCGGTGCGCAGGCTCTCTGTGAAGCCCTCTTTGGGCCCGCGGATAACCCCTTGGGAGGTCGGCTCATTAATGCTTCTTTTCTCCCAGCCGGAGGTGTCGGCGGCCAGTGCGACCGGAAGCCCCTCGAACAGAATCAGGGTATAGCCTTCAAAAAGCAAGGGCAGCAGCACCTCCAGAGTCCGGGCCTCCTTCACTCCCCCAACCGGCAGAATGTGCTCCTTTATCAGGTCGAAGGCAGCTTCTGTGGTAATCTGGTCTCCGTTCAGCGTGCTGTTCTCCATTAAGGACTGGAGTACTGACTGATTGACAGTATCAGCGTTGACCAGACCGTCAATATAGATGAAGGCAAGGGAAAGGGGAGGCTTGGCTTCACTCTTATAATGGCGGATGACAATATCCGAGCTGCTGCCGATCCGGCGGCTGAGTTCCTGCAAATTATCCTCAAGGGAGAGCTTCAGCGGAAGCGGTGCAGGCACGGAGGTTTCTACGGTATCTTTGGTAGTCTGGCGGCTCTTCTTCGTTTGCTGAGGCATCTCGGGGGCTCCTGTCTGCTGAAATCTGGATGTGCTCCCTGTATTATCCCCCGCAGGAGGATTCCTTATTCTGCCTGATGTACGGATGGAGCTGAGCGCGTAGGGGAATTGCTGGTATCAAAAAAAAGAAACTGCCCCTTAGGAATGGCAGCTTCGCAGCATTCCATCAAGGCAGTTTCATAAACACACTTTAGATTTGAACTTTAAGCTTATTGCATTATTTAGTCTGGACAACCAGCGCGTTGCTGATCAGGCGTCCCGGAGTGGTCAGATACTTGCCGTTGTAGTAGAGGCCGCTGGAGGCACCGCCATCGAGGTTCATTGCCTGGTAGGCTCCGGCCTGCTTCATAATTTCCGCAAGCTGGGGGATGGTTGCCCCGCCGGAGGTCAGCAGAATCAGCTTGTGGTCGCGGGTGATGCCCAGCGCGCTGCGGGAGCCTCCGCCGGTAAGGATTTTGGGGTCCCGGAAGCCTTCCCCCGCCACATTCAGCGCGACCTTCCCGTTGACCAGCAGCCGTGGTCCTGCCTGGAGTGCGCCAAGAACGGAACCGGAATCGAAGCGTGCCTTGAATTCACTGCCCGGAATCAGCTCAGCCAGCATATTACTGTCGTATGCGAAGACAGCCCGTTTGTCTCCGGAACTGTTCTTCAGCATCTTCCCGCCGCTGATGATGTAGCCGTAAGGAACTTTGAAGGCGCCGTCAGTATAGGCAGCGAAGAACGTGCCGTTGATCGCGGCAGCGGCATTGCTGCGCTTGGCAATGCTGGCAAGGGCTTCCGTCTTGCCGACGGTATTCCCGGCCAGAACGGCATCCAGCTTCACCGAAGGATGCAGCAGGGAGACCGTGACCGTCTGGACGCTGAAGGAGCGGCCGCCGACCTTGTAGGTATGATGTCCGCTGACTACAGCGGGCGAGCCGCTCTTGATCAGGCTGCCGTTCTGTACAGGCAGGGTGGCTGTCTCAGCGGTGCCTGTTTCAGCCCCGCTTGTCAGCGTGAGCGACCCAGCTTCTCTATTCCACTGGAGCTGTATGCCGAGTGTCTGGCTTACAAGAGACAAGGGGACATAGGTGGTCCCGTTCTCACTGAAAGGCCGCACACTTACGGTAACGGGCTTGCCGTTGACGGAAGCCCCAGGCTTGCCTGGAGTGAAGATAATGGAATTCCCGCCGCGTGACATCTGAATCTGGCCGCCCGAAGCGGTGAGCACAGACTGGATACCGGCGAAGCCGTTCAGGAAGCGGAGCGGGATGAAGGAGTGATTCTCCTTGTCCACATATACGGCAAGCTTGGCCTGCGGCGCCGCAGCGGCACCGGATTGCAGTGCTGGAAGAAGGACAGCCAGCAGACAGAAGGCGGTAAAGAGGGTGAGCATTTTTTTCATGATACACAAAATCTCCTTTAGGTGGTAGCAGGTTAATCTGCAGGTTAGGATGATTCTGGAACAGGCCCCAGAATGCAGCACTTGAGCTACTATCATATAATCGTCTCCCGTTACCGTCAATGGAGCATGCATCCAGCAGCTTGTTAGTTTATAATGGGATCACATTAGAATATCTACATATAAGGGTGGTAGCGATCATGACAAGAATAGGCTTAATCCGGCACGGCAGCACACGCTGGAATCAGGAGGGCCGGGTACAGGGTCATACGGATAATCCTCTGGACGAGGAAGGCTTCCGGCAGGCCGGCGTGCTTGCGGAGCGGCTTAGCGGTGAAGCGTGGGATTATATCTATTCAAGCGACCTGCTGCGGGCCAGACAGACGGCGGAGACCATCGCCGGGAGGCTGGGCATCCCGCTGGCCGGTCTCGTTCCGGGCATCCGGGAGATGAACGGCGGATTGATTGAAGGAACTACCGAGAGTGAGCGGATCGAGCGCTTCGGCAGCCAGTGGAAGACGATGGAGCTGAAGCTGGAGCTGGAGAGTCAGGAGCTGGCCCGCGAGCGGGGAGTCCGGGCGATTGAAGAGCTTGCTGCGCGCCATCCCGGCAGCAATGTGCTGGTAGTCAGCCATGGGGCTATTTTGCGGAGTACGTTGGCCGGACTTGTGCCTTCCCTTGATGTGAGCGTGCTGCTGAAGAATACCTCCATCACCTGCCTGGTCAAGGATAATGACAGCTGGAGCTGTGAATTGTACAATAGCGCTGAGCATATGGACGGATAGAACGGGATATTTCCGGGCATTTCATTACAATAAAGCGCCGGTCCTGCCGATAATATGCTTAGTGCTCATCCTGAACGGGTATTCATTTACAGCATCTCTTGCCGGAGTTGTTCAGAATTTGTTCAGTCTGTTCCTGTACAGTAGCGCTTGAAAGCGATAAATCTATAAATTCATTGATAGGCTGAAGGAGGGCGTAAGACTAGTGGAAGAGGCCCGTAATTACATGTTGACAATTTTATCCATACTTATAGGGGTACTGACCGTATATAGCTCGCTCAGACTGACAAGCGATTTCTCACGACAAACGCAAAGAACCCGGGCAGTCCGCTCGAGTCTTGTGGTGCTGGTGATTAGTGCCGGACTTGGGGGCATGCATCTGCTCGGCAGAAGAGGCTTAACCGGCTTCACTACAGAAGGCAGAAGCCTGCTGATCTCTTTGTTCCTGTACATGCTGACACTCGCTGGTATTCTGTATCTGTTCCTGCGGATGCGCATGATCCTTGGGGAGCGTGAGCAGCTCAAGGAATTGGCATACCGGGATACGCTGACCGGCCTGCTGAATAAGAACGGAATGGATCATTTCTGGGATCATTGCAAAATGAGCGAGCAGCTTGCGGTATTATATCTGGACCTGAACCGGTTCAAATCGATTAACGATACCCTCGGCCATCATACAGGGGATTTGTTACTGGAGGCCGTTGGAACCAGCCTGCAGCAATTCACCTGCAAGGGCAAGCGGCATATTTTCCGGGTCGGCGGAGATGAATTCGTCATTATCGCCAAACGCTACAGCCGCAAGGAGGCAGAGCAGCTTGCTCTTAAGGTTCTGGAGCGCATCACCCGTACCTATAAGCTGGAGAGCCATGAATTATTCGTGTCCGCAAGTGTCGGGATCACGATAAGCCAGGGCCGTATCGATCCGAAGCAGCTGCTTCAGGAGGCGGATTCCGCCATGTACAACGCCAAGCAGCTGGGCAGCGGACGTTATGCCGTATACAAGCAGGAGAGCCGTATTCCTTCCGTGAAGCTGCTCAGCAGCTCAAGAGCGCAATAAGGTTTATAAGTGTTATAAGTAAGCCTGCGCCATCCTATGGACAGCGCAGCTGTGTAACATAATTCAGACGCCTCTGGCAGCCAAAAGCCCGGCCAGAACATCTGGATGATCCGTAATGATCCCCGCTACCTCAGCATCGATTAATGCCTGCATCCGCTCGGGATCATTAACCGTCCACGGATGATAGACAATGCCTTTCTCCGCTGCGGCATTCACGAACTCCGGCAGTACCGAGGAGTGATGGGCATGCAGCGCATCCGCTTGCAGGGTAGCCGCGTAATTCCAAGGACGGTAGAGTCCCTCCCCGTAGAGAATACCCGTACGGATCTCCGGTGCCAGCGACTTGCAGTACGCCAGGGAATAATGATTGAAGCTGGAGATCACGACCCGCTCACTCATACCCTGCTCCCGGACAGCGGCGATTACCTTCTCTTCCATGCCGGGATAGAGGAAGGTTCCGTTCTTCAGCTCTATATTCAGAATCGTCTCCCGGCCTTGCAGCAGATCCAGCAGCTCGTCCAGTGTCGGAATCTGTTCTCCTGCGAACTCTGGGCTAAACCAGGAGCCTGCGTCTACCTCCAGCACCTCACGTAGCGTCTTATCCTTCACATAACCGCTGCCTGAAGTGGTGCGGTTAAGACTCTCATCATGGATCACTACCACTGCTCCGTCACTGGTCATTTGTACGTCGGTCTCAATGCCGGTTGCGCCAAGCTCAAGACCCTTGCGGAAGGCCGCCATTGTGTTCTCCGGGGCGGCTGCGGATGCGCCGCGATGCGCGAAATTAATGATGTTCATGTCGAGTAGTTCCCTCCATCTCTATGATGTTAATGCAGCCCGTAGTGTCCGGGCCCCTTATATTATATTCCACATCACGCCAAGAAACCCTGTCCCTGCTCTATAAAGGACGGGTTTCTTGAATTTTACCGTGGTACGTTCGGAAGCAATCGCTTAGAATAGACATCAACTATACTACCTACAGAAAGAAGCGATAGAGCTTGAAGTTTTGTTTGGAATGCGGAAAGCCTCTGGTTATGAAGGAATGCAATGGAGAAGGAGAGGTACCCTACTGTGAATCCTGCGCCGTCTTCAGATTCCCTGTGTTCAGCACAGCGATGAGTACAGCCGTACTGAACCGGGGACTCGATAGAATAATGCTCATCCAGCAGTATAAGCGCAAGGATTACATTTTGCTCGCCGGGTATGTGAATAAGGGAGAGAACGCCGAAGCGGCCTTGGTCCGTGAAGTGAAGGAAGAAGCGGGGCTTGAAGTGATTGCTTATGAATATATGCGCAGCCAGTATTTCGCCCCGTCCAATACGTTAATGCTCAATTACATCAGTGTGGCCGATACGGAGGACCTGAGTGCCATGAGCGACGAGCTGGACCACGCAGCCTGGTTCACCCTGGATGAAGCTGCGGACGCGATATTACCAGGCAGCCTCGCGGAGAGCTTCCTGCTGACCATCATCGATAAGCTGAGACAGGGGCGGGCTCTGGAGGATTTTACAGCGGTTGTCCGGTAATTGCTGATTCTGAAGGATACGGCTTCCCTTATGCAGAGACGATGTCGCGGATTCTCTCATGTACCTGCTGCGCCTCAAGGAGGGCTGCGGAATATTGCAGATCTGTTTTTCGGGCCGGCAGGCGCGGCGGGAGAAAAGGAATGGATACCACAGGCGTATCTGCGCTGCTAAAATAGATTTTAAGTGTCAACTCGCGGATCTCTTCGGCAGGAATGCTGTCCGGGACCGCCTCTGTGAACTCATAGCTTGCGGCGGCACCTGCCCGTGTTCTGGGTGCACTGGTGCTAATCCGGCTGGTTTTGCTGACCTTGCTGAGAGTCAGGGCATTCTCGACAATCTCTGCTCCAAGGATGGCATCGAACGTATACATGGTGGCTGTCGCCGGCTCCGGCTTCCCCGGATGCAGCAGACCGATGGCCAGTGCCTGGCCTTCTTCATCCAGGGCAATCAGATGGGATTCGTCCGGGGTAATGAACCGCTGGGGGAATTTCAGGCTGAAGGCTGACAGGGCATGGGTAGCCCCGCTATGGCCCGCTGCCCTGGGACGGGAGAGTCTGTACTGAAGAACCGCAGCCAACAGCAGGAGAGACACGCCAAGCACAGCAAACAGATACACCAGGATCATGAGCACTGAACCGCCTCCTCACAAGGTTGTGCGGGCCGCCCTTCCTGCATTCACTTCGGGCACAACCCGCTTCGTAAGCTTTGGCAAGTGAACTATTAATAGATATGCGGGAAGAGATCAGGTATGTATGACTTCAAGCGGGGTATTGGCTGAGTTCATGTGTGTTCCTGAGATTGCGCTGATCCAGGCCGCGTACAAACGTCCAAGAGCCACAAGCAGCAGCGGCAGAATCAGCAGCAGCACAAATCCGGTTCCGCATAGAATCCACGAGCGTTCGTCCGAGGTAGTGCCGGACAGGAAGAAGAAGAACTCCGGGTCCAGCATATTCAGATCATAGGAGAATACCGATGCACTGATTCGCTGGGCCAAAGGCGACAGAAGAGCACTGAATGCAACCGTAGGCAGGACCAGCGCAAGCGTGAAGCCCAGAATGCCTGCGGGCAGCTGGAGGAGGCTGTACAGGATTCCCCGGTACGACTCCCTTTCGCGGAGCTGGTGTCCTAATGTCCGCAGCCCCTCCCAGCGGAAGGCGGGAGCATGATCTGCGGCAGCGGGCTGCCCGGTTCCCCGGCGGCTGTTGCCGCTGGACCAGGCTTCAACGATCTTGTGTTCACTAGACATCATGCTGCGGCACCAGGCCAAGGTCAGGGCCAGCAGAGGCAGCCCAACCCATATAATAATTAGGGGCAGGCTTGCACACAGACCTGTAACAGCAATCACGAAGGCGATGATTCCTTTAGGCAGAGAGAGGATCAGTATTTTCCACGCATCTATACTTTGTCTTATCATTCAGGCGGCTCCATTCCGAATTTCCAAATTTCAACTTCTTCAGTATAGAGGCTTCATCCAGAGAACACACTCTCCAAAAGGCGGGAAAAATCCTGGTCTCTGGTCTAGTGCAGTTTCTGATTATTGCTGTTTGTAATAGATCACCGTGGCATCCATGCCTCCGCTGGCAGAAATGACATAGTCAGGAATCTTGCCGGCCTCTATATATCCCCGTGACTGATAGAGCAGATTGGACGGATCGCCTTCGCGGGTGTCCAGCACCAGCAGTGTCCGTCTCCCGGCGGCGGCAGCCTGCTCGGCAGTCTCCAGCAGCACGCCCGCAATTCCCTTGCGGCGGTGTGCCGGATGGACCATCAGCTTGGCGACTTCCGCCCGGTGCGGAGCGTTGGGCTTCAGTACCAGATGCAGCTGCACAGTGCCGACAACCGTCTCACCCTCCAGCGCTATCCACAGCCGCACCGCAGGCCCGGAGACACTTTGCCAATAAGCAGTGGCCTCGTCCTCCCCCAGCGGAGGCAGGAATCCGATGGATGCGCCATCTTCCACAACAGCAATTAATAAAGAGCTTAATTCCTCTCTAAGCTCCAGGCTAATCTCTTGAACGGATACTACTCGTAATGTATGATCTGCGCTCATCTGCAAACATTCCTTCCTGCTATTTACTATGTTTCTCATTATACTAAGGGTAAGGCGGTTTACAAGAATTAAGACCAAGAAGGGGAGTGCAGCAAATTATGCTGTTAGAGGTTATAGCTACTACAGTAAAAGATGCGGTCATAGCGGAGCGTTATGGTGCTGACCGGATTGAACTGATCACAGGCATCCGGGAGGGCGGACTAACGCCCAGTCTGGGCCTGATTGAAGCGGTCCGGGAGCAGGTCAGCATTCCGGTGAGAGTGATGGTAAGGCCGCATGCACGCTCCTTCGTGTATGATACATCCGATGTTGAGACCATGCTGCGCGATATCCGCCACATAGCCGGGGTAGGCGGGCTGTCTGTGGTGATGGGCATGCTCCGCCAGGACCGGACGATAGATGAAGAACTGCTGAACCGGCTCCTGGAGCGGGCAGCGGGGATGGAGGTCACCTTCCACCGTGCGTTCGACGAGGTGAAGGACCAGCTTGAAGCCCTGGAGGTCCTGAAGCGGTATCCGCAGATTACGGATATCCTGACTTCCGGCGGGACTGCTGCTGCCAATACGCCTGGCGGTATGGTGAGGCTTGCTGTGCTGGAACGGCTGTCTGCCGGTTCTTCGCTCTCCATCCTCGCAGGCAGCGGCCTGAATGCCGCAGACCTGAAGGATTTCGTTACGCGGACCGGCGTCCGCCGGGTACACTTCGGTTCGGCAGTCCGCGAGGGCGGCGATCCGCTGAAGCCGATTGACCCCGAGCGGCTCGCAGCCATCCGTGGGCTTCTCAAGCCCTAGCAGGGTGCTCAAGCTAGTCCCCTTTCTGACCGCCCAGCAGTCTGGGCAGCAGTGTGAGCAGCCGCTCCCGGGTCAGCGCATCGCCGGAATTCCATTTGGCTCCATCCAGCATATAGGCATGGCCCTGCTCCACGGCAGGCAGACTGCTCCAGAGCTCCGTCTGGAGCAGCTGCTCCATGGCTTTCCGGGAGTCCTCCCGCTCTGGAATCAGCATGAATACACGGTCCCCCGCGTAGCTGTGCAGCATCGCAGGGTCCACTTCGCGGAACCCCAGGTCCTTGTCCAGAATGTCCTTGATCTCCGCTGTCGGCTGCAGGCCGCCGGGCGCATACAAGGCCGTGGACAAGCCGGTCATTCCCATGGCGTATAGATGATTGCCATGGTCATAGAACAGCGCCGAGGCCGTTTCACCCGTCCGGAGTTCTCCGGCGTACAGATGCTGCCACATGGCGGCGTTCTTGGCATGGTAGACTTCCAGCCAGGCCGCCGCTTCGCGCTGCTTCCCGAGCCACTCCCCAAGAATCCGCAGCCGCTGCTCAAGCGGTGCGAAGGAATCGAAGGTGAGTGACGGAGCGATGCCGGCTACACTCCGGTAGACCTGTTCATCCGGGCTTGCGAGGATAATCAGGTCAGGCCGGATGGACCGGGTCAGCTGCGGGTCCAGCGGAAATCCTACATTGGCTAAATGCTTGACCCGGTGGCTATAGACGCTGCCCCGGGCGAATGCCTCATCGCCTCCGACAGGCTTAACCCCCAGCGCGAGCACATCCCCCAGTGTCTCCCCGTGGTAGACAACCCGCTTCGGACGCTCAGGGATTTCTACGGAATGTCCGGTCCAATCCGTGACGGTAATCCGGCGCTGCTGAGACTGGGCATATTGCCCGGGCGTCACGCCTGTCTTCTGCCGGAAGCGGCGGCTGAAGTAATATTCATCGGAGAAGCCGACCCGCCGGGCAATCTCGCGCAGCGGCTCGGCGGATGCAAGCAGATGATGCTTCGAGTGCCCGATGCGCAGATCGGTCAGATAATCGAGCGGCCGCTTTCCGGTCAGCTTTTGGAAGATAGGAGTGTATTGCCAGGGGGAGACACCGGCCAGCTCCGCGAGCTGCTTCACTGTGATGCTCTCCCTATAATGATTCTGCATGAAGTGAACCGTACTCTCTACAGATTGCGCCGGACTTGGCAGCTGGCGGGTAGAGTAATTCTGCTCTAACAGCAGGAGCAGGAGCTCCTGGAAGCGAAGCTGTTGTCTGAAATGCTGGAGGTCATCCCCGCTGTTAGGGTGTGCAAGCAGCTCTTCGGCCAGCCGGATCACCCGGGTGAAGGGGTGGAAGATCAGTTCTGTCCGCCCCGGGAGCAGTTCATCCAGGCAGAGCGCAGGGGAATCCCCAGTAGTAACGGCGTTAAAAGACAGCAGATAATAATAGAGTGTCAGCTCCTGATTATCCAGACGGTATGAGGCTCCGGGAGGCAGCAGACAGCACTTGTCCGTATGTACAGAGAGTATGGCCTGTTCCGTGATGTGCAGTTCACCGCGGCCGCCCGTAAACAGCAGAAGCGTATGCTGCTCCGCAGTCCGCACGGCCGATACGCTGTCAGCACTCTGCATCACCAGCTCAATGCTCTTCATTTGAAACAGCAGAGAACGGAGAGAGGCGGGCGGGGGCGGCGACAGAGGTTGAGCGGGATGGGTAGGCTGGCGCAAGGCTTGGTTCTCCTTTCAGGGCAGATCAGAATTTGATTTAATGAGAATGATTATCAGTTAATGCTATTGTATATAAAATAAAGCAGCTTATCAACAGGCGTTGATAAGCTGCTTTTCAGTCTGTCTACCACCGGGATTATTGCTTGCCCAGCATGGCGGGAAGCTCGCCGAGCAGCCATTCTCTTGTGGTAGCATCACTGGAGGTCTTCGTGATGTCCTGTGTGTAGACGTAGCCGTTTTTAACGGCGGGCAGGCTTTTCCACACCGCGCTCTCCAGCAGCTTGTCCGTCGATTGCTTGGCTTCCTCAGCTACCGGAGTCAGGAGAAAGATCCGGTCCCCGGCATATTCCTGCAGCACCTCCAGCGAGATTTCCTGAAAGCCCATATCGTCGTCCAGTACCTGTTGAATGGCCGGGGAAGGCTTGAAGCCTTGCTCTCCGTACAGCACCTGCGAGAGGCCGGTCGTTGCCATTACAAACAGCCGGTCTCCCGGATAATAAGTGAAGACGGAAGCCGTCTCGCCGTCCTTCATGCCCGCAGCCTTAAGCTGCGCCCACATCGCTTCTTCCTTCGCTCCGTATTCAGCCAGCCACGCCTCCGCTTCAGGCTTCTTGCCCAGGATATCCCCGATTTCCAGCATCCGTTCCTTCAGCGGGGCGAAGGTATTGAAGATAATCGTTGGAGCAATTTTGGACAGAGCCTCGTAATCTGCTTCCTCAATGCCGGCATAGATGATCAGGTCGGGCTGAAGCTCAATCGTCTTCTCCAGGTTAATCGGGAATCCTACATCTTCCACGCCAGTGAGCTTGTCCTCGAATACCTGGCCTTCACCCATGGAGAGCGGATAGCCTATGGCCTGTACACCGAGTGCGGTCAGATCGCCGTACGTTTCTCCAGAGTAGATAATCCGCTGCGGGTTCACAGGAATCTCCGCCGTATGGCCTTTGTAATCCGTGTATGAACGGGTTGTAGCTGCTGGTACCGCAGGGCTTACGGAAGCTTCCGTAGCGGGAGCGGTGGTTGCTGCTATATTGCCGGCCTGTTCCTTATCGCTGCTGCAGGCGAGCAGTAAGGTGCCCATCAGGAAGAGCATGCCCAGGATAGCGAAGGGTTGTCGTGTCTTGTTCATTGTAAGTATGCCTCCCAAAGGTATTGTGATTACCAATAATGATAATCATTATCGTTTAGACTATCATAAATTATAGCCTGTTGTTACTCAATGGACAAAACACGAGGCAGAATTTGAATATGTACAATATTTTTTTGCCTATTTAGTTAATAACATATTGATAATATCAAAAAGGTCTGCTATGATATTGTTAATAACAAATTAATAATAACATCTAATTAATAACTAATTCCTTACAATTCCACCCTAGGAGGTAATGACCATGTTCGGATTCCGCTACGTGAAATTTCAGCCCAGTGATTATGTGCTTAAGGTGAAGAACGGCAAGGTAGTGCGGGAAGGGGTCGGACTTTCTTTTCATTATTATGCGCCGACGACTTCGGTGGTTGTGGTGCCTGTCTCCTCAATCGATGTTCCATTCATGTTCGAGGAGATTACGGCAGACTATCAGACGGTAACCGTCCAGGGGCAGCTGACCTACCGGATTGTTGATTACCGTAAGACCACCCAGATCCTCAACTACACTTATAATCTGAAAAAGAATACCTATCTCTCCGACGATCCGCACAAGCTGGCCCAGCGGGTAATCAATATCGCCAAGGTCCTGACCAAGAAGCAGCTTGGGCAGTTGCCGCTGAAAGAAGCTATCCAGTCAAGTGAACGTCTGGCCAAGATGATTACGCTTGAGATCGGACAAAGTGCGGAGATTGAGAAGCTGGGCATTGAGCTGATGGGCTTGTCCATTCTGGCGATTGTACCGAATAAGGAGACACTGCGGGCCTTGGAGGCGCAGGCCAGGGAGGAGATGCTCCGTAATGCGGATAATGCGCTATATGAGCGGCGCAATGCTTCGATCGAGCAGGAGCGGCGGGTGAAGGAGAATGAGCTGAATACGGAGATCGCCGTTCAGACGAAGAAGAGACAGATGCGTGAGGCACTGCTTGATTCTGACCGTTCAGCGAAGCAGAAGCAGAATGAGATGAAGGAAGAGCAGCTGGTTTTTGATACGGAGCTGGAGGAGAAGAAGCAGGCGCTGATTGAGCTGGCAACAGCGAATAAGAGAGCCGAAGCGGATGCCAAGGCTTACGAGCTGACGGCGGTAATGAATTCGCTGCAAAATGTATCGCCTAACGTCCTGCAGGCGCTGACGAATGTCGGCATGAACCCGGATAAGCTGATCGCCATCGCCTTCCAGGAGCTGGCGGAGAATGCCGGAAAGATCGGCCAGCTTAACATTACGCCGGATCTGCTGCAAGGCATCATGGCCGGTTCGGCAGGAGGCGGAGCCGGAGCAGACAGAGGAGGTAACGGACGATGAGCAGCCGGGGATCGGAGAACAAAATCATACTGATCAAACGCAAGACTCGCCTGGAGGAGCTGGTGGTCCGCTACAATACGATCCAGCAGGCCCAGTTCTATATTGAACGGCTGGGAGCCGATTTCAGCGACTACTTAAGCGAGGATTTCCAATACCGCAAGGCGGTGGAGACCGCAGTGACCGAGCTCAGCGCCATCGGCCGGCTGCAGGTGCTGGAGCGGCAGCATGTGCCAAATTTCATCTTCGGGGCCGGGGATACCGTTGTGGTCCTGGGCCAGGACGGCCTGGTCGCCAATACACTGAAATACCTTCAGGAGCAGCCGCTGATCGGAGTGAATCCTGATCCGCTGCGCTGGGATGGCGTACTGTTGCCCTTCAGAGTCAAGGAGGTGCGGCAGGTGGTGACGGAGGTGCTGCGCGCCCAGCGCCAGGTCCGTGAGGTTACCCTTGCCAAGGTGGAGCTGAATGACGGCCAGAGCCTGTACGGGGTGAATGATCTGTTCATCGGCCGCCGGACCCATGTCTCGGCCCGGTATCAGCTGGAGCTGAACGGGCAGCTGGAGCAGCAGTCCTCCAGCGGCATCATTGTCTCGACCGGCCTAGGCTCCACGGGCTGGCTCAAGAGTGTGCTCGCCGGAGCCGCAGGAATCGTCAGCCGTGCTGCACAAATGCAGCATGCAGAGGCTGAACAGACCGCCCGGGTGTCTGCGGAGATTGCCGCAGTCAGCGCGGGCAGCGGGCTGGCCTGGAACCATCCTGAGCTGTATTTCACCGTGCGGGAGCCTTTTCCAAGCCGGACCACTTCAGCAGAACTGGTATTCGGGAGAATCAGCAGCAGTCTGCCGCTGCGCATCACCTCGCAGATGCCGGAGGATGGCGTGATTTTCAGCGATGGAGTGGAGAGCGATTATCTGGAGTTCAACTCCGGCGTGGAAGCGACGGTTGGGCTCGCGGAGAAGACCGGCAGGCTGGTAGTCTAAGCGATCCGCAGAGCATCAATGGGGGGCGGGTACGTCAAAAGGGTTCTCTCAGCTTCCGCTGCTGCGGTCTGAGAGAACCCTTTTTAATACACGATCTTCCTACTGGAAGCTTCGTCCCTGGTTCATTGGAGAATTGTAGGACGAACCTGCGGACATCGGTGTCTGCATTGACGTATGCATCGGCTGGTGCATCGGCTGCTGGTTGATCCCGGCGTTGATCGGGCTATGCAGTGAGTTCACCGGCTGGCTGCTTGCAGTGAAGGACGGGCTGAAGGAAGAGTTATACCCTCCCATTCCTGTGTTGTGGCTCTGACCCATTGGCTGGTTCTGTCCCATAGAATGCATTAGTCCCATCTGGTTCCCGGAATTGAAGCTTGGAATGCTTGTATGGGTATTGAAGCCGGTTGTCTGCGGGAACTGCTCCATCGATCTGACCGACTGCGAGATCTGCTCAAGCTGTTGCATCGCGGTCTGATGGCCCTGCAGCGCCTGCTGAATCATCTGAATGGCTTTGCTGTTATGCTGGCTAAGCTCCTGGAGCTTGGCGGCATCCTGCTGCTCCTGCTGAAGAAGCTGCTGGTAATTCTGCGTTCCCTGCTGGGTCTGTGCCATCAGCTGCTGAACGATTTGCTCGCATTCCCGGATCTGTGCAGATGAGTTGGTATTCAAAATATTTAGCCTCCTTGATATGGGTGTTATGGTCATGCGGGCTTATTATCTCTGATGGGGCCTGCGAATATTCATGCGCCTATGTGCACGGGAGGTGCTTCCGCCGGAACGGTTACAATATTGCAAACGTTGCGTCATTCCGGGCGGGGCGAGTTGATAAGAATAGGTACAGGCTGCTCTGCAACTATTGCGGCAAATGAACGTCTATGTAGAAAAGACAATCCAGAATCATCCATAATGGAGGCGGGGCAACTATGAATCAGCGTGAACAGGCTAGCCGGATTCAAACTTATTTTCCAAGAAGTATCGCATTAACGCTGGTATTTGTAATGCTGTTGACAGCATGCTTCACAGGATCGGCGCAAGCGGCATCAGCATCCTCAGATCTGATCATTGTGAACAAAAAAACGAACAAACTGGCTTATTACAGCGATGGTAAGCTGGTGAAGATTTTTCCGGTCGCTACCGGCAAAACGAAAAGCCTGACGCCTGAAGGCAGCTTCAAGATGGTGGTCAAAATCAAGAACAGACCCTATTACAAGGATAAGATTCCCGGAGGCGATCCGGCTAATCCGCTGGGGGACCGCTGGCTGGGGCTGGAGGTAAATGACACTTACGGCACCACCTACGCCATTCACGGCAACAACAATGAATCCTCCATCGGTAAATATGTCAGCGCTGGATGCATCCGCATGCACAATGACGATATTCACTGGCTGTATCCGAAGATTTCGAAGAACACCCGGGTTATCATTACAACCTCCGGGCTTGAGATGGCAGGCATTGCCGAGAAGAACGGCTACCGTCTGGGATCTACGATGATTGCGGGAGCTTTTGTCAAGGGCGGGGAGAAGCTGCCGGTGAAGAATTCCTTCCTGCTGGAGGATTCGCGGGTGTATATTCCACTGAGTGAATCCGTGAAGCTGCTGGGCGGAAGCCTGATGCAGGAGGCGGGAACCGGAGCGCTCATCATCACAGTAGGCAAGAATACAGCAGTTCACAAACCGCTCAGCACGAAGGCAAAAGTGAACGGTAAAACAGTGGTGATGCTAGCCTCCAAAAGTATAGACGGCCGCCTGTACATTCCGCTTGGCAGCTTAACGCCGCTGTTCGGCCTGCCGTTCACCTGGAATGCTAAAGACGGAGTAGTGAAGCTGTAAAGTAGCAGGGCTCTGCGTAAGGCCAGATTATCCAACCAACATGCCGCCATACACTGCGGCTCCAGAAGCCAGCCGGTCAATCATTGATGGGCTGGCTTCACTGCTTAACCGGGGAAGAGGAGTAACAGGATACATAGAGAATTGTAAGTAATAGAGTGGTTCTATTCAGATCTGCCAAGGGAGGGACTGAAGATTAAAGTACGTATTATAGGCGGCTGCGGCAGCGGGAAGACGTATATCGCCCGGAAATTAGCTCAAAGTTACGGAATTCCGTGCTATGAAACGGATAATTTTGTCTGGGATCGTAGGGACAATACCAAGAACTCCCCGGAGGTGCGGGATGCCAAGCTCGCGGAAGCTATGGATGCGGAGTCGTGGATTATAGAGGGCGTACATTACCAATGGGGAACAGAAAGCTTCCGGCAAGCGGATCTGATTTTTCTAATTAGGCCTAAGGCTTATATACAGGATGCCCGGGTCATCAGCAGGTTCATGAAGACTAGGCTGGGGCTGGAGCAGGGGAATTATAAGCAGTCGTTCAAGTATCTCCGGGTAATGCTGCTGGATTGGAACCGCGGCTTCAGGAGGGAGAGCATACCTGCGATCATGGAACTAACCGAAGAGTATCGGGCTAAGCGGATCATTGTGCAGCATAATCTTGAGATTTTGCAGCATGTGCGCAGGTATATGCAGGGGAAGAGTGTGCTGGGAACGAGTGATTAATTTGATTATATGGGAGGTAGGAGTCTCATTGCCGTTGCGCTGTTGCTGATTGTGCTGCCGGGGTTATGGACATGGACATGAATGTTGGACTACTTCTAGCTGAGGGGTGAATGTATGGAGCCGCGGATTGAGGAAGAGCTCAATTTGTACGAATTTGTAGGCTTTTGGAAAAGAGTGCTGATTAATATCATTGACTCACTTATTCTTATCCTACCTACCTATTTACTGACCAGGATTTCAGTGCCGGCGGCAGAGTCTGCAGGGTCAGCTTTTCCGCTTTTTATACAGTTTGTACTGCTTATGGCGTTCAATATATTTATGGTTGTCCGATACGGCGGGACGCCGGGCAGGCTGCTTCTGGGGGCAAGAATCGTTGATGAGAATGGAAGATATCCTGTGCTCAAGCAGGCTTTGATCAGGGATAGTTTTATTATTGTTAACAGCTTCCTGGCAGTGGTTGTGAGTCTGAATACCGAGGCGTTATCCGCCATACCAAGCAGTCTGGTGAACTGGAGTCCGCTTGCGGCCGATATAAATGTGTTTTTGGGCTGGGTAGTGGTCGTGGATTGCCTGTTCGTCGCATTCACCCAGCGCAAACGGGCGCTGCATGATCTGATGGCTCGTACTTATGTGGTGAACAAAACGGCGCTGGACCGTGATCTGACAGGCAAATTCATAGCATAAGGCAATGTGTATAATACCTGGATCAGGAGGTCTGCACCTGCAACCTTAGTTACAGCCCCTGCGTCATAGGGTAAAGTTTAGACAAAAGAGGATGTTTCCCATAACGAAGGAGATGGCAGCATGACGACATCAATTAGAACAATCACAGGTATTCTTATCGTTGGGGCGATGCTCAGCCTTACAGCCTGTAATTCCGGCAAAACGGATACATCGCCTAACAATACGGCTGCGGCTACAGCGACTGTGCAGCCAGAGAATAGCGCTTCATCGGCAGCAGAAGGTGCGCAGGTAAGCGAATACGGTACAGATGACGGTGCCGCTGCGGGCGCAGAGCCTGTAACCGCAGACCCTGAAGCCGCCGCCGGAGCCACATCAGAGTCTACGGTTACTGAGGTTGCAGGGGCTGAAGCAGATACCGTCGCTCCTGCCACTCCGCAGGAGCGGAGCAAACAGCTGAAGGAGCTGCTGGAGCTTGCTAAGCAGGGCAAGGTGCCCGGCGTCGAATATGCTGCGCATAGCGGGATGATCGACGAGGTGGAAGCAGCCTGGGGAGAACCGGATCTGAAGGAGTCGGCCGGTAAGGGAGTCTATTCCACCTACTCCAAGAGGAGTGTGGTGTTTGGTTTTAACAAGGGTATGAAGATTTTTGATGTGCGCTCCAGCGCCCCGGACCTGCGTAACCTGACACTGGAGCAGATTGAAGAAGTCCTCGGCAAGCCCGATGATACTACAGTGAATGGCGACCATAACATCTATATTTATCAGGCCAATAAGCAGTATCAGCTCAAATTCGTTATCCCCGAATCGACAGGAACCATAGATCATATCTCCGTGTTCTCGGAGCAGGACTCCATTAATAATATGGCAGGCTAGCGTGGCGTCAAGAGGTGGCCCGATTAGAGCGGCTGTAGTCACATCAATATTGTATGAAAAATCCCCTTACAGCGACAACTGTAGGGGATTTTTTGGTTCAAGCTGATATAATCGACTTGTGGATTCATTAGCAGAAGAAAAGAGGCACCGCCATGCATCTGGAGTTGAACGGAAGTGAATATAAAGTATCCGCCGGAGGATTAACGGTAGAGCTGCTGCCTAAGGAGTTCGCACTGCTGCAGTTTCTGTACCGTAACCGGGGGCGGACCTTCAGCCGGGAGCAGTTGCTGGACAAAGTGTGGCCGATGGAGTATCCGGTGGAGCGGACCGTTGACGATCATATCTACCGGCTGCGCAAGAAGCTGCGGCAACTGGGCGGGATTGACATTAAGACGATTCGCGGATTCGGGTACAGTCTGGCAATCCCGGGCAGCCTTGCGGGCGTGGCGGTGAATCCGGCAACGAATGACCCGGAGCTGCGGGACACGATGCGTGAGGTGTTCATGAAGTTCCATGTCTACGGTCAGGGCAACTCCATGCTCACCCTGGCCCGCCAGCAGGACATCCTCGGCTACGAGCTGGACCCTCATTATTCCATGGTCGTTCATTTTGTGCAGGGAGATTTGGAGTGGCTGATCCATACGGATGAGATTCCGCTGAAGGACCGGCTCTTTTATCTCAATCTGTTCTACTTCTTCATTGGTGATCCCAGGGAGAAGGTGGAGTACGCCGAGCGCCTGATTGCGCGGAATCTGCTGAACCCGCCAGAACAAACCGAGCTGGAGATTCTCACGATGCTGGACATGTACACCCTTGCAGGTCAGCCGGAAAAAGCGCTGGAACGCCTGAAGCGTTCCTACCAGGTGATCGCCGGACCCGGCTTCGAGAATTTCATCCCGGTCACGGTAATTACAGAGCTGTTCATCCATCTCGCAGCGGGAGCTGGAGATGAAGATCTGGAACGGATGGATGAAGCTGTCAGCCGGATTTTGCAGGACAAGCCTTTTTTGCGGGAGATTGGCAATTACAAGGTAGTGAAGGGACTCTGGAAGCTGCGGCGTGAACAGTGGTTAGAGGGGGAGCGGCTGATCAATGAGGGATTGCAGGTGCTGGATATGTCGGGATTCGTGCCGCTGCGGTTCTATGCGTTGTACAAGATCCATCATTTTTGCCGGATGTTCCTGACCGGAAGTGTCTCGGACCGAAAGTATAGTAGCCTGTTTGCGGCCGAGCTTGAAGCCTGTGGCCTGGCGAGACTGGAACACACCCTGGAGCACATCCTGCTGCCGCTGCTGGAGACCCCATGATAATTCTCTGACAATTCTCCGTTATTTTAGAATCATAGATGGAGCTTCATCTACGATCTTATGTAACCTGGAGGAGTGTCAGATGGAACAGTCAACCAAGCAGGGAAACAGCCTGCTTCATAACAAAACGTATATGCGGGTGTACAGCGCTTTTGCCACGGCGAGCTTCGGCGACTGGTTCGATGCACTGGCGATTCAGGTGCTGGTCGGTTACCGCTGGCAGGCCGGGCCGCTGATGCTGGCGCTCATTCCGGTAGCGCTGGCGCTGCCGAGTATACTGCTTGGCTCGATTGCCGGGGTAGCCGCCGACCGGCTGAACAAGCTGAAGCTGATGCGCATCTGCGATCTTCTGACGGCGCTGATAACGCTACTGGTGCTGTTCGCTCCGAGTATGGTCTGGCTGCTGCCTCTGCTGGCACTGCGCTCAGCGCTGTCCACACTGAATATGCCCGCTCAGCAGTCCTTGACCCGCAGCTTGGTCCGGGAAGATCAGCTGCTGCAGGCCTCCTCGCTGAACGGGCTGGTCAACCAAGGCTCCAAAATCGCCGGTCCGCTGCTCGGAGGTCTGGCGCTCGCCTTCCTTACGCCGCAGTGGTGCATCCTGCTCAATGCCTTGCTGCGCGGCTGTTCTTATCTGCTGCTGCTGTCCGTAAAAAACATCCATACGGAGGAAGAAGACAGCAAACAGCCAGAAGAGCCGGACAACAAGATACCGCTCCGCACCATGTGGCGGGAAGGCTGGAGCTTCATGCTCCGCAGCCGGCTGCTGCTGAATACGATGTTGTTCGGGCTTGCCGGGTCGCTGGTAATTCAGGTCGTTGACTTTCAATTCACCAGCCTGTTCCGGGTGTTCGCACCAGACCGGGAATCACTGCTCGGCTGGATGGTAGCCGCTACCGGAGCGGGAGCTGTGCTCATCATTCTAATCCTGAACAAGCTGAAATTGGAAGAAGGTTATGGCTGGAAGCTGGGATCTGGGTATGTGCTGATCGGCGGATCAATTGCGGCGCTGGGTCTGCTTCAGCCGGGGGCATCTATGATTTGGGTGCTGCTGATCGGGTTTGTGCTGGGGATCGGCAACGGGGTATTCATGATTACCTTCAATTACTGTCTGCAAAAGGAAACCCCGCCGCACATGACAGGCCGCATCTTCGGCATTCAGAACACCGTCCTCAGCACGGTACTCATTGTGGCACCTTTGCTGGGCGGCGTGCTTGTGCAATATGCAGGTCCGGCCCGTATTTTTGTTAACATTGGCTTACTGCAGCTGCTCCTGGGTCTGACGGGGATGGTGTTCGGCCGGCAGCTCTGGCCGGTGGCGAGGTCTAGAGCGGAAGCCGCTCATCCAGCAGTAGAGAGTAGCTAAGATGGGGAACGGATCACTAATTTCTGCATAGAGGATCAGGAGGAACGTATGACAACTTATATCTACATGGTGAGACATGGGGACTCGCTCCGTACCGGGATGGATGAATGGACGCGCGGCCTGTCACCCAAGGGCAAAGAGGATGCACGGCGAGTCACCGAATGCCTGAAGGATGAAGGGATAGATGTACTATACAGCAGCCCGTATATCCGGGCAAGCGATACGATTGCTGATTTGGCAGACCAACTCGGGAAGGAGATCACCCACATCGAGGATCTAAGGGAGAAGGTCTGGATGGAAGGCAACCGGCAGCTGCCGGATGAGGATCTGCTGCATGAGCTGCAGAAGATGTATGCCGACTCGAATTATGCCCTGCCGGGGGGAGAATCGAACCGGGAGTGCCAGGCACGTGCAGTGAAGGCACTGCAGGAAATCCTGCGGGATCATGCAGGGGAGCGGGTTGCCATCGGAACCCACGGGCTGGTCATGGCCTTGATGATGAGCTATTTTGCCCCGGAATATGACCTGGACTTCCTCCTGCAGACGACCAAGCCGGATATCTATGTCATGGAGTTCAAAGAAGATGAAGTACTGGTCCGGCGGATGCCTCTGTAAGCTAAGGGCAGAATAATTGTCATTATTACAAAAAATGGTGAAGTAATATGATAGTCATTACGCTAAAAGGCAACAATACCTCAATAATCCCAAGAAGGCAGCCGACCAATGTGGTGGCTGCCTATTTAGCTTATCGTGATCAGTTGGTCGCAAACGGATAATCAATAACGATGATTCCTTCAACAAATGGGCCTATGGATTGTAATAAATTTTGATGTAGCGGGTGCTGAATGTAGTCCCGGCAAGCTTGCTGATTCTCAAAAGTAACTCTGATCCCCAGCGTAAACCCCTGTGTGTGCTCGATTTCCTCCGTTACGTTAATCCCAGCGCTAAGATCTAAGATACCTGGAATTTCCCCTTCAAAATCATGCGCGCGACTAACAGCGTCTTCTTGCTCTGCAGTAGAAACATCAGGCTTGAATTTCAATAGCACCATATGCTCAAACATCTTATTCCCCCCAAGGCTAATGTATACTTGTCTTCTCCATTCTTGCTCTTCTCCTATGGAGGACATAGACTAGTGTACATGAGCCAAACGAGGTTAGGGAGATATCTGGTTATCATAGGATTGGGAATCCTACGTTCAAGAATAGATAGGAGGCATGAGGAGATTATGGGGGACAGACTGGACCGTTACGAAGAATTGTCTCGTTTTTTGCGCTTGCGCCGTGAACGAATGACTCCTAAGCAAGCGGGTTTGCCGGAAACCGGACGCAGACGTACACCTGGACTTCGCCGAAGCGAGGTAGCCCAGCTGGCAGATGTAGGATTGGACTGGTACACCTACTTGGAACAAGGGCGTCCTATTAACGTATCCGCTGAGGTACTTGACCGAATATCAGAAGTGCTTCGGTTAGATGAAGCAGAACGCAGGCATCTGTACCATCTGGCTCGAAAGCAATTTCCCTTGATCAATACCCATCAACCCTCCAAGGTAACAGCGGAACTTCAACGTTTTGTGGATAGCCAAACCCTGTCACCTTCGAATGTCATGGATGCGCATATGAATATCATTGCCTGGAATGAAGCCTACTGTGCAATGAATGGGGATCTCGCGGCTATGTCGGAAAGTGAACGGAATTTCGTCTGGATGACGTTTACTTCTGCCCGTTTTCGCTACGTTAAGGGAGAGCAATGGGAAATGCATGCCAGGCGAATCGTTGCTACTTTCCATGCCAGATATGCGCGACACGGCGAAGACCCTTGGTGGTCTGAGCAGTTCGAGGCACTATCCAAGGTTAGCAGAGAGTTTCGTGAACTTTGGGACTCACATGAGGTTCTCGATGCCATTGATGCTCTGAAGACGCTGCATTGTCCGAATCTCGGGAAATTGAATTTCGATCTTGTATCGTTTCAGTATTTGAACGACTCCAATTTGACCGTATCTATCCATGTTCCTCATCAAGACGGCACGGTGGAAAAAATGCAGCAGCTGTTAATTAATTATCGGGACCAGCGTTAAGGGCCCTTATGGCAATTTGAGTCGTATGGTCGCTTGATTCGTTTGAAGAACTATAGCCCATAAAATCGCTTTGTGTTCGCCGTCAGCAGGGCCTGGGCCTCGGCTACGGAATATCCATGCAGTGCTCCCCAGGCGGCGGCAACGTCATGGACCATAGCCGGATGGGTGGTGCGCCCGGTGAACGGTCCTTCAAACGGCCAGGGGCCGTCTGTCTCCGCCATGACCAGCTCCGGCGGATAGCGGCGTGCCAGCTCCTGAATCTCCGGTTCGTAGAGGATGTCAGGAGTGAAGGAAATGTAGTAACCGCAGCTAATCATCCGGTCAACGGTAGCAGCGGGGCCCTTGAACCAGTGGAAATGGGCCTGCGTAAGGCCATGCTGCTCCAGCAGATCGCATACGGTCCACGCATCCTCATAGACGGCATGTAGTACTACAGGCTTGCCCAAACGTGCAGCCAGTCCAAGAAGTCTGTCGAGCAGCCCGAGATAGGGTTCCATCTCCCAGCCCTCACCGCGTGCAGCAGCTTCGGCCCGGGAGTAGTAGGGAAGGCCGATTTCACCAATAGCGACCATATTGTCCGCATGGGCTGTAATCCATTTCAGCAGCGCATTCAGCTCTTCCTCCGCAGGGAGCTGCTGCTCTGGATGGAAGCCGTAAGCCGGCTTCACCAGGCCGGGATATCTGACTGCGAGCTCCCGGGTACGCTTGCTGGAGGCGAGGTTCATCGAGACCGCGATCAGCGACTCTATGCCCTGCTCCGGCAGTCTCTCCAGCAGGGAGGACACTACGTGATCCTCATATTGGTCTAGATGAATATGGGCATCAATCATTTGCAAGCCTCTCCTTCCGGCAGCGGATTATTTCTCCACAATGGCTTCACCCCGTTCATCCGGCTCAAAAGCAATAGACCCCAGCTCCATCCCTGTCTTACCTGCCTTATATTCCAGCTTCAGGGTACCGACACTCTCGGTCATGCCGACCATTAGGCTGGTATCTGCGAGCAGCTTGTTACTCTCTACTGAGTAGTAGGTTACTGCGCCAATGGCCGCTTTGCTGCCGAAATACTTCATGCCGTCCTCAGCACGGTCCGGGAGTCTGAGCGTCAGCTTGGACGGCTTGGGTCCTGTAAGCTCAAGCTTCAGCAGGACATCATCCTTATCCAGCGAAATACTGGAGGAGACTACAGCAGAGGCCGCTTTGTCCGCAGCAGGCACCGATATTTCCTTCCATTGTTCCGGATTAACCACATGAACCTCCTGTGCAACCAGCGAGGTTCCGGTTCCCAGGGTGAACACAACCGTGGCCTCCGGTTTGCCGTCCGAATCTACATCAGCATAGAAGAGCTGAGGCGGGTGCGAGTAGTCTCTGGATACGTTCCAGTTGAAGCGTTGCTTTTTCCCGTTCACTTCAAGGATGAATCCTTTGTAGGTATCGCCGTCCTTGAGCGCGGCGTACAATTTCACCTTGGGATTATTCTCTGCAACGGCAAGGGGGGCAGCGGGTACTCTGACGGTTGTGCTAAGACTGCCCGGGGTAACAGTAACCCGGCTTCCTCCCTTATTCAGCTCTGTAACAGCTCCCGTAAGGGAGTCCAAAGCAGCTGCCGCGATATATACATGGCCTGCCTTCAGTAACACAGGAGAGTCCAGCTCCTCTTGATATCCTCCGTCCGTTTGCGTATAAGTCACCTGCTTGGAAGCGCTACCGGGCGTTAGAATCGTCTTGTCCCAGCTTGTGGATAGGGTGAGTTGCTTGAGGGTGTTATTCCATTGCAGCTCTATCGGGAAGTATTCCAACAGCGCGCGGGCAGGTACGTATAATGTGCCGCCTGAATGGAAGGGGGGAGCCCCGGGGAGAACGGCTTGTCCGTCCACAACAAGGGATAGAGGGGCAGCAGCAGAATGGGCAATATCTATGGATGAACCCGCCGCATGGCCTGCGAGGAGCAGGGCAATAGCGGCAGCGGTAATTAATTTTTTCATAAGATAACCTCCGGAGTCTGGAAATTCCAATCTCTTGTATTATAAATGAAAAACACCGCCTGCGGGTCACGTTCTGTTAACAAAGATAAGTCAAGCCTGTTACAGCCCTAGCTTATACTGCCCATACTGCATTGTGCCTGGACAAATGCAATTTGCCATATCCTAATAGAAGACTTGCAGAAACCTCAAGCTTCAAGCGCCTGAAGGGCAAGTAACACCAGCGCTCTGACTGAGGCTTCGCTCAGTTCTCCCCCGGTCAGCAGCAGCCGGTAAAAAATAGGGCCATAGATCAAGTCGATACAGCTCCCGATATCGAGTCCCTGCTTCAGTTCCCCCTGGGCAATCCCCCGTTCGAACAGCTTCCAGGCTTCCTGGCGGCGCGGGCCGAAATACCTGCTCCGGTACGCCTCCGCCAGTCCGGCATCGGATTGACCTTCACCGATCAGCTCCGTAATGACTTTACCTTCCCGGCTGGTGAGGAACCGTGCGAGCGTTCCCGCATGAATCAGAATGTCCTCTTTGGCGGAACCGGTATCGGGGATCGGCAGTCTGGCGTTAGCAGCGTACAGATATCCGTCCATCACTACCGCTGCTTTATTCGGCCACCATTTATAAATCGTTGCCTTACTGACCTGGGCCTGCTCCGCGATCTTCTCTACGGTAACTGCGCCGAAGCCCGTCTCCAGCAATAATTCATATGAAGCGTTCAGAATAGCGTTCTTGGCCTCAGTATTGCGCGGGCGGCCTCTTTTTTTCTCCATGGTGATTCCTCCTGACAGTGCTAGTTCAACTATAATTGGAGTATACCATAAAACTGCCTATTTACAATACTGAACGTTTAGTATATTATTTGGTCATAGCAATTAATGAACTGAATGTTCAGTATTTAAAAAATGGAAGGTGGAGTTTCAAATGAAGGCTTACGTTCCGATGCAACAACAAGCAGATTCCCCTGAAGCTGCAAAGGCTGTCCCCGGCTGGATCACATTTCTGCTGGCCGTATCCTGCGGACTGATTGTGGCGAATCTCTATTATACCCAGACGCTGGTTGGGCCCATCGGGCAGGCCATTCATCTGTCGGCCGGAGCGACCGGACTAATCGTTACCCTGACGCAAATCGGTTATGTTGCCGGACTGCTGTTCATTGTCCCGCTCAGTGATATTATCGAGAACCGGCGGCTGACTGTGATGTCGCTGATTCTGGTTGTGGCCGCTCTGGCACTGTCTGTCCTGGCACCGAATGCACCGCTGTTCCTGGCCGCCTCCTTGCTGATCGGGCTGGGCTCGGTAGCAGCGCAGGTCCTGGTGCCGTATGCCTCTTATCTGGCGACAGAGGAAGATCGCGGCCGCGTCGTCGGCAATGTGATGAGCGGGCTGCTGCTGGGCATTATGTTCGCCCGCCCGGTCGCCAGCTTCCTGGCCGGACTATGGGGCTGGCAGTCCATCTTCATAGTCTCGGCTGTCGTTACTGCGCTGCTGACGCTGCTCCTGTCCCGTATTCTGCCCGCACGGAAGCCCGCTCCTGGCCTGAGTTACGGACAATTACTCCGCTCTCTGGGCACATTGCTCATGCAGACGCCGGTGCTGCGGCGCCGCGCCTTATACCAGGCCAGCCTATTCGGCGCCTTCAGCTTGTTCTGGACGACCGTTCCACTGCACCTGTCCAGTGAGTATCATCTGTCCCAGCAAGGAATCGCCCTGTTTGCTCTGGCTGGTGTGGGCGGAGCCGTAGCCGCGCCGATTGCGGGCAGATTGGCTGACAAAGGCTGGACCCGGTTATTGACCGGTCTAGGCATTTCACTGGCCGTTCTCTCCTTTATCCTGGCCTACCTGCTGCGGGATACCTCCAATTTTACACTAGGCCTGCTGGTGCTGACGGCCATTCTGCTCGATATGAGCGTGTCCGGTAATCTGGTGCTGGGGCAGCGGGCGATCTATTCACTGGGCAATGAGACCCGGGGGCGGCTGAACGGCTTGTTCATGGCGATCTTCTTCATTGGAGGCGCCGTGGGATCATCACTCGGGGGCTGGGCATATGCTTACGGCGGCTGGAGTCTGACAACCCTGATCGGGCTGGCACTGCCAGTGCTGGCGCTGATCTACTTTTTGACCGGGAAGAAGGAGCACGCTTGAGAAAAGCAGACATGGCGTTCAGCAATAATCCGCATAGCCAGTAATTCCCAAAAAAACTACAGTAGGCAGAGGAGCTTAGAGCCTCTGTCTTTTTTTCGTCTGCATATGTAATGGATTCGATAGATAGAGCGTATTAGCTCATGTAAATTACTTGGCCAAGTAAATTCAGCCTGGAAGGGAGGGCTTAAGGAATGCAAGAGCGCGCATTGCTGCCTTTGATACATGACAGGGTTGCTACTCATATAGAGACAAAGCTTGCGTTTGCAGCGGTTTTTGAAGCCTATTATAAACGGATATTCAACTATATCGCCTACCGGGTGAGCTGCCGTTATACCGCCGAGGATCTGGCCAGCCAGGTGTTCGAGAAGACGCTATCCAAGCTGCCCGGTTATTCCCCGGAGAAAGCGCCGCTTGAGGTATGGCTGTTCGCCATTGCCCGCAACGTAGTGAATGATTATTACCGGAGCCAGGCCCGGCAGCGCTTCTTCTCACTGGACAGTATCCGGGAGCTGGTGTCGGGAAAAAAAGAGCCGGAAACGCTCATCCTCGGCAGAGAGCGCAGCGACCGGCTACAGGTGGCGCTGGACACGCTCAGCCCGAAGGAACGTAACCTCATCGCCCTGAAATTCGGGGCGGATCTGAAGAATACGGAGATTGCCCGGATTACCGGAATCTCGGAGAGCAATGTCGGAGTCATTCTCTATCGCAGCATGCGAAAACTGAAATCTGAAATAGGGAGTGTGGAAGAGCTATGAATAACAAGAAGAACGCCGCACAGGCAGAAGAGCTTGAGCTTCAGGAGCTGGGAGACTATCTGGCCCGCCAGGACTTCTCCCGGGAGTCCGATCGGGCGGCGGTTCTCCGCCAGGTGAGAAGCCGCTCCATTCAGAAACAACAGGAGGAAGATAAAATGAAGAACAAACAACGAATCAGACGTCCGGTGATGATTGCAGCTTCTCTGCTGGTGGCAGCCGTGGTGAGTATATCCTTCGTCAGACCCTCGTTCGCACAGGAAATGCTGGAGCGCGTGCTGAATTCAGTCCAGCTGGGACATATTGAGGTCGCTCAGATGGACGGGACCCACCCTAAGGAGTTCCCGGATGCCTGGAAGGGCAAGATATTTGACCAGGACGGTAATCCGGTCACCTCATTTAACCCCATGCCTGAAGCCATCTTCAATGCCGCCGGGGAGGCCATCGTCAATTTCGACGGGGATAAGCTGATTACCCTGAGTGAGCAGGAGCAGCTTGACAAGGAAGCGTCAGAGCAGAAGTTTACCGTCAAGGAGGCAGCGGAGCTGGATAAATATGCTCTCTTCAAGGTGAAGCTGCCGGAATATCTGCCAGAGGGCTTTGCCTTTGACCACGGGGAGTTCTATAAGGACGAGGCGGGCGTAAGCGGGCAGATTGTTGAACTGTTCTTCGCTAGCAAAGATAAGGATAAGCGAATCTGGATGCAGCTGCGCCTGGCCAATGAGGAGAATGCCTTTTCAATGGCAACGGACGACAAGGTGGAGCAGGTGAAGCTTAAGGGGACGGATGCGGTTCTGGTCAGTGACAGAAGCCTGGACTGGGAAGCAAACGGCGTGATGTACGGTCTCAGTACCCGCGGCCTTGACCGGACTGAGGTCCTGAAAATCGCAGAGTCCATTAACTGGTAATCTGCTGAGGAGCGGATAAGGGAACAGGTACGAGACATAGGAAGAATCAGAGCACCAGACTGCAACCCCGAAAGCGTGGCGGGGATCGCGGGCTGGTGCTTTTTTGCAATAGCGTTTCTACTATTCTTCATGCTTGTCATGCCCGTCTGCATATTGAGGCCAAGTCCTTCATAGACATGTACTAATCAATGCATTCAAAACAGGTTAAGGGGATGATGTCATGCGCCGGATAACATGGGTACTCGCGATCATTATGAGCGTGGCCTTAGTATTGGCGGGGTGCGGGAAGAAGGATGCCGCCTCTGTGGTCAAGGATCTGAATCAAGTGTCTGACAAGCTGGAGAGCAAGCAGGGAGCTTATCAGGGCTCAGGCACAATGACCTTGTACACCGGGGAGCAGCCGCAGGATTACAAGGTGGAGGTATGGTATAAGAATCCTTCGTATTACCGGATCAGCCTGTCGAATGTCCAGAAGGATGTGAAGCAGATTGTGCTGCGCAATGATGAGGGCGTATTCGTCCTGACCCCAAGCCTCGGCAAAAGCTTCCGCTTCCAGAGCGACTGGCCGGACAGCCAGGGTCAGGTGTATCTGTACCAGACGCTGCTGAAGGGAATTGTCAAAGACAATAACCGGCAGTTCGTGGAGGACGGAGATAATTATGTGTTCGAGGTCGCTGCCAACTATCAGAGCAGCGCGCTGGTCCGCCAGAAGATCTGGCTGAACAAAAAGACTTATGAGCCGAAGCAGGTGCAGGTATCGGATTCCGAAGCCAAGGTTGTGGTGAATGTGACCTTCGACAGCTTCAAGTTCGATCCGGAATTCACAGCAGATTCCTTCGATATGCAGAAGAATATGGCGGCCGGCAGCCCTTCCGAGAACACGATGGCGGAAGTGGATCAAGAAGGCAATCCGGTGGTCTCTGAAGATGGTGAACAGGCCGGTGAGCCGGTTACGGCCGAGCTGGGCGACTTCGGAATCATTGAGCCGGCTTACATTCCGGCCGGTGTGAAGCTGAAGGACACGAACAAGATTGAAGGCAGCAAGGACCATGCGGTGCTGATCCGCTATGACGGCGTCTACCAGTATACGATTATGGAAGCCCGTCCGCTGGACCGTGCGGTGTCGCTGGCTCCCGGAACACTGGTCGATCTGGGCTTCACGGCCGGCCTGCTTAGCGGGGATGAGCAGCAGACGCTGACCTGGATGAGCGAGGGTGTAGAGTACCGGATTACAAGCGCAAATCTGCCAGTTACGGAAATGATGCAAATAGCCGCTTCTATGGAGGAACAATCGGGTAAATAAAAATCAGTGGGCGGATACTGCGCAAGGTGGGAATCATTCCTCTACCCGCGGTATCCGTTTTTTGTCTACACCCTGCTCACATTGACAGCGGCCTTCACGAGCATTACCATTGGCAGTAAGACTTCTGATCTGTGCGAATAAGGCAGAGATGTTTTACTACAATGTAAGAAGGTGACCTGAAGTGAAGGCAAGCTATCGGCCGACAGCAGCCGAGATTAACCTGGATGATTTGCGTGCCAACTACGAAGCTTTTCGCGGCGTATTGCCGCAGGAGACCAAGTTCATGGGATGCGTCAAAGGAAATGCGTATGGACATGGAGCAGTGGAAGTGACGCGGGAGCTGGAGCGGCTTGGAGCGGACTACGTCAGTGTTGCTTTTCTGGATGAGGCATTGGAGCTGCGTCAGGCGGGAATACTACTTCCTATCCTGGTGCTGGGCTATACTCCACCGGAAGGCATTGCTGTAGCCTGGGAGAACAACATTACCGTTACACTGTTCACACCGGAGGTACTGGAAGCGGTTAGCGCCCTTCCTGTAGCGAAGGAGCACCGGCTGAAGGTACACATCAAGATTGACAGCGGAATGGGCAGACTGGGATTATTGCCGGAGGATGCGCCTGCATTCATCGCTGAGGTGCATGCGGTGGCACAGGCGGAGCTGGAGGGCATGTTCACCCATTTTGCCAGAGCAGACGAACACAACAAAAGCTATACACTAATGCAGCACCGACGTTTCATGAGCGTGGCGGAAGCGCTTCGGGACATGGACATTACCATCCCGATCATACATACGGGCAATAGCGCTACGGCCATTGATACACCTCTACTATCCATTAACATGGTGCGTGTAGGCATAAGCTTGTACGGATTCTACCCCTCGGCTGAGGTGAACCGCGAGCTGGTGGCTCTACACCCGGTAATGACGCTGAAGACGCAGGCTGTATATGTCAAAACCCTGCCGCCTGACTCAGGCATCAGCTACGGCACCCGGTACTTCACGGCAGGCGATGAGGTTATCGCTACGCTCCCCGTGGGGTACGCTGACGGATATTCCCGCATGCTAACAGGCAAAGCGGAGGTGCTAATACGCGGACGCCGTGTTCCTGTCGTCGGAACGATCTGCATGGACCAGTGTATGGTATCACTCAAATCTTTCGCTCTAGAAGCGGAACAAATCAAAGCAGGCGAAGAGGTTGTACTCATCGGCCGCCAGGGCACCGAGTCGATCACGGCAGATGAACTGGCGCTCCATTTAGGGACGATCCACTACGAAGTAATCTGTATGCTGGCTCACCGGGTACCGCGAGTGTATGTACGCCAAGGTACCTTACCCAACCTCGTCAATCCCTTGCTGCAAGCCTAATACCCTGACCAGATACCTAGTACAGGAACTGAATATAAGGAACGTACCGTATAGAGCTTGTGACTTATAGTCTATACGAACCGCCATTTCTAGTTTATAATGGGATGCAGCATACTTGATATACTGGCGGCATATATTCCTTGTATAAAATTCCTTGTATATTGTAACACTGGAACACAAGGGCAGAAGGTTTGTGGGGGTGGAAGAGAAGGTGGCCAATTTGCAGAACACCAAAAGAATCATGATCAGCTTGCCCGATCATCTCTTGCAGGAAGTAGATGGGATCGTTCAACTGGAGAACTCTAACCGTAGTGAATTGATCAGGCAGGCCATGAAGCTGTACTTGAGCGATCGGAGGAAACGTACCATCCGCGAGTCCATGCAGCGGGGCTATATGGAAATGGCTAAGATTAATTTAACCATGGCATGCGAGGCCTTTCTCGCAGAGGAAGATGCAGACAGTACTCTTGGCCGCTTAGTAAGCGGGGTGTAACTATTGATTGTTAAACGCGGCGACGTTTTTTTTGCCGACCTTTCACCGGTTGTGGGTTCTGAGCAAGGTGGAGTAAGGCCGGTACTGATTATTCAGAACGATATTGGCAATCGCTTCAGCCCGACTGTGATTGTGGCAGCTATCACTGCCCAGATCCAGAAGGCCAAGCTGCCGACGCATGTGGAGATTGATGCAGCTGCTCATGGCTTTGACCGGGATTCCGTGATTCTGCTGGAGCAGGTTCGTACCATTGACAAGCAACGCTTAACAGATAAAATCACCCACCTGGACGACGAGACCATGAAGCTGGTGGATGATTCGCTGCAAATCAGCCTGGGGCTGATTGATTTCTGAACCTATTCATAGGGATGTAACATCAATAATCGTAACAAAAGGCAGGCCGGATGAATCCCGGTGCTGCCTTTTTTAATAAGATAAGAATTTATATATTTTGGGGCCCCCGCAAAGTACCTGAGTAAACATCGAAGCAAAGCCCCACTTTGTGGGGTTATTTAACGTGTATGGATATACAGAAAGTGATAGACGGGCTGATGGATAACCATCTATTACGGGTGCTGCTGGGTATATTTCAGCCGGGGTTGTGTAAGGTTATATCTGCGTGATATAATTGGACCGATCGGTCGGTCTAGAGGAGGGGTAATGATCAGAGGACGTTCAGATGGAGAAGAAACCAAAAGCCGTATTCTGCACAATGCTTCCAGTCTATTCGCGCAAAAGGGCTACGGAGCAGTAAGCATGAATGAGGTCTGCCTGGCTGCGAAGGTCAGCAAGGGCAGTTTATATCACCATTTTCCCAGCAAGGATGAGTTGTTCCTGCATGTGGTGGAAGAGGATACACAGAAATGGATCTGTGAGTGGGAGGAGCTGCAGAGCAAGCTCAGCGGAACGGAAGCCCGCCTGTTCGCGCTGGGTGATCATTATGCGAATGATTTTCAGAATCCGCTGATTCACGCACTGGAGGAATACGCCAGATCCCGCACACTTCCGGACGATATCCGCCAGCGTCTCTCGCAGATCTATGAGCTGGTTGCACGGGTCTGCCGTGAGCTGCTGCAGGAGGGAATGGATTCCGGGTACCTGAACAACATAAATCTGGAGAGCTGTGTAATCACACTCAGCGGGATGCTGGAAGGAATCGGACGGGTCAATGAGATTACAACCATCGCCAATACCCCGGAGGAGATCAGGGCATACTACCGTGCAGCCATTCAGATCCTGCTGCAGGGGATACGCGCCGGGGAACGTTAATCAACAGATACAGATAGATATAGATAGATGAACCTAGGAAATTCGGAGGGAATCACAATGTCATTACTGTTAAGGAACCGGGGAGCGATGCTGCTTCTCATGCTGAATATCTTTTTGGCGTTCACGGGGATCGGTCTGGTTGTCCCTATTATGCCTACCTATATGAATGAACTGGGTATCGGCGGGAGTATGGTCGGGCTGCTGGTGGCCGCATTCTCGCTGACTCAGCTGCTGGTCTCGCCCTTCGCCGGAAGACTCTCGGACAAAATGGGCCGCAAAAAAATCATTGTCGGCGGTCTGGTGGTGTTTGCGTTCTCGGAGCTTCTGTTCGGTCTGGCTAACGCATCATGGGTGCTGTTCGTCTCGAGAATGCTTGGCGGTATCGGTGCAGCGATGATTATGCCTGCTGTTATGGCTTATGTGGCGGACACCACCTCCTCGGAGGAGCGGGCGAAGGGTATGGGCTTCATCAATGCGGCCATTACCACGGGCTTCATCATCGGGCCAGGAATCGGCGGCTATCTGGCCGAGCTGGGCATCCGCGTTCCATTCTTTGTTGCTGCGGGTGCTGCCGGGCTCGTGGCCGTCATTACGTTAATCGTCCTGCCGGAATCGCGTTCGGCGGAGCTGCGTGAAGAAGCCAGAGACCAGAAGGGAAATAAGGATAATCTAATTCTCCAGCTCGTACGCTCTTATCGTGAGCCTTACTTTTTCGGACTTATTATTGTATTCGTACTGTCTTTCGGGCTGGCCAACTATGAAACGGTATTCGGATTGTTTGTGGATCACAAATTCGGGTTCACGCCCAAGGATATTGCGTTTGTCCTGACGTTTGGCTCGATTGCCGGGGCTGTGGTACAGGTTACCGCATTCAGCTGGATTCTGAACAAGTTCGGGGAGAGCCGGGTCATTTCCGCCTGTCTGCTGGTCTCGGGCCTGTCGATCCTGTTGACGCTGTTCGTGCATGGCTTCGTGGCGATTGTATCTGTGACCTTTGTTGTATTCCTCGCCATGGATATCCTTCGCCCCGCTGTCGGGACACAGCTCTCCAAGATGGCGGACGAGACGCAGCAGGGCCTTGTGATGGGAATGAATTCCGCGTACACCAGCCTTGGCAACATTGCCGGACCGATTGTAGCGGGTATCCTGTTCGATATGAATCTCAATTTCCCTTATGCGGCGGCTGCGCTGGTCATGTTCCTCAGCTTCCTGTTGTCGGTGAGCTATGGCAGACGGAGAAGAAGCAAGGGGATTCCGGTGGTACGGTAACATTGGGAGAGGGATTCAGACCACTTTACATGCCAATAAGATAAAGATTCCTATAAAATAAGAATACGGCTATGTCATCCTGGAAGGGGCGGCGTAGCCGTATTTTATATAGAACTTAGGGGTTGAGAATAGCTGGATTTCTTCCACTTGCTGATGAACGATTGAACGCTGCTGGGACAGCAGGTGGATAAAAGGCATTTAAATAATCTCTTTTCAGCCGAAATAGGGGAAACGTTCCATAGCAGATGTTGTTTATCCACTTGTTCAAGCATATTTCTCAGAAATCGGCGAAATAAGATACGTTTGTCCACTTGCTTGCTGCGGGATTCCGTATGCCTGCTTGGTGGTGTCGGACTTTGGTCCTGCGACAAACTGTGATAGTATTTCAGTAGAGAGCTATGAACTCAGACTGTGTATAGAAAGAGGGATCTACTTTGAGCGTTGATACGAATCAGGCGGTGAAGGCGGCGGAAGATGCTGCTGCCCGTCAGGAGCAGGAACTGATACTTGCAGCTATTGCGAAGGAGCTGAGCATCAGTCTGAAGCAGGTAAGAACTACGGTGGGGCTGCTAGATGAGGGCAACACCATTCCGTTCATTGCCAGATACCGCAAGGAAATGACCGGGGAGCTGGACGAGAATGTCCTCCGCGATGTCGAAGAACGGCTCGGATATCTGCGTAACCTCGGTGACCGCAAGAAGGATGTGATCCGCAGCATCGAGGAGCAGGGCAAGCTTACTCCTGAGCTGCAGGCGAGTATCATGAAAGCTGTGAAGCTGCAGGAAGTGGAGGACCTGTACCGTCCGTTCAAGCAGAAGCGCAAGACACGGGCCAGTGTCGCCAAGGAACGGGGACTGGAACCGCTGGCGGATTGGGTGATGGAGCAGCGCCGGCAGGGGGTTCCGCTGGAAGAGGCCGCTAAGTATATTGATGCAGACAAAGGTGTAGATAGTGCCGAGCTGGCGCTGCAAGGGGCGATGGATATCATTGCCGAGAATATTGCCGATGATCCGGCCATCCGTTCGTGGGTGCGCCAGTATACAGCGAGTCAGGGGATTCTGGTCTCCGAGGCCAAGGATGCCCAGCAGGAGAGTGTATACGAGAATTATTATTCGTACCGGGAGCCTGTGCACAAAATGCCGCCGCACCGTATTCTCGCCATCAATCGAGGGGAGCGGGAGAATGTGCTGAAGGTCGGCATTGAGGTTGTGGCCGACAAGATCCATGCGTTCATTATCCGCAAGCTGGTGAAGGGGCCTTCCCCGGTCAAGGAGCTGCTCGAAGCGGTGACCGAGGATGCGTACAAACGGCTGCTGGCCCCTTCCGTCGAGCGCGAGGTGCGCGGGGAGATGACGGAAAAGGGGGAGACGCAAGCGATTTCCATCTTCTCAGGAAATCTGCGCAGCCTGCTGCTGCAGCCGCCGGTGAAGGGACGACATGTACTTGGTGTCGACCCGGCTTACCGCACCGGCTGCAAGCTGGCCGTAGTGGACGATACCGGCAAGCTGCTGGAGGTAGCGGTCACTTATCCGACGCCGCCGAACAACAAGAAGCGCGAGGCGGCGGCCAAGTTCAAGGAGCTGATCGCCAAATATGGCATCCAGCTCATCGTCATCGGCAACGGCACCGGCTCGCGGGAGACGGAGCAGTTCACGGCCGAGGTCATTGCCGAGGTCGGCGACCCTGACTTGGCCTACCTGATCGTTAACGAGGCAGGGGCCAGTGTGTATTCGGCCTCCAAGCTGGCGCAGGAGGAGTTCCCGGATCTGGATGTGGCGGAGCGCAGCGCCGCCTCCATCGCCCGCCGCGTGCAGGACCCGCTCGCGGAGCTGGTCAAGATTGATCCGAAGGCCATCGGTGTCGGGCAGTACCAGCACGATGTGTCGCAGAAGCATCTGGAGGAGAGCTTGAAGGGCGTCGTGGAGTCGGCGGTTAACCACGTCGGTGTCGACGTGAATACCGCTTCGGCCTCACTGCTCTCCTATGTGGCAGGAGTGAATACGACGATTGCCAAGAATATTGTGAAGTTCCGCGAGGAGAACGGCAAGTTCACTACGCGCAAGGCACTGCAGAAGGTGCCGCGCCTGGGCGCGAAATCCTACGAGCAGTGCATCGGCTTCCTGCGTATCCCCGGAGGGGACAATACGCTGGACCGCACGCCGATCCACCCGGAATCCTACGCGGTGGTGGATAAGTTGTTCCGCGAGCTGGGGCTGGATGTGAAGCAGCTCGGCAGCAAGGAGGTTGCAGAGCAGCTAAGCGCTCAGGATGCGGAAGAGCTGGCGGTGAAGCTGGAGGTGGGCGTGCCTACGCTGCGCGACATCCTGGAGAGTCTTCAGCGTCCGGGCCGCGACCCGCGTGAGGAGCTGCCGCTGCCCATCTTCCGCAAGGATGTGCTGAAGATGGAAGACCTGCTGCCCGGCATGGAGATGCAGGGCACGGTGCGCAACGTAATCGACTTCGGCGCCTTCGTCGATATCGGGATCAAGAACGACGGGCTGGTCCATATCTCCCAGCTTAGCGGTAGCTATGTGAAGCACCCGATGGACGTGGTCTCCGTCGGCGACAATGTCACCGTATGGGTGCTGGGCGTGGATGTGAAGAAGGGCCGCGTCAGCTTGACGATGCGCCAGCCGCGTGAGGCGGCGGGCAGCGGGGAGTAGTGGGCGTTACGGACTCAGAGGACCTTATTTTGCTGAAATCGGCGTTTTGTGGATCGTTGCGGACTCAGGAGCCGTTAATTCAGGCTTCGAAGCCTGTAATTATGCCCGACAGCCTCATTAGCGTCTTCTGAGTCCGTTTAAGCTGACAAAAGAGGCATTTCAAAGAGAATAACGGCATCCTGGTCCGCAAAGGACCAGAGAATGCAAATAAGCTGTGCTTTCCTTCAACAGGATTGCACAGTTTTTTTGAAATATAGAATTCATATGTTTCACACGATAACTTATCCTTCTATTTCTCGCTGAAACGGTACCGTCCTTTAAAAGGACGGCAAAGCCGTTTCCACTTGTAGGCTGGGCTTATGAATTTGAGTTGGAGATTCATGTGGAGAATATCATTTGTTTTAAGCATGACATATGCTTTGATAAAACTATGGCACAAGGAGGCATTCAAAACGAAAGAGGTTAATTTATGAGTGATCCACAGACGGCTTCACCCTTGCGAACGGATCAGGACGAGCAGGCAGTGCCGGTGCGCAAGCTGCTGGAGCTGCCCCTGGCGTATATCCGGTTTCTGGCAGGGATGTTTATTTCCAGGTTGGGGGATTCTTTGTTCACCTTTGCGATTCCATGGATCTCCTACGAATTAACGAAATCGAGTATTGTAATGGGCTCTATGTATGCGGTAAGTGTCTTGCCCATCGTTCTGTTTGGTCCGGTTGTAGGGAGTCTGGTTGACCGATGGGACCGAAAAAGACTGATGATTGTAACGGATATTTTAAGGGCGCTACTGGTCGTATTGATTCCCTTGCTGCATTTTGCCGGCCTGCTTCAGCTTTGGCACCTGTATGCAATCTCTTTCGTGCTTACTATACTGTCTTTGATGTTCGATGTGTCGATAGTCGCGATCATCCCGCAGCTTGTGCCTGCACAATTGACAAGAGCCAATGCTTCGTACCAATTGACCAACCAAATTGCTGAGATGGCTGGACCTTTACTTGCCGGAGTGATTATTGCTGGGATAGGCGGCTTCAATACGCTTTGGCTAGATGCGTTGTCCTTTGGAGGTACGCTTATTGTTCTTATGTTAATGGCAGACTTGGGGCACTCTCGCTCAGCGGCGAGTATAGGGAGGATTTTTAGCGATATCGGAGAAGGGTTCAAGTGGCTGGTACGCTCGAAGATCAATTTGTCTTTTTCGTTTCAGGCTATGATCGGTAACTTCGGGTATAGTGCTGCTTTTGGTGTCTTAATGTTCTATTTGTTAAACACCTTGCATTTGAATACCCAGCAGAGCAGCATTAATTATACCTTGTTAGGCTTTGGCGGAATGATCGGCAGTCTGCTTGCTGTTCCGCTGGAGAGACGTTTCCGCCGGGGATTGTTAATTCCTGTATTACTCGGAGTGGGGACTCTGGGATTCAGTTTTGCTGCAATCAGCGACTTTTGGCTGGCTCCCGGCATTGCCTTTCTAGGGGTTACTACTTGTAATGTGGCTTGGAATACCATTGTAACCTCAGTCCGGCAAGAGACGATTCCACAGGATATGATTGGACGTGTTCTGGGCTTCTCTAGAGTGCTTACCCGGCTGGCAATGCCTCTGGGAGCAATGACCGGAGCGGCCTTGTCAGAATGGACGGATCCCCGTGCAGTGTTCGCTGTGGCCGCAGCTGCCAAACTGCTTGAGGTAATTATTGCCTTGGTGACACAGATCCGCAAACTTTAAGCTGTCTAACGATATTTCACTAAAAGGGCGCGAATGATCGTCTTCCTCTGCTCCGAAGCCAATTCCTACAGTACAGGCCAGACCGTATTGGTGGATGGCGGCTTGGTCAAAGGGCTTTAGAATTCTCAATTCCAACTCTAATCAGTAAAAGTTGAGAGAATAAAAGAATGGGTCAGCCAGTTATTCGGTTGGCCTATTTTGGCGTTTTGATTAGAGATGATTGAAGGGACTTTAACTATTTAAGTTTGCCCGCGTTGAAATCTGGTAATTATTAAACTTTTTAATACAAAATCAAATGAGCTTAAAAAAATTACGTATTTACCAGGAAGTATTTTCTTATTTAATACATATTGTATAATTTACTTAAAATGGAGGGGATGCAAATGGATGATATTGACCTGCAAATCCTGGGGTTACTGAAGAGGAATAGCCGGATGACCAGCTCCGATATCTCGAAAATGATTCATCTGTCGGTTCCATCCATTGCGGAGCGAATCCGGAAGCTGGAACGAAACGGGGTCATAGCGCAGTTCACCGTCAAGCTGGACCGTAAGGCTATGGGCAAGAACTGTGTAGTCTATATTTTCCTCCAGCTCAGCAGCTCGGTGGATACTCAAGGCTTCCGTGAGAGTATCATCCAATCCCAGGAAGTACTGGAGTGCCATCATATTTCCGGTGAATATGATTATCTTCTGAAAGTGGCATTAGCAGATCTATCCGGTGTTGAGACCTTCATTACACAAACGCTTAAAGCCCGTTACAGCATTGTCCGATCGAACACCATTTTCAGTCTATCTGCCCTGAAAGAGGAATAGAAGCGAAGGAGCGGTTATCTATGTCATGGGAATGGATATCGAAAGGTATATTGCTGGGCCTGTCCATCGCGGCTCCCGTAGGGCCTATCAGTATTTTGTGCATCAGAACGACAATTACCAGAGGATTCAGAACAGGGCTGTACAGCGGGCTGGGTGCGGCAACCGCAGATGCTGTGTTCGGCATACTGGCAGGATTAGGATTGACAGCTTTGACTGCTGCTCTAGTGAATTACAACATTATACTGCAGGTGGTTGGCGGATTGTTTATTTGCTGCTTAGGGATAAGATCGTTACTACGGGTTCCGGCCATGGAAGCAGCTCATTCTACTGCCAGCCCAGGTGTGCTGGGTTCTTATGCTATGACGTTTCTGCTCACGCTGTCTAACCCGATGACGATTATATTTTTTCTGGGCGTATTCGGAGCTACTGGTGTTCTACTGTCGCATAAGCTCACAGATATGGTGTTTCTGGTTACAGGCGTGTTCCTGGGCTCAGCACTATGGTGGGTACTCCTCTCAGGAGCAGCTGCACTGCTTCGGAATAAGGTACTGGAGGGACCCTTTAAGCTCTCTCTATTTAACAAAATGTCCGGGGGAGTACTGTTTGTATTCGGAGTAGTTACCCTTGTGAAATCCGCAGCTGTATTTTTGTAACGAGGACGCAAGCGCCACCAGCTCAGCAGTATAAAACAACTATAGTTATTCAAGAACGGAAGCCCCCTGCCAGGCGGTGTTATGATAGACAGAAACAGAAGGTGGTGGATAGTAATTGAGCAATAGAGTGATCCGGCAGTTTGAAGAGAGGGATATGGCGGCGCTTGGCGTGATGTATGCACAGGTGTCGGCCCAGGAGGATGTGCTGTTCTGGTGGGTGGGGGATGCGGGCAATTGGGAGAATGTCTTCTGCGCTTTTGAAGGGGAGCAGATGGTGGCCAAGGGCCAGCTGCAGCTCTTTAATGTGGTGCCACCGGGACGCGCGGCGGAGAGTAAACACAAGATTTTCGTGAATCTCAAGACATTGCCCGGACGGGAAAAGGATCTGGAGCTGCGTGACAGTGTCTACGCTCTTCTGCTGGAACGGGCCCAGGTGCTGAAGAGTACGCTGCCGCCGGAATATGAGACCCTTCTGTGCACAGGCAATTATGCGGCGGAGGAGAGTTGCCATGCTTATTTCGCAGAGCATCTGGGTTACCTGCCGGATGGCTGCTTGTATACACTCCAGCGCGATCTTCGTGAACCCGTCCATGCGGTGGAGCTGGAGGAAGGCCTTGAATTAAGCTATGCGCCTATAGATTCGCCGGAGCAGAGGGCGGCTTATCTGGAGCTGGAGGCAGAGATTTGGCCGGAGACCCCGCTCGGAATGGAGCGTCTGCTGGAATATCAGGAGCATCCGCACTGGACATCGATGGTTGTGCGGGATGCAGGCCGGGTGGCGGGCAGTCTGATGGTCTGGCAGGAAGAGGAGACGGGCATCATCGAGGATGTATTTGTCTGTAAGCCCTGGAGGAGAAGAGGCATTGCCAAGGCGCTGCTGAATCGTGCGTTAACGTATCTTCAGGAGAAGGGTCTGGAGCAGGCGCAGCTGGTCGCATTGACCACGAATGATTCCGCACTGTCCCTGTACCGGTCAGCCGGGTTCCAGACGGGACGGCAGGAGATCAGATATTATACTGAGCTGGGGTAAGGGAGCAAACAACCTGCAACTAACTCCGCCCGGCAAGCGTCTAAATAGAATAAGAATAGCATTATAAGGAGGAGTTGCAGGTTCATGAATACATCCAGAACTATTGGCTTCACTGCACTGCTGGCTCTAACGCTGGTTCTGGCAGCTTGCGGTTCTGCAGAGAATACGGCGCCGGAAGCTACGTCTGCTCCAGAGCAGACTCAGGCCCCTACGCTGGCACCTGCGGAGACTGCGTCCTCCCCGGCACCTTCATCAACGGCTGCTCCAAGTCCTGTGGCGACGGAAGCACCGCCGGTAGCAGAAGATCCCGGACCGCCGGAGGAAGGCACTCCGCCTACAGCATTGGAAGCGGCGGCAACGGTGATGCGGGCACTGAAGAGCGGCAAGATGGAGACGCTGGCCGCCTGGGTGCACCCGGAGCGCGGAGTACGATTCTCCCCCTACGCTTATGTTGATACAGAGCGGGACGTTGTGCTGAGCAGGCAGGAGCTGGAACAGGCGATGCAGGATACCCGCAAGCGGGAATGGCGGGAGTTCGCGGGTACTGGAGAACTGATTGAGCTAACCTTTGCCGACTATTATAAAGAGTTTGTGTACGATGCTGATTTCGCCGGTAAGGCTAAGATTGCACTGAACCAGGGTCTGGGCCAAGGGACGACACTGAACAATCTGAGAGAGGTATACCCTGCAGACAGCCATGATTTCGTAGAATATCACATTGCCGGTGTTGATCCTTCGGCAGAGGGGATGGACTGGAGCAGCCTGCGTCTGGTTTTTGAGAAAATAGGCCAGGATCATGCGCTGGTTGGCATTATCCACGATCAATGGACTCCCTGATTCCCGCAGTATGTGAATAGAACCAACTGCAAACAGCGCACCGCCGGATGTCCGGACGGTGCGCTGTTTTTGAATAAATATCTATGAGTATCACATGATAACTTATCTAACCTGAGGGTTGGGCGAAGTCTCCGAGCCTGGGGCGGCTTGGGCTACTGCGGTATAGCCTTCGGGCAGATAGGTGACTGCGGTGCCTGCCGAGATGACCTGCGGGTTCATGGACCCGGGCTTCGGTGACGTGACCTTGAAGAAGATCACTGCGGTTTTGCCAGCGCCGAACTCAATCCGCTCAATGACCAGGCCATATCCCGGATTCGGCAGATTGGATACGGTCACTGTAGCTTTGTTGACACCAGCGGCGGCTTTGTCCAGTGTTACAGCGGCATCATAGGTGCTTGGCGGGGCTGAAATGTTCTCATCCATCATAATCACTTCCTTCATGAATTTGGCAGCATCGTAGACCAGGACGGCAGCCTCTGCACGGGTAACCGCTTCGTCCGGGCGAAAGGCGTTGTTCTTCTCCAATGTGACCAGTCCAGTGTTGATCAGAATCTGCAGGCTGTTCATCTCAGCGGCAGACAGCTTGCCGCCATCCGTAATGTTGGCATACATCTCCGTATACGCGAAGTCCCCTTTGTTCTGTAGCGCCTGAAGCAGCAATTGTGCGAACTGGACCCGTGTCATCACAGCATTAGGGTCAATAGACCGCTCCAGCATTAAGCCGCTTTCTTTGGCCTTCAGGAATGCGGAGGCATACCAGGAGGCATTTTTTACGTTGTCAAAATAATCGCTGGCCTTCTTGCCAGAGGGTTGCTGCGGAGCAAGCTTCAGGCCGCTTACCATGAACTGCACGCCTTGCGCATACGTAAGGCTGGACTTCGGCGCGAACTTGTCGCTGGTCACTCCGTTAAGTATGCCCTCCTGATGAAGGGCATTGATTTTGGCTTCGGCCGCATGGCCCTTCAGATCTGAGAAAGCGGAAGCCGGTGCCCCGATAGCTAAGGTTGCCGCCAGAATGCTACAGGCCAGCGAGATTTTGGCCGTGCGCATCCGGGTTAGTGTATTCTTCATTGTACATCACCTCGTATCCTCTTAGATGGGATTTAGGAGCAAAAGGTTGCAGCCCGTCACTCCATAGATGGAATTATTATTCTCTAACCCCGCAGCACTGATTCCCCACACTCGAAAAAAATTCATCATGTGTCAATTTTCACCTACCGGAAGTCGAATCTTCGCCTGATTTCAGGCGCTCTACCGGCCAAAAAGGTCAATATACGATGATTAAAAGGTAATATACGGTGAGACAGGGTGCGGAAGAAAAATTATAATGATGATAACGCTTTCTTGGATAATGCGAAGAAGGAATGGCTTGTATTACTGATCATTTATAAATTCCTACTAAGGGGGTAAGTCAAATGAGAAAAAAGAGTATTCTTGCCTTGGTGCTGGCAGGCTGTCTGACAGGACTATCACTCACAGGCTGCAGCAGTAAGGGGAACAGCTCGGATGTGGGGAACGACAGCAGCAACACGCCGGAGGGAAAGACGAAGCTGAAGGCGATTATCGTGAAGCATTCACTAACCAAAGATGTCACGCAAATGAAATGGCTCGCTGAAATAGAGGAGAAGGCGAATGTCGAAATTGAATGGCAGCAAATCTCTGCGGACTGGGATCAGAAGAAGAGTGCTCTGTTTGCCAGCGGTGAAATTCCGGATTTGCTGTTCAATGCGACCTCTAACTCCGATTTTGTACAATTCAACGGGTTGTTCGAGGATCTGGGCCCGCTGATTGAGAAGGACGCTCCTAATATTCAAAAGATGTTCAGCGAGCACCCGGAATTGAAAACGCTTGCTACTCAAATTGACGGGAAGCTCTACGGCACTCCGCGTTATAAGGGGATCTGGCCCGGCTCCACCGCCTCGATGTTCATTAACAAAACCTGGCTCGACAATCTCGGCCTTCAGGTGCCTACGACCTGGGATGAGCTAGAGACTGTGCTGCTTGCCTTCCGTGAGGGAGACCCGAATCAGAACGGGGACAAGACGGATGAGATTCCGATGGACTTCAACCCGATCGGCTGGGATTTCACACCGAAGCTGCTGCTGGGCAGCCTTGGGCTTCCTCTGTCCAACGGGGCGAGCGACGGCTACTTCACCGAAGGGGCGCAGGTTAAGAATTTCTATGTAGATGAGCGGTTCAAGACACTCATGCAATTCCTGCAGAAGCTGTACAGCCAGAACCTGATCAGCAAGGAAGTGGTCACGCAGGATTACTCCAAATACCAGTCCGTTGCCCGCGGGAATGGAACTACAGCCAAGGTCGGATTCACCTGGGGCTGGGAGACAGGAGACCGCTTCGGCAACGAGCTGAAGGATCAATATGTTACCCTGCCGCAGCTGAAGCAGCATGCGGATTCTACGAATGAGCTGTACTGGAGCAATGACTACTATTACCAGAATTACGGATCCAATGCGGTGTCGGTCAGTGCCCGATCCAAGAACAAGGAAGCTGCGATGCGGTTCATTGATGGTTTTTATGAGCCGGTGGTTAGCTTGCAGGTCCTGTTCGGCGGGATGAATGACACGGATAAGGGAATCAAGGATAACGGGGACGGCACGTATGCGATTCTTCCTCCGGCAGATGCATCCCTGGACCCGGGCTCGTGGAAATGGACGAATTCGTTCGCGGATAACGGTCCAATGTACATTGCCGATGCGCTGAAGGACAAGGTGACACTTGGCTCGGATATGCAGAATGTGCTGAAGGAGAAGGCCGTCTATGATGAGCTGCTGAATAAGGCGGACGAGAAAAGTAATGTCTACCCGCAGAACTTCATGAAATACAGCACGGAGGACACCAACACCCTGGCAATGAATCAGGCGAACGTCAATAATATCACGGATCAAAAGTGGGCCAACTGGCTGACCACTAAGGTTGATATTGAGAAGGAGTGGGCTGCCTATGTCGCCTCAGTCAATAGCTCCGGCCTGGAACAGAACCTGCAAATCCGCCAAAAGGCTTATGACGAATACCTCTCCACCTTGAAATAGTGGACTTGAATGGAAGGGGCGCTCCCAAATGAAACCAGCACAGACCACGGTGCCGCATCAGACGCTGCGCGGGAACGGGTGGCTTCGTAGGCAGGCCGGGCATTACCAGCTATGGCTGATGGTGCTTCCTGCGGTCATTTACATCGCCATTTTCTGTTATGGTCCGATGTATGGTATCCAGCTTGCTTTTCGTGAATTTGATTTCAGCAAAGGACTGACGGGCGGGGAATGGGCCGGGTTCAAATATTTCGAGCAGTATTTCAACAGCCCGATGTTCTGGCCTACGCTGCGAAATACGTTTATCATTGCGTTTTTCTCCATACTGCTGGGCTTCCCGATGCCAATCCTTCTGGCACTGGTGGTTAACTCGATCCGCAGCAACAGACGTAAGCGTATCCTGCAGACTACGGTGTATATGCCTTACTTCATTTCCACCGTTGTTCTGGTTGCGTTGCTGCAGATTATGCTGTCTCCTACCACTGGACTGATCGACGGCTTCCTGAAGGCCTTGCACCTGATCCCTGCGGATACGAATCTCATAGGTGACCCTGGCGCCTTCGTTCCGGTGTATGTCATCTCTGCCATCTGGCAGGCCTGCGGCTGGAACAGCATTATCTTCATCGCCGCCCTGTCCTCGGTGGATGCGCAGCAGTATGATGCCGCCCGGATTGACGGGGCCAACCGCTGGCAGACCGTCTGGCATGTCGAGATTCCGGCCATCCTGCCGACCATTATTATTTTATTGATTATGAATATGGGCAGCATACTCAGTGTAGGCTTCGAGAAGACTTTTCTGATGCAAAATAGTCTCAACAAACCCGTCTCGGAGGTCATCTCCACGTATGTCTTCAATGTGGGCGTGAAATCCAACCAGTTCAGCTTCGGTTCTGCGGTCGGTCTATTCAATACCCTGATCAACTTCACGTTCCTGATGCTGGCGAATGCACTGGCCAAAAAAACTTCAAAAATCAGTCTGATGTAAGGAGGAAATGGGATGTCAAACAGTCAAGCCGCTCATTCGCAAAAGATCAAGCATTCGGGCGGTATGGCAGACAGGCTGTATACGCTGGTGGTTGCGGTTATAAGCGTCGCAGCGTTCATCATGGTTGCGTACCCGCTGTATTTCATCATCATAGCTTCCGTCAGCAACTCCACCATGGTGAATCAGGGACAGGTTATTCTATGGCCTAAGGACATTAACCTGTACGGCTATGAGCAGATATTCAAGGACACCCGGATCTGGCAGGGGTATAAAAATACGATTATCTACACGGTGCTGGGCACGCTGCTCAATCTGCTGGTCACGCTCCCTGCGGCGTATGCCTTGTCCCAGCGGAAATTCCGGGCACGCAGGTTCATTATGCCGCTGTTTGTGATCACGATGTATTTTGGCGGGGGCATGATTCCTACCTATCTGCTTATCCGTGACCTGAATCTGCTGAATACGCCTTGGGTAATGATTGTGAACGGCGCCATTAGTGTATACAATCTGATTATTACAAGAACCTTCTTCGAGACCGCTATACCGGAGGAGCTGCACGAAGCGGCTACCCTGGATGGCTGCTCACACTTCCGTTACTTCATCTCGGTGGTGGTTCCGCTGTCCAAGGCAGTGATCTCCGTCATCACGCTCTATTATGTGGTGGGTCACTGGAACGACTTCTTCAACGCCTTGCTCTATATCAATACGGATAGCTTACAGCCGCTGCAGATCGTCCTGCGCAATATTTTGTTATCCAATCAGGCGTTCGCGGGCGGAGCCGGATCAGGTGCCGGGGCCGGTGCGGGCAGCTATGCCCAGCAGTTCGCGGATCAGATCAAATATGCGGTCATTATCGTATCGACGGTGCCTGTGCTGATTATCTATCCTTTTATCCAGAAGTACTTCGAGAAGGGCGTAATGATCGGTGCGGTGAAGGGCTGAGCGTATCGCTGACGCTGCGGGCAGTATCCATTGGGCGGGGAGGGAGGGAACCTCAGTGAAAAAAAGTCTTGAACTGCTCGATTCCATCGGCGAACCCGTATCTCAGGATATGAAGGAAAAGCTTATGCATGGCAGCAGACAATTCCGCATGAGTGTGCATGTAACCAAGCTATCCTCGCTCAATAATCTGGTGCTGTATTCCCATTGGCATGAAGAGCTGGAGCTGTTGTTCATGATTAAGGGCACGGCCAAATTCCATGTGGGACAGGAGAAGCTGGTCGTGCAGAGCGGAGAGGCGGTCTTCATTCAGCCCAATATGCTGCATTCGGCGATCCGGGTGGACCAGGAGGAGATTATTTTCTGCGCGGTGCTGGTGCATTTCAATTTCCTCTCCAGTCTGGAGAATGACCAGATTCAGCAGCAGTATGTCTTCCCGCTCTTCCTCGACAACCGGCGTTATCCGCTGCTGATCGGGCGGGAGCTGGAGGAGAAGCTGCGGCTTATTCCACTGCTGGAGGAGGTGCGGGATCTCTATCAGCAGGAGTCGCACGGCTATGAGATGTTGATTAAGGCCAGGCTGTTCGAGGTGCTGTACCGGCTGGAAAAGTGTGCGGCTGAGCATCCGCGGGCAGGACTGCCCGGGCAGTCCCGGGGCGGCAACAGCTCGATGCTGGCCAAAAAAACGCTGGCCTACGTCCAGCAAAACTACAGTAAGCGGATCACGCTCTCCGACATGGCGCAGCAGGTCAACATGAGCCCGTCTTACTTTTGCCGCTTCATGAAGAAGCAGTTCGATCTGTCCCCGATGGACTTCCTGAACGAATACCGGATCTCGGAGGCGGTCAGCCTGCTGGAGACCACGGATAAGAAGATCATGGAGATCTCCGGTATGACCGGCTTCAGCAATGTGAACCGGTTCACGGAGATGTTCAAGAAGACCTACGGCTGCCGCCCGATGGATTACCGGAACCGGCTGCGGCAGAGTAAGTAATAAAGCAAGAAGATGCTGTGCCAAAAGCCATGAAAAGGCTGCTTGGGACAGCTCTTTATTGCGGAGTAGGATCAACGTGAGTACTTACGTGGACGCTCCGCAAACGGACCGTTGTTCCAATCGCTGTGCTCTCCAGATTTTTTTCATTCCCCTTATCGGTGAAAATCCGGAGAGCAAGGCGACCGCTGACGCTTCTACACAATCGTTCCGTCCGCTCCGCTGTTTAAGCGGTATACGAAGTACCCAACCCTAAGAGAATGTCAGATAAATTCTCTTTCAAAAGCAGAAAGCAGCGATTCTCCAATAACGGAAGAATCGCTGCTTTTGTAACGTTTAAAGTTCTTGAGAAATTTATCTACCTACAGATAGAGAATAGATAGAGAAGCTTACTTCGCTGGAGCCGAAGGCTCAAGCCAGCGCGAACCCATTACAGGCTCTGCTGTCGCGGTGTAGCCTGCGGGCAGGTACGTGGATACCGAGCCTTTGGTGATCACTTGCGGGTACATTTTATCCGGGTCAGGCAGGGTTACCTTGAAGTAGATTACGGCTTTGGTGGCGCTGGTGAACTCTATGCGCTCTACCGCCAGACCGTAGCCGGGGTTCGGCAGGTTATCCACGGTGATGGTGGCTTTATTAACGCCTTCAGCGACTTTGTCCAGGACTACATCCGAGATATAGTTATTAACCGGAACTGGCTCCGGCTCAGAAGGCTCATTGCCCGGATTGTTCGGTGTAATCACCCGGTCGGCGAATTCAGCGGCATCATGGATCATGACAGCAGCTTCAGCGCGGGTAATCGCATCGGACGGGCGGAATTTCCCGTTATCCAGCGTGAGTATCTTCGTGTTCAGGAGCACCTGCAGGCTGTAATTCACCTCTGGAGTAAGCTTATCGCCATCCTCGATCATGAAGAACATTTTGGTCACCGGGAAATTGCCCTTGCTCTGCAAGGCTTGGGTCAATAGATGGGCGAATTCCGCGCGGGTCATCGGTGCATTCGGGTTGATATCCTTTGCCAGTGTCAGGCCGCTCTGCTTCGCAAGGGCGAAGGAGGAGGCGTACCAGGCATTATCTTTTACATTGTCAAAGAGCTGGCTGGCCTTAGTATTGCTATCGGTACCGGCTTTCGGTGAAAGCGCCAATCCTTTTACCAGGAACTGTACGGCTTGCGCATTCGTCACTTTGGCATTGGGGGCAAACAGGTCACTCGTAATTCCGTTAATTACACCGGCGTTATGCAGCGTATTGATCTTGGTTTCGGCTGCATTTCCCTTGAGGTCCGTGAAGGCAAATGCGGACGCTCCGAAGGATAAACTGGCAGCCAGGATTCCGCACGCGATGCTCATTTTTTTTGCGTGCTTCGTTAGATTAGTTGGTTTCATTGTGCATCACCTCTATATACTCAGATGGTTCTTTACGGCGAAAGGTTGCAGTTGTGCGGAAAATAATACGAAAATACTTAGGACAACGGGGTAAACCGGGTGGTCCACAGGTAAAATTTATTTTGCGGATCGGTAAATCCTCTTTTATTCTGGTCCAGGGCTGCGATTCTCTTCATCTCTTCGTCCGACAGGGAGAAATCAAACAGCTCCAGATTTTGCTTCAGCCTGGCAGGGGTAACCGACTTCGGAATCACAGCGATACCCCGCTCAAGATTCCATCTCAGGATGACTTGCGCCGCTGTTTTATCATACCTCTCTGCCATTTCGGTGAGCACAGGATGGGTAAGCATCTCCGAGTTACCGTGTCCAAAAGGGCTCCACGCGACATGCTGGATACCGTGCTTGCCCATATAGTCATGAAGCGGCCCTTGCTGGAGCAGCGGGTTCGTCTGAATTTGATTCACTGCGGGGACAATCGTCCCCTGCTTCATGACCTTGTCCAGATGCTCCGGCTCAAAATTAGACACCCCGATCGCCCGGATCTTGCCCTCCTTGTATAAAGACTCCAGGATATTCCAGCTGTCCAGATAGTGCTTGGCCGGCCAGTGGATCAGGTAGAGGTCAACATAATCCGTTTGCAGCTTTTTAAGGCTGGCTTCAAAGGCTTTACGGGTCTTTCGCCCCAGGTCCGTGCTCCATACTTTGGTCGTAATAAAGAGCTCGCTTCGATTGACGCCTGATTTGCGGATGGCCCTGGCTATCAGCTCCTCGTTGCGGTAAGCTGCCGCCGTATCCAGATGCCGGTACCCGTTCTGGAGCGCCCATACTAGAGCGTCTTCATTATTGTCTTTTATATTGTACACACCCAGACCCACCTTCGGCATCTGGACTCCGTTATTCAAAATGAAATGTTCCATTTAGCATCTTCCTTTCCTTTTAAGTGCGGATAACCAGCCCTCTTGGTGAACGATTATAGCATAAGAAGGCAACGAATTATCATTGGGAAAGAAAATCGAGACGGATGCACTTCGTAGGATTGTACTCGGCTTAATTATCATACAATGCGAAACTTTTAACTTGTTCATTTTTTGAATAAGAAACTATGATATTTTTCCTTTTTAATCCCATAAAATACTATATTATAGAAATGTAATCTTTGTGAAACCGGTAGTATTTGAGAAGAATGGGATTGGAGAGAAGTTCATGCGTGTTGCGCTGGTGTGTTGTGCAGATTCCACAGAGCCTTGTGAGGATTGCAGGTTTAAAATTGTTCATTCTTTTTTTGCACAGGAGTACGGTTGTAAGGTATTGCATTTCAAGGAGCTTGAGGCGCTGGTCGATATTGTGAAGGAAGGCCTACAGCTGGATGGTGTAGTGATCAGCACCCCTGACTTCAACCCGGGCTTCATTCACACGATGCAGTACCTGCAGCAGATGCTTACGCTGAGAGTATTCTTCATTGTTGAGGAGATCAGCGCGCAGGGTACCCCTGTCCCTTTTCCTTCCAATCATATGTACATCAGCAGCTTTGAGCGCAACGGCTTCCAAGAGGAATTGTTCAGCCGGTTGCGCTGCTGGTTCGACGAAGGACTGGCCCCTCATACACACCACACCAGACAAATCAAGGATATCGCCCTTCATCTGCACTCCAAATCCCTGAAGGTCGGAGAATTCGTCATTGAGCTTACCTGTAAAGAGTTCGAACTCTTGGAGCTGCTGCTGGAATGCCAGGGCCAGTACATCCCCACCGAGCAGATTCTGCACCAGCTATGGGACAGGTATACTTCCCCTGAGATTGTGAGGCAGTACGTATACAAGCTAAGGCACAAAATCGAGATCATCTCCGGACGCAGCGACATCATCCTGTTTCGCCGGGGGATCGGATATTCGGTGAACCCATTGATCTGACAGAGTTCTGTCAGGTCTTTTTTTTGTGCCCAGGAACGACATGGATTGTATTCTTCCGTATACTCCCATAAATCAACAATAACTGTAAATTAACGCAAGCTTAACAGCCGGGTTATGTCCCCTTCCGGGCATAGGCGTTACGATGTCATTAATACGAATGGGGAGGCAGATGGAGTGGCAACGATTCAGAACAGTATCTGGATTCACGCAGACCGGATCACCGTATTTGAGCGGACGAATGATATTGCACACTGGACAGATTTATTCACGGAATACAAGGAGACGCGGGTGCTGGAGCAGGGGGACGCCTACATCCGGTTTGAGCTGACGACACATCCCGAGGAGCACCGGCCATCGCGCACATGGGAATCGGAACGCTGGCTGGACCGGCCGAACTTTCGGATTACGGCCAGACGCCTTGCGCCGCTGCTGCCGTTCAAGCATATGAATCTGGAATGGCTCTATGAGGAGCAAGAGGAAGGGACGTACATGACCTGGATTCAGGAGTTCGAGGTAGATCCGGCCAGCGGGCTGACTGAGGAGCAGGTGGAAGCACATCTGAACCGCACGACCAAGGAGCAGATGACGGCGATCAAGCACAATATCGAGCAGCAAACGGTTCGGAGCTGAGGGCTTACATGGAGAATGTGACGGATAAAAGAGTCGTGATCACCGGAATGGGGCTGCTTACCCCGCTGGGGAATACGCTGGAGCAGTTCTGGAGGAACAGCCTGCAGGGCAAGGTGGGATATGACCGCTTGCAAGGCTATGAGCATATGGCGTTGAAAAGCCGTGTTACCGGCAAAATACCGCAGTTCGAGCATTTGGGCCGGACGGCCGATGAAGCGCAGCGGGCAGGCATGGGGCGGCCGGGGATTCTGGCGGTCAATGCCGCGATAAGGGCGGTTGCCGATGCGGGGCTTGCGTTCACGAAGGAGCTGCGGGAGCGTTCCGGGGTCTGCATCGCTAATGCGATTGCTGATACCCCTTTCTCGGAGCAGACCTTTCTGCGGATGACGGAAGGCGGGCAGGGGCCGATTGATCATGGACTTTGTCAGGAGGATTTGTACCGTAAGGGCATGTTCTCTTATATTGCCTTCGAAGTGGCGCATGAGTTCGGGCTTCAGGGAGAGGCGCTGGTCATGTCCACGGGCTGCACTGGCGGCATTGATGCCGTCGGATATGGATATGAGTCGATTACAGCCGGGGAACATGACGTTATGATCTGCGGCGCAGCGGAAGCACCGGTCAGCTCCATGACCATTGCCTCCTTCGATGCCATTGGTGCGTTGACCTCCAAGTTCAATGATGATCCGCAGCGGGCTTCGCGGCCTTTTGAGAAGAACCGCAGCGGCTTCGTTCTCAGTGAGGGTTGTGCTGTTGTGGTGCTGGAGGAGCTGGAGCATGCGCTCCGGCGGCAGGCGCCGATCTATGGCGAGGTGACCGGATTCGCCAGTACGAATAATGCTTTTCATATGACCGATCTGCCGCAGGACGGGGATGCGCTCAGTCTGACGATGAACGAGGCGATGGGCAACGCGGGCCTCACAGCGGAGGACATTCATTATATCAACGCGCATGGAAGCTCGACTCCGCAGAATGATGCTTTTGAGACCGCCGCTTATAAAAGAACGTTCGGAGAGCTCGCCTACTCCATCCCGATCAGCTCCACGAAATCGATGGTAGGCCATCCGCTCTCGGCAGCGAGTGCCATTGAGATTGTACACTGCCTGCTGGCCCTGAACGAGGGCTATATCCCGCCAACCGCCAATCTGGACGAGCCGGACCCAGCCTGTGATTTGAATTATGTGCCGAAGCAAGCGATCCAGCGCGACCTGTATAATATTCTGACCAATGCCAGCGGATTCTCCGGGATTCACTCCGCGATGATTCTGGCAGCGAACGAATACAGCAATCGGGCAGGCAAGCTTCAGACTGAACAATGGATGTGCAGCCTATGAAGAATACAGTATTCGTAACCGGAGTAGGGATGGTGGGGCCTTGCGGGAATAGTGCCGGGGCCTTCTGGGAGGGACTCCTGAGCGGCCGGAACTATATGACTCCGCTTCAGCTTGAGGGTACGACTGGAGCTGCGCCTCCCTTCGCCGGACAAGTCAGCGGGATGGAGCCGGAGCGGGTCATCTCGAAGCGTCTGCTGAAGAAATGCTCCCGCTTCTCTGTGATGTCGATCCTGGCCGCGAAGGATGCCATGGATGATGCGCACTGGGAGCTTGATCAGATAAGCCGAGAGCGGATCGGCATCTTCGTCGGCAATAACTCGGGAGGCTGGGAGAGTGCGCGGAACGGCCTGCGTGTCCTGCATACCGAAGGGGCGCCCTTCATTGACCCGAATCTGGCGAGCAACTGGTTCCCGGCGGCGGCACAAGGGCATATGTCCCTGGCCTTCGGCATCAAGGGCTATAGCAAGACTGTAATCGCCGACCGGAGCAGCGGGCTGCTCGCCATTGCGTATGCGGCCAGAGCCATCCGCAGCGGGATTATCGATGCGGCGATCGTGGGCGGAGCCGAGACGCCGCTCGATCCGTGGGCGCTCTCCTTCTATAACACGGAGGGGCTGCTGAATCTGAGTGCGGACCGCCCGCAGACGGCATACCGGCCGTTCGTGGAGGGTCGCAGCGGGCTGGCCCTGGCTGAAGGAGCCGCGTTCCTCTGCCTCGAATCGGAGCGCAGCCTCCAGAAGCGCGAGGCGTCCCGCCGGGTGCGGGCGAGCATCCAGGGCTTCGGCTTCACGAATGACGGGCAGGTCGCCGCCCCGCCTGAGGAGAGTGCAGCGCAGTGTGCCCGGGCAATCCGGCTGGCCATTGGGCATTCGGAGACACAGCCGGAGCAGATCGGCTATCTGTCGCTGGATGGGGCGGCTTCCGCCCGCGAAGACGGAATTGAATGCTCGGCTATTCAGGAGGTATTCAGCAGTAGTGCAGAAGCCAAGTGGGCGGGCTGCCCCAAGACCGTCTTCGGTAACACGATTGGAGCGGCAGGGGCGTTCGATGTGGCACTGAGTGTGCTGGCCATGAATCACGGGGAGCTGCCCGGCCTTCCGTATCTGGCAGAATCGGTTCAGGACAATGGCTTGAACTTCGTCCCGGGGATCAGCCGCCGGACCGCTGTGGAGTCTTCGCTGATTCTGTCCAGAGGAAGGGGTGGTGTCTCTTCGGCACTGGTTGTCAACGCTGAAGGCTTGTGAAGGGTGAACATTACGGCATATTAACTTAAGCGGGAGGGTGTATCTAATGGTATTCGAGAAGGTAAAAGCAATCATTGAGGATATTGGCATTGAGGATGAGATTATCGAATCATCACGGCTCTATGACGATTTGGCCCTGGATTCAACAGAGCTGGCGCTGGTCTCTACAGCACTTGCGAAGGCGTTTGGCATCTTCATTGAGAGCCGGGTGCTCAAGACGTATTCTGTAGCCCAAGTGATCGAAGCCGTTGCCTTGAAGGCATGATCAGAGGGATCGGCATGGATCTGGTCAGCATTAGCTTTGTCGAGCAGATGCTGGCGAAGTGCGGTGAACTGTTCGTACAGCAGTATTATTCAGTGGAAGAGAGGGAGCTGTTCGCCTGTAAAAAAAGACAGGCAGAACACTTCCTTGCCGGCAGATTCGCCGCCAAAGAAGCGCTGCTGAAGGCCATTGGCACCGGAATGAACTGTGAGCTGGACTGGAATGAGCTGGAGTTCCTCAACCATCCCAGCGGCCAGCCCTATCTGGTCCGCAGCCGCAGCCTGGAGCCTTATGTACAGCAGCAGGATTCCATCCATGTAAGCATCAGCCATCACGGTGATTATGCTGCTGCATTCATTATTATCGAGAGCAGTCAATGACTGTGAGGAGGACGAGTCACATGAGCAACAACAAAATATTCACACTTTTGGCCATCAACATTCTACTCGTATTTTCAATTATGGTCAGCATCTTCCCAATCGCACCCCTGATCAGCAGTGATCTCGGCTTGACCTCCGGTGAGATTGGAAGCATAGCGGGGATTGCCTCGCTGGTGATGACCTTTCTGTCGATTCCCTCCGGCGTGTTCGCGGACCGCTACGGGCGGAAGAAGATTATTATCGCTTCCCTGGCCCTGTCGGCAGTGGCCGTATTCATGGTAGCTGCATCCCACGGAGTCCTGCTGTTTACGGCGGGGTGGCTGCTGTTCGGCTTCGCCAGAGGTTTCGTGTCCACACCGATCTTCGCAGTGGTGATGGATGTGTGCAAGCCCGAGGAGCGGGGCAGAGCGATGGGTATTGTGTCCGGGGCGATTGGTGCCGGGTCGGTGCTGGGGTATGTGCTTAGCGGCCTGCTGAGCAATTATTTTGGCTGGCATACCTCCTTCGCGGTGTTGGCTTCACTCCTGCTGCTGTCCACGCTGGTTACCACGGTGCTGCTGAGGGAGACTGGGGTCAAGAATACAAGCAGAAGCATCGGGCAAGCCTTCAAAAGCTCCTTCAAATGGCTGGGCGTCCGCGAAATCCTGCTCGCGGGCATTGTCGGAACCCTGTGCTTCATGGTGGGTGTTTTCACCACCTTCCTGGTGCCGTTCGCCGCTAAGGAACAGGATATCTCCCTGGTGCTGCTCAGCCTGCTCTTCATTCCGTATGAAGCAGTAGCCTCGTTCGGAGCAGTCTTCGTTGGCTGGATCTCGGACAAGGTAGGCCGACATGCACCGCTAATCTGGGCCCAGTCGATCTGTGTGGGGGCGCTCGTGCTGCTGTATGCACTTGACTTCAACCCTTGGCTGTTAACCTTCGGGTATGCCCTGATCGGACTTACGGAAGGGCCTATTATTACCCTGGTCAACACGATTATTACGGATAAGGTCATCAAGATTAATCCGATGGAGATGGGCGCGGCCTTGGGAACCTTCCGGACCCTTCAGGGGGTCGGGATTGCGCTCGGGTCTACGCTTGGCGGATTCTTCTACAGCCGAATCGGCACGCATCCCAGCTATCTGGTGGCCGCCGGGCTGATGGTGCTAACGCTGCTGATCTCTCTAAGCCTGGGCAAGAAGGAAAAAGCAGGCGTCACCGAATATAAATCTGCGGGATAAGGGGTGCAGTATGAACCAGGTCTACACGAAAACAGTGGTCCATATGGAAGAGGTGCCGGTGGTTCATTCCAGAGGAGGACAGATGCGTGTGCTGGCGAGTCCGGCGACTGTCGGGTCTACCCAGCTGATTATGGGCCATGTCCTGCTCCAGCCGGGAGAAGAGATCAAGGAGCATCTTCATGATTACGGTGAAGAGAACGTCTTCGTGATCCGGGGCCGGGGAACAGCGTTCATCGAGGATATTCCGCATGCCATCCGGGAGAATAGCCTGTTCATTGCGCGCAAGGGTGAGCGGCACCGGGTAGTCAATGAGGGTCCGGGCGAGCTGGAGCTGGTCTTCGCCACGGCGCCGCTGGCCCCCAGGCCGGAGATTGGGCACAGAGAGGTCTAACCTCCCTTCTAGGCAATACCAATTCTAAGCAAAGTGGTGAGAAGACAAACGTGAAGAGCGATCTTGTGATTATTGATACCCATGCCCATTTCGCCGTCAAGGAGAATAAGAGCCTGGAGCTTAGTCTGGCCGGAGCCGGGACGGTCCCGGATTACAAGAAGCAGAAGGGCTTCGATGATTTGCAGTATTTGAAAAAGATGGTGGGAGCCACGCAGGAGGACTTCGTCGATGACAACAATCTGCTGGAGGATTACCTCGCCTGTATGGACGAGAATCAGATTGCCATGAGCTGGGTTCATCAGCTGAGCTTCGAGGATGTCTATGGCTATGAGGTGCTGTCCAATGAGAAAATCGCCGAGGCGGTCCGCGCTCACCCCGACAAGCTGCGCGGCTTCGCCAGCGTCAATCCCTATAAGGGGAAGGAAGCGCTGGCGGAGCTGGATTATGCCATTAAGACGCTGGGCATGCAGGGCTTCAAGCTGAACCCCAATGATTACGGGGGCTTCGTCCTGAATGACCAGGAGCTGCTGTATCCGCTTTATGAGCGGTGCAGCGAGCTGGGGATTCCGGTCAGCGTGCATACCGGGATTACGCCGGGCAGTATTTTTCGGATGAAGCATAATTACCCGATTCTGCTTGATGATGTTGCTGTGGATTTTCCGGACCTGACCTTGATTGTGGAGCATATGGGCCATCCGTGGAATGACCTGTGCTATTACATGGTCGGCAGACACGACAATATGTATGTGACGATCACGGCGGTAGCCAATATCCTGATTCACAATAACCCGAAGGTATTCCGGATGGAGCTGGCCAAAATGATCTCGGTCTGCGGCAGCCACAAGATCCTCTGGGGCTCGGACTGGACGGTCACCCCGAACATCGCCGAGGTACTGAATTATATGCAAAAGGTAGTGATCCCGCTGCCCATGAAGCTGATGATGGGGGTGAAGGAGATCAAGCGGGAGGATGTCCAGAACATCCTGGGACGTAATGCACTCAGAATTATGAAGTAGGTGAGAACTTGGCAGTTCAGTTGATTGATTTAAGCGTGCTTATGGAGCAGAATCCGGGCGAGCTGGCCCCGTACGGGTTCGAGCAGACCGGCCATCAGGAGGGAGCGGACCGCTTCGCCCGTCAATTCGACGGGAGCCGGAAGGACTTCCCGGGTGAAGAGTTCCTGAATATGGAGATGATCAACGCGTCCACCCATACCGGGACCCATTTCGATGCCCCCCTGCATTTCGGCTCCAGGAGCGAGGGAGAACCGGCAGTATCCATTGACGAGGTGCCGCTGGAGTGGTGCTTCGGCGACGGTGTGGTGCTGGATTTCACCCATATCCCAGCGGGCGAGGCTATTGAGCAGCAAGATATAGTGCAGGCGCTTGAGCGGATCGGGTATACGCTCAAGCCGCTGGATATTGTGCTGATCCGTACAGGTGCGGACCGGCACTGGGGAACCCCCCGGTATCTCACGGATTATCCGGGCATGAGCAGGGAAGCTACGGCATTCCTGACCGGCCAAGGCATCAGGCTGATGGGCATCGACAGCTACGGGTTCGACCGTCCGTTCAAGCATATGATCAGCGATTATAAGCGGACGGGGGACAACGCCTATCTGTTCCCCGCTCACTTCTGGGGCAGAGAACAGACGTATTGCCACATGGAGCGCCTGGCGAATCTGGAGCAGATTCCGGTGCCGTACGGGTTCAAGGTGGCTTGCTTCCCGATCAAGATCAGAGCGGCCGGTGCGGCCTGGGTACGGGCAGTGGCGATTATTGAGTAGCGTATTACAGGTTAAGTGAAACGAATCACATAATCCAAGAGGAGGAATTAGGGATGAATTATGAATTTGAGCTTAAGGTTACGGGTGTTAAGGGGCATTGCCGGGCAGGACATAAGGAAGGGGATATTATGAAGGTCTCTCCATTGAACGCAGGTAATCTGTGCGGAACGGCCTTTCATGCGGTCTTCCCAATGCTGCTGGCGCTGAACATGGATGCGAAGCTGCCGTGGGACCCGGAGGGCAATATTGTACACTCGGCCTGCCCGGATATGCGTAACCAGATGACGATGGAAATCCGCCGTATCCCGGTGGAGCCGTCGGAGGATTCTCCTTATGCCGGACGGATGCTGCAATCCAAATGAAGGGAGGCTGCTCCAGATGAATAGAGCGAAGCCATATGTTGAAATGTTCAAGGAGAGAGATTCGATCTGCGTCTCGCATTACCCGGTGCCCGTCTCACAGCACACAGAGCCTGAGGTCCGGGCGTTGATGGAGCTGGATCAGGTGAATACCAAGGATACACCGGTAGCGCTGTATCTGCATATTCCCTTTTGCGATGCCACCTGCTCATTCTGCCCGTTCAACCGTTATCTGAAGCGGCAGGATCAGGTGGACCGCTACCTGGAAGCTGTCCGGCAGGAGATAGACAGTTATGCAGCTACGCCATTTGGCAGCAGTATTACGGTTTCCTCTATTAATCTCGGCGGCGGAACACCCTCCTGCCTGTCCTCGGAAGAGCTGACCGGACTCCTGCAATACTTGAAGCAGTCCTTCCGTGTGGAAGAGGAGGCCATGATCTTCATCGAAGGCAACCCCCGGAATTTCACGGCTGACAAGCTGGAAGCTTTGGCCTTGCAGGGCCTCAACCGGATCAGCGTGGGCGTGCAGACCTTCCAGGAGGAGCTGGCCGAGGTGCTGGGGCTGTACCACAGTGTGGAAGATTCCTTCGGGCTGGTGAAGAATGCTCGTAACAGCGGCATTGAGAATGTCGGGATTGATCTGATGTACAATCTGCCGGGCCAGACGCTGGATCAATGGCGGGCGGATATCCTCACCTCCATCGAGCAGGAGATTGACCATATCTGCGTGATTTCCTTCTGTGTGGTGCCGCATACGCAGATTGCTTCGCGTATAGCGGAAGGAAAGATTCCGGGCATCGGGGATGTCTACCGGGAGATTGAGCTGTATAGCATCGCCAAGGAGATGCTGCTGGAGGCGGGGTATGAGCAGTACAGCGTCATTGATTTCGCCAAGCCGGGCAAGACGGACCGGCACGCCACTCTGTACTTCTCGGAGCAGGCGCATATGATCGGGATCGGCGCGGCTGCTTTTGGCATCATTAACGGCTATATGTATATCAACAGCGGCAATCTGAATGAATATATGACCCGTGTGCAGGACGGGCTGCTGCCGGTCAATTGCGGGGAGAAGGCCGATGAGCGGGAGCTGGCGCACGGGGCCATGGCCAAGGGATTGCGGATGCTGTCCGTTAACCGTGCCGAGTTCTTGAAGATGTTCGGGCAGGAGCCGGAGCAGCTGTTCCCGGAGACGATCGAGCGTCTGGTGCAGGACGGGCTGCTGATTCAGGATGCCGAAGGGATTCGGCTGACAGGCGACGGCATTATATGGGGCAACAATGTGAGCAAGCAATTTTTCTCCGCAAAATATGCGGATTACGGGCTGCAGCACCGGATGAAGCTGGCTAAGGGACGCCCGGTGCAATCGGTTCAATCGGTACAATCATAAGGAGGGTATAGCTGATGAGCGATATGTTGATGAGAGTTAATCCGCAGGTGGGGGCCGCTTTTGATAGCATGTGCAAGTCGATTGAGGATACGGGGACGCTTGAGCCCAAGGTGCGGGAATTGATCCGGCTGGCTTGCGTGGTTACGGACCGTTCTGCCTACGGCATCCGGCTGCATGCGCTGAAGGCTTACGAGCTGGGCGCGAGCGCGGAGGAAGTGACGGAGACCGTGATGAATTGTCTGCCGGTGGCAGGGATTGAGGCTGTCTCCTCTGGTCTGGCTGCGGCATTGTCGGCTGTGGAAGCCAAGCGGGGTGTTCATCATGGCCGTTAAGACCACAACTCACGAATCCTTCTACAACGTCTATCCCCATAGAGATCCAATCTGTGTGTCCCACTATCCTAACCCTGTAACCGAGGTTCCACCTGCTGATATTTACGGAACGATGGGCCTTGGCGGCCAGCCGCCGGCGGATAATGTGGGTGCAGTCTATGTGCATGTTCCCTTCTGCGCCTCAGTCTGCATCTTCTGCCCCTTCAACAAGATGGCCTATCAGGAAAAACAGGTAGAGCAGTACATGGAGGCCGTCAAGGCCGAAATCGGCATCTATGCCTCTTCTCCATACGGTTCGCAGTCCACGATCAGTGCGGTGACGTTCGGGGGCGGGACGCCTTCGGCTCTGTCGGCTGAACGGATGGTGGAGATGCTGAAGAGCGTCCAGGCGAATTACCGGGTGACGCCGGATGCGCAGATCTCTTTTGAAGGCAGCCCGGCAACCTTGACGCTGGAGAAAATGCAGGCCATCCGCGCCCAGGGGGCGAACCGGATCAGCATCGGCATCCAGACCTTCAACGACAAGATGGGGCATCATTTGCGGATGAGCCATGATTCCCGGCGGGCCTTCGAGGTGCTGGAGGAAGCGAAGGAAGCAGGCTTCGAGAATATCGGGATTGATCTGATGTACAACCTGCCCGAGCAGACCATGGAGGAGTGGCTGGAGGACGTCCGTACGGCGGTGCGGCTCGGCATCGACCATATCACGGTATTTTCTCTGTGTGTAGTACCGTTCACTGCACTGTTCAAAATGATCAAGGAAGGCAAGATACCCCCTACCGGCAGTGTTGAGCTGGAAGTGGATATGTATCTGGAAGCCAAGCGGCTGCTTCAGGAAGAAGGCTATGTCCAGTACAGCGTGTGGGATTTCGCCAAGCCGGGCTTCGAGGACCGGCATGTCCTCTTGTACTATACCCAGCAGAAGGATCTGTTCGCGCACGGTCCGGCGGCCTTCGGGTACGTCAACAAGCTGATGTATATCAACCAGGGGGATATCCAGGAGTACAGTGACCGGCTTGAGCAACAGTTCCTGTCCGTCTTCATCGCAAGTCAAGCGGATGATTTGGAAGCGATGCACGGGATGATGGCCAAGGGTCTGCGGATGCTGTCGGTGAAGCGGAAGGATTTCGCGGGAATGTTCGGATATCAGCCGGAAGAAGTCTTCGGTCAGACGATCGATGAGCTGGTAGCCAAAGGTCTGCTGGAAACGGATGAGCATGAGATCCGCCTGTCCGCGAGAGGTATTGTCTGGGGCAACAACGTCTGCAAGGAATTCTTCTCGGAAGCGAACCAGCAGACGTTCGAGAGCCGTGTGAAGCTGGCACGCGGACAAAAGCCGGCTGAGGCTGCCGGAGAGGAGCTGAAGGGATGAAGCTGTCTGTCGGCACGAACTTTGATGACCGGTTGCCCATCCTGCTGAAGGATTCGCATGTGGATGTTTTCTATGGCAAGTTGTCCTCTGATCTGGTGGGCGGCGGAAGACCGACCTTTGCCCTGCCCACGATAGACCGGGTGAGAGTGGAGGAGCATGTGAAGCTGCTGCATGCCTACGGGTTCAAGTTCAATTATCTGCTGAACGCTACCTGTCTGGATAACCTGGAGACCACCAAGGATTTCCATTACCGCCTGCGCGAGCTGCTGGAATGGATCGGCACGCTGCAGCCGGAGTATGTGACGGTATCGCTCCCGATGCTGATTGATATGGTGCGTACTGCGTTGCCGGATGTGAAGATCAGCCTGTCTACCTTTGCCAATGTGAACACACTGAGACAAGCCCAGTATTTCGAGGAAAAAGGCGTCAGCGAGATTACCCTGCCCGAGAGCCGCAACCGTGACTTCGCCTTCCTGGAGAGCCTGCGCAAGAATACCCGCTGCGACTATCAGCTCATTGCGACCAATGACTGTATGCTGGATTGCCCGATGCGCCAGAATCATGCGAACTTTCAGAGCCACGCCTCACAGTGCAATCATGTGACCGACGGCTTTGCGCTGGATTATTATATGCTGCGCTGTACGGAGCGTAAGCTCCAGCACCCGGAGGAGCTGCTGAAGTCGCAGTGGATTCGCCCGGAAGACATGTATGTCTATGAAGAGCTGGGCTACCACAAGTTCAAGCTGACCGAGCGGATGAAGACCACGGAGAAGATTGCGGCTACTGCGCAGTCTTACTCCGAGCGGAAGTATGAGGGGAACCTGCTTAGCCTGCTTAATTCACGGATGGCGGAGGCCGACTTCGAAATGCCGAACTTCTCCAAGAACATCAAGGAGGATTTCGCACCGTCTGACAAAATGAGACAGGTCTACCGCCTGCTGTTCAGCTTCCAGGCCAGCATCGACAACGAGAGTCTGGAGGGCTTTCTGGAGGGCTTCCGCTCGAAGCGCTGCGACCGGATGGACTGTGACAAGTGTGGCTACTGTGCCGAATGGGCCAGCCGGACCGTGTCCATGGCGAAGCCGGGGGATGAGGCGCTGAAGGAATTCGAGCAGCTGTTCGCGGCGCTGGCTTCGGGAAGCTTCTTCGAGTCAGCGGCCGGGGCGAAGGCAGTCTGGAGCACGGAGGGCGAGAGTCTTCTGGGCGCGGTCATTGGGCGCAAGCCCGAGTTCATCCGCGATATGGCCGGGCCTGAGATCCGTAAGAAGTCCGAGGAGCTGGCAGCGGCCCGTGGAAGTGCTGAGGTCTTAAGGCAGGATGTGGCCAAGGCCAATGTACTATGCACCCCGGCAGACTTCCGGATGTTCGCGCTTAGCGATCTGCGGGCACTGGGCTTCGATACGGCTGAGCTGGACTTAGAGGAGGCAGCCGGATGAAGAAGATCATCGGGCTTGCCGGGTCCATGAAGAAGCATCACAGCTCCAGCGAATATCTGCTCTCCGTTGCGCTTGAAGCCGCAGCGGAGCAGGGGGTACAGACGGAGCTGCTGCGGCTGAATGATTACAACATTCTGCCCTGTGACGGATGCGGCAACTGCATGAACGGCAAGCACTGCCACCTGCTGAAGGACCCGGAGGACCAGTTGACGGAGCTGTACGACAAGCTGAAGGAGGCGGACGGGTTCGTCTTCGCCTCTCCGGTCTATGCGCTCTCGCTCCCGGCCGTCTGGAAGAACTGGATCGACCGCTGTGAGCCGTGCAGTGACGAGGATCTGGACTTCGAGTACTACAATTATGACCGGGTGGCCGGAGTGAAGGGCAAAGCGTTCAAGGGCAAGGTCGCCGGACAGATTGTTGTTGCAGCGGGACCGGGGCATGAATGGGCGCTGGCCTCGCTGATGCCTTGCTTCACGGCAATCAAGCTGTCGATGATTGCCAGCGCGGGCATCAGCCTGATTGAATATGATGGCCAGCCGGGCATCCGCAAGCGCTCCTGGAGCAAGCCGATTGAAGAAGCGGAAGAGGCGAAGATGATGGCCCGGGCGGTCGGGATGCGGGTGGCCTCCTCCTTGGGCTTCTCTTACTTCGACCTTCCCGGGCAGTCGGGGGCAGGGCAAGGGCAGGGAAGCGGGGGGCAGGAACCTATGGAGCGGAGCCAGGAATCTATGGAGCAGAGTCTGGAACGCGGGGTGCAGGCTGAAGTCTGGTCTGCCTTCACTGTGCAGGATGTACGGGATGAGGAGGTTACGCTCGGTGAACTAGCTTCGATTCGGCCGCGCATCTTCGTTATCGGCGATCAGCAGGCCAGCCTCCGCTGCGGGCCGCTGCTGGAGCGGCTGGAGCAGCAGTTCGGCGGGAACGCAGACTGTGCGCTGATTGCAAGAGTGGGGCAGTTGCCCCACTTTATCACTCATGAATTCGTGAAGGAGAAGACAAGCCAGACCGTTCCAGGCTTCGCGCTGTACTATGACTGGGAGGATAAGCTGGCCTCGCATGGCACCCTGGCGCCCGGACAGCCGGCCATTCTCATAGGCCGAAGCCCCGGGGAATGGCGGTTGTTTGCAGTGGATGAAGCAGACGGCCGGGAGATAGACCGGGTCGTGGACTATCTGGAGGAAGCTGTCGTATGAGCGGCCCGGCCGGGAAGTTCAAGGGAGGATACAAATTACATGTTGAAGACTAAAGGGATACCTTTACATCACACTATTCAGGGTACCGGAGATGCTGTGCTGTGTCTGCACGGCAACAGGGACTCTTCGCTCGTCTTCCAGGATTTGGCCATGGCGCTTGCGCCTCATTATCAGGTACTGTGCGCGGACTTGCGCGCACACGGCCAGTCGGAATACGCAGGTCCGGCCTTCACCCTGGAGGATATGGTCGATGATATTCTCAGGCTGCTGGATGAGCAGGGGCTGAAGCAGGTCTCAATCATCGGGCATTCCCTGGGCAGCACGCTTGCGCTGCTGCTCTCCGCGCGTGAGCCGGACCGGGTGAAGAAGCTGGTATTAATGGGGGCCGCCGCCACCTTCGCGGTTCCGTTCAAGCGGCCGGAGCACGGGGAAGAGATCACGCCGGATACTGTGCAGCAGACGAATGCGGCGGCGGTTCCGTATTTTTTCACCGAGGGCCATGAGGAGGTTCAGCAGCAGATTCTGGAGGGCTGGTCCCGGCTGCCTGCTGCGACCCACCGTCTGATGATTCAGATTAAGCATCCCGATCTCCGTCCGGTCCTGCAGGGCATCCGGCAGAGATCGCTGATTATTACCGGGGAAGCGGACCGGATTACGCCGCTGCACAAGGCGCTCGAGCTGAACCGGTATTTGCCGGACTCCCGGATGCATACGGTTCCAGGCGCCGGACATTTTATGTTTCTTGAGGCGGGCGGGGATGTAGCTGCTGCCACTCTCACTTTTCTTAAGGGGGAGTGAGTATGGGCAGAGTGCTGCTGATCTCGGCGAATACGGAGAAGCGGCCGCCTGTATTCCCGCTGGGTCTTAGCTATATTCACGCCAGTCTTGTCGCTTCCGGCTGGGAGGCAGGCATGCTGGACATGACCCAGCTGGATTATACCCGGGAGGCCGTTACGAATTACCTTAACGCTTATGCGCCCGATTACATCGGCTTGTCGATCCGTAACCTGGATAATTGCTGCATGCAGTATCCCCGGAGCTTCGTGGATCAGGTCTGCTTGATGGTGGATTGGGTCCGGGAATGGAATAGCAGGGCCAGTATCATTCTGGGAGGGGCGGGCTTCTCGCTCCTGCCCAGGCAGTGGCTGCAGGAGACGGGAGCCGATTACGGCATTGTCGGTGACGGCTGTGACAGTATCGTGGAGCTGCTGGGCCAGCTGGAAGCGGGGCAGGTGCCGTCCGCAGTAAGCGGGCTCATGTTCAGGACAAGGGCCGGGGAATGGAATTACTGGTCACCGTATGCGCCTGAGCAGCTGGATCAGGAGTATTTCCCCAGCCGCAGCGGATTTCTGCACAGCTATGATGTGGAGCGGAGAGTCCGCCATAATGTATTGACTAAAAGGGGCTGTGCGCTAAGCTGCACCTATTGTGCTTACCCGTCACTGGAGGGCCGGGCCGTCCGCCTGCGGTCGCCTAAGAGGATTGCCGATGAGATTGAGCAGATGGTGGTGCAGTATGATATCGGTTCTTTTGATTTCGTGGACAGTGTGTTCAACTATCCGCTGGAGCATGCCGAAGAGATCTGCCGGGAGCTGATCGGGCGGACACTACCGTTATCCTGGGGCTGCTTCCTGAATCCGAGGTTCTTCACCGCCGAGTTTGCCGGTCTGCTTAAGCAGGCGGGGTGTACGGAGGTGGAGTTCGGCATTGATTCAGGCAGCGATATCTGCCTCAGGTCGTTCAAGAAAAACTTCCGGCAGGCCGAGATCCGGACAGTGGTCCAGCTCTGCCGCGATCAGGAGCTGGACTTCAGCTTCTGCCTGCTGATCGGGGGGCCGGAGGAGACGCCGGAGACCCTGCACGAGACGCTGGATCTGATGGAGGAGCTTGCGGTGCAGCGCATCTTCGGCTTGTTCGGCATCCGTATTCTGCCGTCCACCGATATGTACAGTTATGTAGGTTCGCCGGAGCCGGATGAGTTGCTTCATCCGAAGTTCTTCATGTCCCCGCAGCTGAGTCTAGAGCAGGCGAACAGCATCTGTGCGCCGTACCGGGAGCGTAACCCGGACTGGATGTTCATTTGAATGAGGAAGACAGGGTGGAGTGAAGCATGAGAATACTGGTGGTGTCTACGAATACACTGCTGAAGCCGCTGCCGGTCCTTCCCGTCGGAGCGGGAATGGTCTACTCGGCTCTGACCGCTGCCGGATTCAGGACACGCTTTCTGGATCTGGCCTTTGTGGCTGAGCCGCTGGAGGCACTCCGCGAGGAGCTGCGGGTCACTGGAGCGGATCTGATCTGCCTCTCGGTGCGCAATATCGATAATCAGGTGATCCAGCAGCCGGAGAGCTATCTCTCTTTCTTACAGCAAGTCATGCAGGTATGCCGTACTTGCAGTTCAGCCAAGGTACTGCTTGGCGGGGCTGCAATGCTGGTGATGCCGGGCGAGCTGGTGAAGGAGCTGGGGGCGGATTACGGCATCAAGGGGAGCGGGGGCGAAGCGGAAGCGGTGCGGCTGGCCCGTGAGATTGAGCGGGGGCAGGCCCCGGAGACAGGTACGGTACGTAATGCAGATCCCGCCTATCATCCGGTGTACAGCCGTATTCCGCCTAAGCCGCTGTTCGCTCCGCAGTATTTTATCCCAAACCCCCGCATCAAAAAAGCCTCGATGGGCTATCAGGCCTCCAGAGGCTGCAGCCGGCACTGCATCTATTGCTCGGAGGGCTACATGAATTCCGGCGCCTGCCGGATTCCTGCGGAGCAGTTCAGCGAAGATATGAAGATCCTGGAGAATGACTATCAGGTGCATAATATTACTTTTGTAGACGGGGTGTTCAATCATGAGGTGGAGGAGACGGTGGAGTTCTGCAGGCTGATCAGCCGCACAAGCCCCTCGCTGGAATGGAGCTGCGCCCTGACTCCGGCCCATATTACTGAGGAGCTGATCCGCTCGCTGAAGGAGACCGGCTGCCGCTTCGTAGACATCGGGGCCGACTCGGGTTCGCGGCAGATGCTTCGGCGGATGGGCAAGCAATTCACCCCGGAGCAGCTTGTTGAGCTGGGACGCCTGCTGGAGCACTATCAGCTTCCCTATTCGGTATCGCTGCTGTTCGGCGGTCCGGGAGAGAATGTGGAGACGGTGCAGGAGACGGTAGAGATGGTCAATCAGCTGAACCCTGTGTATATTCTGGCCAGCCAAGGCATCCGTGTCTACCCTCACACCGCACTCTACAATATCGCTCTACAGGAGCAGGTGATCCAGGCTGAGGATAACTTGCTTTTTCCGGCCTATTACCAGTCCAAGGACTACAGCGCTGACCTGCTCACCGATGCCCTGTCCGTATCACGCCACATCTATAAGGATATGCTTATGAATTCAATTGGAGGAAGGACTTGATAGAATGAACAAGCCTGTGTACCCGTTCCGGGAGATCGGGATAGGGCATTATCCCATGGGGAACACTCCGGTGTCGCCAGAGGACAGCAAACAGCTGCCGTCTCTCATGAACTTGAATCAAGCCGCGGCAAGCTCCAAGCTGGTCTATGTACATATTCCCTTCTGCGACTCCATCTGCCCGTTCTGCCCGTACCCCAAGGCGTTCAATGAGCAGGGAGCCCGTAAGGATTATCTGGCTGCGCTGTTCCGCGAGCTGGAGATGTACGGGATGACGCCGCAGATCCGCAATTGCTCAGTGGAGGCGCTCTATATCGGCGGCGGGACGCCCAGCGTGCTGGACGAGGAAGAGATCACCGCACTCTTCGAGCAGCTACAAGCTACACTGCCTATGCATAATATCGAAGAAATCACATTCGAGGGAAATCCCGCCTCGTTCACCGCTGCCAAGCTGAAGCTGCTTCAGGCGCTTGGGGTGAACCGGATCAGTCTCGGGGTGCAGACGTTCAACGATGAGCTGGGCAGACGCCTCGGGCTGCTTCAGACCGGTGAGGATTCACTGCGGAGTATTCAGGATTCCAGAGAGGCGGGTATCGCGAACGTCAGCCTGGACCTGATGTACAATCTGCCGGGTCAGACAATGGAGGAATGGCTGGAGGATCTGGCGAAGGTAGTGGAGCTGGAGATCGGCCATGTCACACTATTTCCGCTGAAGATCATTCCCGGCTTCGGTCTGGCGAAGCGCATTGCCAGCGGTGAGCTTCCGGCCTGCGGCGGACTTGAGCTGGAGCAGCAGATGTATGTAGAGGCTTGCCGTTATCTGGAGTCTCAGGGCTATTCGGTGGAATCCACGTATGATTTCGTCCGGCCGGGAGGCCATCATGTGTATAGCCGCAAGCATTTCGACGATTACCTGGACCTGCTCTCTGTGGGGCTGGGTGCGTTCGGTGATGTGGGCGGCTATGCCTACCAGAATGTTAAATTACTCCCTGAATATGTGAAAAAGATTACATCCGGCGACCTCCCCATTGCTTTAGGCTACGAAGTGAAGGCAGAGGATCTGCCCAACCAGTTCCTGGCGATGGGCTTGCGCCGTACAGCGATTGACCGCCAGCAGTTCCGCCGCAAATTCGGCGTTTTCCCGGAGGAGCATTTCCCGGAGCTGTTCGACAAGTTCGTGAAGGAAGGGCTGGTGGAGATCCGCGAGGACACGATTGCGCTCACGCGTTTCCACGGGTTGTTCTGGGGCAACAATGTATGTAAGGAGTTCTGCGAGGATCAGATCAAGATGGCTTTTCCAAAATGATGGAGGGGTACTGAAATGAACAGTAAAGTGAGTAAAAATGTATTCTACGGCGATCTTCAGGAGGCCGGGAAGTATGCGGAGCTGGAGCAGCGTCTGCTCGGCGAGTCGAATCTGCCGGGACCGCGGGCGAATCTGGGCGCAGCTTCCACCTTCGCGGATGCTTTCGCGTCGGATTGGGTCGTAAGTGAAGCCTGGGAGCTGCTTGTGCAGTGGACGGGCAAGACAGAGGCGGAAGCGCCTACGGATGATCCCCGCGAGTTCCTGCCGTTCTGCGCGCTCCAGGCGATGGGCAGCTATTACCGCTATGCGGAGCCTGCCCGCCAGGAGATCATTCTGGAGCGCTGCCGGGCGGCGATGAACGATGCCCGCTGGCGGATGCGCGAGGCGGCAGCGATGGCGCTGCAGCGCATCGGGGAGCAGGACTTCGGCGTGCTCCGGGCATTGTTCGACGGCATGAAAGGCACGGCTAACGCGCTGGAACAGCGGGCCTTCGTCGCTGCCCTGGCTCATCCGCCGATGCTGAAGGAGCAGGCTAATGTCCTGTATGCGCTGGAGCTGTCCGAGGAGATCCTGGACCAGATTGCCGCCGGTCAGACCCGCTACGGTGCGGAAGAATTCCGTGTCCTCTCCAAAGGTCTGGAGTACGCACTCAGCGTCTTTGTGGAACGCGCCCCCGAGCAAGGCTTCCGCATGCTCGCCAAGTTCGCAGTAACGGATGACAAGCGGATGCAGAAGATCGTGAAGTCCAACCTCGGCAAAGCCCGCCTGGCGAAGAAATTCAGCCAGGATGTGGAGCGCATTCAGGTGTTGATGAATGCTTGATGGGGGAGCGGGGGCGGAATGAGGCGCTTCGTGGGGGGATTGGAGGGGCGGCGGCGTAAGGCTCCTGAGAAATACGCTTGTTGAGGGAGCGAACCCGTCTGGTTACCCAACTCTGCTGCTCCATGCTCCTTCGCGGACCTGAGGGCCGTTATTTTTAAACAAACCTTGTTTTTTGCGGCTAGGCGGACTGTAGTGCGCTTATTGTCTCTCTGCGAGGCGTTTTCAGGCGGCATATCCATCAATAACAGCCCTGTAGTCCGCGAATGCTGGGAAAATTGGATTTTTCGCGAAATAAGGCCCTCTGAGTCCACTTGGGAGAGCGAGAGAGAGCACCATACCGAGGCCCTAGTCAAGTTAAAGTAACAGAGATAGCCGGCCTGCATTCATAAGTATGCGGTCCGGCTTATTTGCAGTGTTTTGTGTTTATGTATTTGTTAATTTGGATGCAGTCGCACTCTACGTGTGTAGAGTGCGTGGATTGAACTCAGAATTACTCTGTTTCAATACATAGCTTAAACCACTCCTATCCTGATACCTCTACTTTGTGTTGTCCACTGTTTTCCAAAGCCGCAGCAAGCCGAGGCAAAGCTATACCTAACTTTTTCGCTTCCCGCACAACTTCATGTATCGCAAAGCCTGCTTTGCTATTGTTGTATTCCATGAAAAGGCGCGGCAAGCTGCTCTTTGCAAAAACCAGCTTGTTAAACAGTGTGCCGAGAAGTGCCGGCGGGATCTTAGTCAGCAGCAGAGAAGTCGCATCAGCTTTTCCGCCTCTGGCTTTTATTACCGGGATAATCTCCCTCATATTCCTGCCAACATTTGCGAAGGAGTCGCTATGATCCAAGATTGCCGGAAAACTTCCCCGTCTCAACACCTCGGTCTCCATCGCCGCATTCATGGCAAAGTGATTCCATAGCCAGTTTTGCATATCCTTGATCCAACGAATTTTAAAATGGGCACTTTCCAATAGCACTTTGACCTTGTTGTTAATAGCTTCAGTGCCTGCCCGTGGCTGCTCCAGAAACAGCATTTTTAAAAAGCCGCCTCTAAGCCTGTTGTCCTCAATGCCACCGCCGCCTCCCGGGAATCCAAAGACCACATTGTTCATAGACAGGGGCGAGATCGATGATTTCAAATCCTGCCAAAGGTTATTGAAGATGAGGATAGGCGTGCTCCCGGCAGTAGTCGATAATAGTTGTGCTGCTGCCGGAAGCTGCTCCGTGTTGACACTCACAATGATGAGATCATAATCTGGTCGAATTTCCTCATGGAGTTTGACGTTCCAGCTTTCTTTTATGAGCTGCTTCCCCTTTCGTGCGTCCCACATTTCAAGCTTAATGCTGCTTCCAAAAGTTTCTTTCCTCCCTTCTCTAACGTAAAATTCCACGGTATGCCCTGCCTGTTCCATCGCCCAAGCATACTGGACCGATATGACACCTCTGCCGAAAAATAAAATTCTCATATTAGCCTCCTGAGCCTATATATTAATCCTTGTTGATTATCCAACAACGTGTTGTATAATTTATTGTATAGAAGCGCTATAGGACCATCAACCATCAGATTTTTAAAATCTGTCGTGTAATCGGTGTACAGAACCTGGAGGCCAATAATGAATAAGCAACCTGAAATTACGGATAAAACAAGACAAACCTTCATCAATGTATTCTGCGATTTATATAGCCAGAAACCCATTGAAAAAATAACCATCCAAGAGATCGCTAAGCGATCAGGATATAACCGCAGTACCTTTTATCAATATTTTACGGATATCTATGAGTTGTTGGATTACGTGGAAGAGCGTGTTTTTAGATCCATTAAAGAGGAAATGGCAAGCAGAGAGTTCTCCACACATACCTTCCAAGATGCACTTCAATGCCTGGAGAATGCAGAGGAAATTTCAATCCTGAAAGCCCTCTTGGGCGACTATGGTTCTGTTCATTTTATCGAACATCTGAAAAGAGAAATTCCTTTTGAGCGATTAATTGTCGACCTTCCGGCAAATGAAGCTTTAACACCCTATATCATTGAGTTTTACATATCCACACTAATGTCGATGTTTCGCCTGTGGATACGGAATGACAAAGATCTGTCGTCGGAAGAATTGGTCAAGCTGATAGATACCCTATTTACTAATGGGATTGGGACGACGGTGATTCCTTAATATGTTAAGAGCAACAATGATATAATGAGGGGGATTGTCCTACGGTAAAAACTCAGATCAGACAGCTAACCGTCCAAGACCGGCCTTTTGTATACTGGCATGTGGGTGGTTCCCGCCTCACGTTAAATATTTCACCCAAGGAAGATAAAACCACAAAAATCACGCTCATTTTCGCAGTCACTCCACCTGAAGAGGATCGTCACACCTCCTGGGAGTTTTATGATATTTCAGCATACAAAAACAACTCCCATACCACCATTCATCTAGGCAAACCGGGGCATATTTCCGAGATAATACATTACATAGAACGGGAACAGCCTGAATTGTGGCGCAAAGGAAAGCAGCATACGATAAAGAACGCTTGGGAGCTGCTGCAAGCCTTGGGTTACTCTAACCTGGAGCCAATTTGGGTTAAGCGGTGGTAGAACCTGATTCGGTGTTCTCTGCGATAAGATAGGCTGAACAAACGTAGAGGATAGGATGCCATGAAAGCGTTAAAATTCATGTATTATCAATTTATTAGGGAACCGCTGTGGTTTAAAGTGTTAATATCTTTGACTTTACTTGCTTAAGTACATAGAACGGCATACGAAGGAAGGGAAGAATCATGAATTTAAAATGAACGGTTTTAGGAATTGCAATCCTGGTTATACTTTTCTGTTCTCTGGCCTTAACGCCTTTAGGTAAAAATTTAAGGATTAATACTGCAAAAATGTTAATATCAACTCGGCTTCAAAATGAAACTTGGATTCTTGTTGGAAAAGAAAAAAGGGATGAATTAATCAAAGAATTTGTAGAGAAGTACGGCACACCCTGATACCTTGCTTTAATTTTTCCAAATCTAATGAGTGAGGAGATTGAAAAATGGCTGATCAAACAGTGGCTAGTAGATTAGCAACATTAGGAATCGTTCTCCCCCATGCAAGCGAACCGGCAGCCAAATACGCAAATTACGTAAAAGTGAACGGGTTGTTGTTCGTTTCAGGCAAGGGGCCTGCTGGTACGCCTAAAGGTAAGTTAGGTCAGGAGTATACCACCGCAGAAGGTTATGAGTTTGCCCGGCAAACGGGGATTGAGATTTTGGCTGTACTACAAACAGCTTTAGATACACTGGATAAAGTGAAACGGGTCGTTAAAATTCAGGGCTTTGTTAATGCGGTCGCCAGTTTTGAAGAGCATCATAAAGTGCTTAATGGCTGTTCCGATCTGATGCTGGATATTTTCGGAGAAAAAGGTATTCATGCCCGTTCAGTCTTTGGAGCTGTTTCGGTTAGAGACAATCTTCCCATCATTATTGATTCGATATTTGAGGTTGAGGAGTAAAGTTCATTGTACATATTGCTCTGGTGTGGATAACTTCACTGAGTTTACGGGCAGGTTTGCGTAGTAGGTATTGAAAAACACGGGAACACTTATGATGCCTGGTACCAGCAGCATACAAAAGCAGGTATAACTACATTTAATGAGAGTAGATTTCGAGAACACATAGATACTGACCATAGAGAAACTGAAGAAATCATATACAGGAAGCCCGCTCCCTGCAACCGTCATACCTAAGGTGAGCATCAATGTTACAACACCACCTAGAAGCCATTTCGTGACATAAATTCACAACTCTTGTCTTAATGGAGGGCCGCAATATGAATCTTTGGCCGATGAAATTCATTTCAGTTGTAATTTGTTTGGCATTGGCGGTATGCGGATGTGCTGGCTTGAACAGCAAGAGCACGGAGCATGTTACGGCAAGTGACTTCATTATTCCCTTGAACGTTAGCGAAGTGTTGAAGCGTCCAGAGACTAGGGTTATTGAATATTTTGAAAACCGTCGTGAAGATTTTGATATTCTAGGCCGTTATCTGTTAGAGAATGAAAAAGTGTTCCAGACTCGGCCTGTCATACTTCAACAAGATTATTCCATCGAGAACATCCAGGACCCTGAAATTCAACAAATCGCTCAAACATTGTTTCGAGAAGGTATTGTAAAGAGGATATCCTCCTTAAATGATGCCCCTAGTAAAAGTATTGACTTTTTGTTTGATGCCGAAGACAACTTGTATCAACAAGGCATAACCTACCTCAGCCTACCAGAGATGGCCAAAGGGGATCCTTCGAAATTCAACTATGTGAATGACTATAAGAATCTAGGCGGCGGCTGGTACTATTATGTCTTCCACTATGACAAACTTAAAAATGAAGATGAATTTCGGAATCTAGCTTGGGCCCAAATCTCAGACAAGGAAAGAAGCACTTTAACCACGCCGAAAGAGAAAGCCAAAGTGATCCTAGAGTCTGGAAAAAACGTTGGCTATTGGATGGATGACAGAAAGTTAGATGTTGTTGTATCCGTTCAACTTGATACGGAAATGAACGGCCTACTGGGACCGATTACAATGTTTTTTAATCCAATAACCAAAGATTTGATCGGGGGCAATCCGCGGTTCTAATAGGCTGGAGTAAGGTTTGCTTAATAAAATCATGTTAAAATTACTTCATTATCGTGAGAGGAGCTACAAAAATGAAAATAAGTAAACACAGTGCTGAACACTATATTTGGGGCGACAATTGCGATGGTTGGCATTTAGTAAAGAATCAAGATTTAAGTGTGATTCATGAAAAAATGCCGGCACATACTTCTGAAGTAAAGCACTATCACCAGCAATCACGTCAATTTTTCTTTGTTTTAACTGGTACAGCGACCCTTGAGATTGAAGGCGATGAGATTACACTCAATTCACAAGAGGGAGTAGAAGTGGCTCCGTTGGTAACTCATCAAATGTTCAACAAGTCAAATGATGAGATAGAATTTCTTGTGATTTCTCAACCTATAAGTAAGGGCGATAGGGTCGTAGTAGATTAGCTCTTTACGATAACTGGGATGTTAGTTCATTACTGTGCAGAACGAGTTTGGTTGTACATAATTTGTAATTCTTGAGGTACTGATTAGAAAAAGAAAAATAAATTTTGGGGATTGATAGTATGGTAAACGGAAAAATATTAGGAATCGCATATAATGTAATTCCGGTTAAAAATATAAAAAAATCTGCAGAGTGGTTTGTCCATCACTTTGGCTTCAACATTAGAAACGATAGAGGAAACTATCTAAGCTTATTCCGGGATAACCGTCCAATCATAGATCTAGTTGAATCTGATAATGACACTAGAGCGGTTTTTGAGGTGAATGGACGGCCCCGGTGGGTTGTAACATTTTTTACAGATGATATTGACTCGTTGCATATGAGGCTAACATCTGAGGGAGTTACGGCTAGACCCATTAGCGATGAAGGTATTTACGGCAAGTTTTTTGTTTTTGAGGATCTGGATGGGAACCTATTTGATGTATGGGAGCATAAGGATTGTGAGTTGAATTTTTAATCCGGTGAAAAGGTAGTCAGCAAGACAGTGGCCCCCGCTTTATTTCTTCGCTGTGGTAGGTCCATGTTCGTCCGTTCTCCGCTGTACCGCTGCTAAATCTGAATTTCCATCCATATTCAAATCCCCTTCCCCAACTCGGTGAACCCGCAGCAGGTTAGTGGTTCCGGTACAGCCTGCAGGGACACCGGCGGTGATGAGGACCAAGTCGCCATTTTGTACGTATCCGGCTGACCTTGCTAGTTCAACGGCGGTTGCTATGGCTGCATCTGTGCTGGAAGCAGACTCGTCGCGGAGCAGCGGAATTACACCCCAAGTCAAGGAAAGGGCATGCAGCACGCTCTCCTTAGTGGATACGGCGATGACCGGTGCAGCGGGCTTGTGCTTGGCGATCATCCGGGCGGTAAAGCTGCTTTCGGTCAGGGCGAGAATAGCCTTGGCGGAGAGCGCGAGGGCAGTGCGAACAACGGATTCGCCAATGGCGCTGGTCACGTTGGTGCCAGTCTCGTTACTCTTGCAGTTGGAGCGGCCGTAGCTCCCCAGGACGGACTCAGCGCGGGCGGCGATGCGGGCCATAGTCTCGACGGACTCCAGCGGGTACTTACCTGCGGCAGATTCACCAGACAGCATGACGGAATCGGTACCATCGAAGATAGCGTTGGCAACGTCACTTGCTTCTGCACGGGTCGGACGCGGGTTCATCTGCATGGACTCCAGCATGTGAGTGGCGGTAATAACGGGTTTTCCGGCCAGATTACACTTCTTGATCATGTCTTTTTGAACCAGCGGCACATCTTCCACCGGCAAGTCCACGCCCAGATCGCCGCGGGCAACCATTAGTCCGTCGGCTACGCTCAGGATGGCGTCCAGGTTCTCCAAGCCCTCGTCATTTTCAATTTTGGCGATGACTTGGATATGGTCGGCCTTGTGTTTACTCAGAATATGTTTAATCTCGAGAATATCTGCAGCTTTGCGGACGAAGGATTGAGCGATGATGTCGATATTCTGCTCAACACCGAATTTGATATGCAGGATGTCCTTCTCTGTTACGCCTGGAAGACTGGTTTTGATGCCGGGAACGTTGACGCCCTTGCGCGGCTTCAGCTTGCCGCCGTTCTTAACGAGGCAGATGATCTCGGTACCTTCGGACTTTACGACCTCCAAACGGACTAGACCGTCATCGATCAGGATACTGCTACCGGGCTGCACATCTTGGGGCAACTGCTTGTAGGTGACTTGGATGCGATCCTTCGTTCCGAGCACTTCCTCTGTGGTCAGAACCACGGCTTCACCTGGTACTAATTCCGCGTAGTCCGAAGTCATTTTGCCGATACGAATTTCCGGACCTTTGATGTCGAGCAGGACGGCCACATATTGGTTTAGTTCCTTGGCTGCTTCCCGGATATGGCGGATGCGTTCTGCGTGCTCCTCCAGCTCACCGTGAGCTAAGTTCAGGCGGGCGACATTCATACCGGCTTCGATCAGCTTACGGAGCATTTCGAGGCTTTCGCTGGAGGGGCCGATGGTACAGACGATTTTTGTTTTGCTCATGAAATTCTCTCCTTCATCGATAAATTATTTAATCTTGTGAAAATTTTCCTTTATCCTTACAATAAAGCATAATGATTCATCAGAAAAATATATATAATTTCGTTCTTCATCAATTTTGATGTAGGAGGCAGGTCATCTTATGAATCTTCATGCCCTTAAAATATTTCACACCATCTCTGAAAAAGGCGGAGTCACCCGTGCTGCGGAGGAACTACGGATCAGCCAGCCTGCGGTTACGGCCCAGGTACGCAACCTGGAGAAGGAATTAGGCATACAGCTGTTAGCCCCCAAGGGGCGTGGCATTCTAGTGACCGATGCGGGACAGATGCTGGCCAGTCATGCCAAACGATTGTTTGCATTGGAGCGTGAGCTGGATGAGGCAGTCCGTGAATACAAGGCCGGGTTCAGCGGAATCCTGCGGATTGTCGCCACCTATCTGCCCGCCAATCTGCTGCTGCCGGAATGGCTGGCACTCTACAAGCAGGAGCATCCTTCCGTGGAGGTGGTCTTGAATACTGCGAATTCTCGGGAAGCGGTGGAGGGTCTGCTACAGTACGATGCCGAGGTAGCCGTATATGGAGGCGGCTGGGAGGAGCAACCGGGTATTGAATGGGAGCAGCTTCTGGAGGATGAGCTCTGGTTCATCGTCCCGAAAAACCATCCATACGGCGGAAAGGAAATTACTTTAGCGGAAATGATGAAGGTTCCCTTCATTCTGCGTGAAGAGGGAAGTTCTACCCGGGAGCGTCTCTTCTCTTTATGTAGGGCTTTGAACGTGAGTCCTCCCAAGGTAGGTCTACAATTTAATGGGGTGAACGAGATGGTTCGGGCCGTCATCGCGGGCTACGGAGCCATCTTCATCTCCTCCCTGGCGGTAAGGGACAATGTGGAACGCGGGGAAGTGGAGCGTGTGATGGTTAACGGCACTTCGCTGCTAAATCCGATTGCCGTCTGTACCCGGAAGCAGGAGGCATTGTCGCCGGCGGCGGCAGCATTTCTCTCATTGGTCCGGGAGCAGGCGAAAGGATGGGCAAGAAATTAACTGTTCTGCTTGCAAAAGAAGAATGGCACTATTAAGACGTTATAGAGAGAAGATTGCGGTTACGCACATCAGTTTTCGAAGATAAAGAGAGGACGATCAGAACATGAATGTGGAAGTGTATACGTTAAATGCGTTTGCGAAAGGGGGGCGTGGCGGTAATACAGCAGGTGTTGTCTTGGAGAATGGCCTTTCTCTGGATGCTGCCGAAATGCAGCTCATAGCGAAGGAATTTGGCTTTTCGGAGACGGCTTTTATGGAAAAATCCCTGCTTGCGGATTACAAAATCCGCTATTTCACCCCGGCCAGCGAAGTTGATCTGTGCGGACACGCCACGATTGCTGCGTTTGGGCTAATGCATTCGCTGGGTTTGTCAAAGGCAGGGACCTCCTATTCGATTGAAACTAAGGCGGGGATTCTGGATGTCGATATTAGCTCCGAGGGTCTTGTTTATTTGTCACAGGCGTTACCACAATTTCTTGAAAAGATATCCTGTGAGGAAATCGCCCCATCTTTGGGGATGGAAGCCGGGGATCTGAAAACCGGGTTGCCCATCCAGATTGTTTCGACGGGACTGCGGGACATTATGATCCCGATCCGCAGCAGGAAGCTCTTGAATAAGGTTCAGCCAAATTTTGATGCCATAACCGCCATCAGCGAAAAATATGATGTAGTTGGATATCATCTATTCACGATGGATACTCCAGACGATGCTGCTGCGGAATGCCGGAATTTTGCGCCGCTGTACGATATTCCCGAGGAGAGCGCGACAGGAACATCCAACGGTGCCCTGCTCAGCTATTTGTACCAACATGGCCAACGATCCTTGCGGGAAGTAGAGAATGTCATGTTCAGGCAAGGGTATTCGATGGATTGTCCTTCTGAGATCAGGGCAGGACTTCGCCTAAGCGAGAGCGGTGAAATCAATCAGGTTCGGGTTGGCGGTGCAGTGGCTGGCATTGAACGAAGACATATCATGATATAAGCGGAATTAAGCCACCGTACCATAGGGGGCAAACAGACTTATTCTGCTGAAGCTCTCAATGAAGTGATTAAGCTAACATAAATCCCACCCAGAGGAGGAGACGTTCCTTAGCGTCACACACCAATCATGCGAGTCAATCGATTACTCTCCATGCTGCTGATCATCTCCGGTCAAGGTACGGTAACGGGCAAGGAGCTTGCCGAGCATTTCGAGGTATCCTTGCGGACGATCTACCGGGATATTGAGAAAATAAGCGAAGCCGGCATACCAGTTGCATCAACCAGCGGTAAGGGCGGAGGATACTATATTATGGACAGCTATAATATAAGCAGCCTCTTTTTAAACCGGGATGAAGCTCATACGTTTGTAGCTGTAATGAAGAATTTACACGGCTTGTTTGGCCGGAACGAAGCTTTTAATGACATTCTGCTAAAAGTCGAACATACCTATAGGCGGGAGTCCAATCAGGATAAGCTGACTCTGGAGTTGTCCCATTTCAGTATGAAACAGGAGATTAAAGAGTACCTTGGGATCATCAGCAAGGCCATCACGGATAACAGGGTGCTGGTGTTCGATTATATCAACAGGGATATGGAATACCTGGAGCGAACGGTCGAGCCGGGCTGGATTGACTTTCGTCACGGCCATTGGTATGTGATCGGCTTCTGCCGGGTCAGAAACGACTACCGCAGATTCAAGCTTGTGCGGATCAGGCAATTGGAGCTGGGGCTGTCTTTTGCAAAAAGAGATGTGCCGGATGCGCGGATTGCCGAGGTCATTGATCACAATTATTCGCAGGCGGGCATACAGGTTGTGCTCAGATTCACTTCGCGAATTGGCGCACAGCTTACCGAGTATTTTGAGAAAGAGAAGATTAGCCGGGGTGAAGATGGCTTCTATCTCGTTACGGATATTTTTCCTCATGAGGAGGGCCTGCTGAAATTCATTCTAAGCTTCGGCAAGGAGTGCGAGCTGCTGGAGCCTCGTGAATTACGGGCGGAGCTGCAGCAATATATGCAAAATATGCTTCTATCCTACAATGACTGACGCCCTGGTGTCAGTCATTGTGTTTTATAGTAGGGATATCGGCGGGAGAAATACATAATGCCGTTATAGCTAGGTTAGGAGTGAACCGACTAGATGAAAGCCTGCATTTTGGACGAAGATGTCAATGAACGGGGTACGAAGGACACGCGGACAGAACTGATACACAAGCTGCACAGATTGGAGGAAGAACAGTATATCCTGCGAGAGGGAGAAAGCATCCAAGACTTTACCGATCTGATGCTGCGGCATATTGGTGACCCGGAGCCTGAGCTTCGTGAGCATATTTATTCTACCTTTTACATATGGCTGAAGCGCGATAAGAAGTTCACAGATGAGGAAATGCGGCATCTATTGACTGTCCTGATGGACGACCGGTATTTGTTCTACCGTATTGGAAGCGTGGATGACCACAGCGTACTCACCAGGGCATTCGCGGTTCTGCCGATCGCTCTTATTATGCAACGGGACAGGATTCAACCATTCTTGACGCCAAAAGACTTCCAGCATCTAAAGCGCTCGCTGCTTCGCTACTATCAGGAGGAGAAGGACCTGCGCGGTTATCTGGCAGCCGAAGGCTGGGCTCATGCCGCAGCTCACGGGGCAGATGCCCTGGAGGAGCTGATCCGCTATAAGGAAAGTGACATTGAGGTGCAGCACGAGGTGCTTATGGCGATTACAGGAATGCTGCATAACGGTGTCCGGATTTTTGACGAGGAGGAAGACGAACGTATGGCTAACGTTGTGGACACGATGATCAGTGAATCGCTGCTACCACAGCAGGAGATTGCCGACTGGATTCATAGCTTGGCGCAGTGTACGGAATGGCCGGATACACGCGCACAGAGAGTTGCCAGAGTGAACGGGAAAAATATGGTGCGCAGCCTGTATTTCAGAACACTTGCCCGGCATGACGGGAATCATCGGAGACTTACCAGCGCCATGCTGACAGCTGAAGCTAAATTAAACTGCTTTAACGGGGCAAATCATACATATGGAGGTAATGAAGCTTGAGTACTCACTACTATTTCAGTTGGTTTAATGATTTTTTCCCAGAAAAGCTGGTTAAGTGGTTGCAGGAGGATCTACAAGACAGACAATCGCTTGTTATGATTAGCGCTCAACCGTCTAATTATGAAGACATGCAGATTAACTTTGAGGATATAACGGAATGGACATGGCTCCAACAGGCTAATCTTATGTTTGATAAGTATCATTTCATCGATTACCGCATGCAGAAGGAAGAGGCCCGGCAATGGATTCAGAACGCTTCGGTCATTTTTTTAAGCGGCGGAGATCCTGTTCAGCAGAACAAGGTTTTGGCGGAATATGAATTAACGGATGTAATTAAGAACAGCAAAGCCGTTATCTTGGGGGCCAGCGCCGGTGCATTGAACATGTCTGCCAAATGGGTAACCTCGCGTAACGCCGCCCATACAGTTGAAATAGATACGATTCAGAATGGGTTGGGCTTTGATCCTTTTGCCTATGAATCACACTCGCAACGCGACTACACCTCGTTCGTTCAAGGCTACCTGTTCCCCTTATCGGAGGAGATCGATGTATATGCGGCAGAGCAGGAGAGCGCGATTCGTGTAAAAGACGGCAAAATCGAAATAATGGGTCCGGTATATTATATATCCCGCTCGAAGATTCAGAAAATAAGCGTATGACCACGAATTAGTATTCGATTGCGGATGGTATATTGATTCTTCCTATAAATATAATTGCATCTATATATTAGACCAATAAGAGATAACAACCTATGATGTGTTTATCATAACGAAGGGGAATGATCTGATGTCTATATATGATTTTCAGGTAACCAAGATTAGCGGGAAGACCATTGATTTATCAATATACCTTGGAAAAGTACTCCTTATTGTAAACACAGCCAGTAAGTGCAGTTATTCTCGCCAATTCGCTGATCTTCAGAAGCTTTATGACAATCACAGAGAGCAGGGTTTTGAAATCCTCGGTTTTCCTTGTAACCAGTTCAATGAGAAAGAGCCAGGGAACAACTCAGAAGTGCAGGAATACTGTGAGGGACACTTTGGAGTGACATTTCCGTTATTTGAGAAGGTTGAGGTTAGGGGGCAGAACCCGCATCCATTATTTGAATTTTTAACGAAGCAAGCGCCGTTTCAAGGCTTCGATACCCAGACTGTGAACGGTAAATGGATGCAGAATTTCCTGCAAGAAAAGTATCCTGACCTATACGCAGGGCATGGGATCAAGTGGAATTTCACAAAATTTCTAATCGATCGGAACGGACAAGTACAGGGTAGATACGAAACAACGACGGAGCCATTTGAAATACAGTCAGCAATTGAAGCATTGCTAGACTGATTGTTGATCCTTACCTCATAGGGTAGTATAATCATTGAAATTTTGCTAATTTTGAAGAACATCATAAAGTGTTAAATGGCTGTTCTGATCTTATGCTGGATGTTTTCGGAGAAAAGGGTGTCCATGCACGATCAGTGTTTGGAGCTGTTTCGGTTAGAGACAATCTTCCAATCATCATTGATTCAATATTTGAGGTTGAAGAATAAAGGAGAACCCAGGAGGAAACCTTGGAATGGACTTTCGGTTAAGACTTGATGGTGCTTTAGATGAAATTTATGAACCTCTATGGAAGTTACAGATTCAGCTCACCGATGAAGAAAAAGCGCTGCTCCGAAGCAAGAAGGTGCGGCGGCTTCATTACATTCGGCATGGCGGAGCTTCTTTCATTAATACCCACCATACCTACAGCCGCTTACAGCATACGTTGGGTGTATTTGCGCTTACAGCGCATTTTGAGCCGGATAATCATACGTTGCGGGCAGCTGCATTGCTGCATGATATCGGGCATGCGCCTTTTAGTCATACACTAGAATCCCTTCCAGGCGTGGATCATCATGAATGGACTCGGGAGGCCGTGTTTTCACAGGAGATCGTTGACATCCTAGCCCGTGCGAATATTCGTACAACTGATGTTATGGACTATATAGATGGATCAAAGCGGAGCCTATTGAGGAACAAGGACGGAATTCTTCATGCAGATCACCTGGACTCCTGGGTCAGAAGTGCATTTGTCGGCGGTTATCTGACTATTTCGACTGGGGAACTTTTAGAAGCGATGAGCTATAGAAATGAAAATCTCCATTTCACACTGGAAGCCGGCAAGCGTATCACTGAGCTTATATGGGAAGAAGCCCGTATGCACGCTTCCCCGGCTAATATCGGCGTAAACGCGATAATGAGGAAACTGGCTGGCCGCTTAGTACATAAGGATGAAATTGAAGCAGCAAAGTTGCCGATCATGACGGATACGCATATTGAGCAGTTGCTTTGTAGTGATCCAGACACACGGGAAGAGTATGAGCAGTTACTCATGGAATCATGGCGAATTCGCGTGTCGCGGGCAAAGCCTGCTTTTCCAGTGGAAACGGCAGTATTGAGTAAGCTCTATCTCGCAATGCCGCTCATTCAAGATGTTGTAACTACTGAGTATTCGCAAGACTGCCTCGGTATGATTAATCAGCTTACAGAGCTGCTAGGCACATACTACGTTTGGTGGGAGTGTTAATATATGATGAATCAAGAGAATTTAACTTGCAAAGCATGTGGAAGTACTACCTTTGTAAAAGGTGAAGTGAATGCAGTGGATGCTAGAGTGATGCCGATCGGTAAAACCTTTTCCTTTGGCTCCCCGGTTATCTATACATTTTGTAAAAAGTGCGGAGAAGTAGCCTCCATTAGAATTAAAAATCCAGATAAATTTTGAAGCCTGAAAACGGGCTCTTTTTACTTCTACGGCTCAGTGTCCTCGTACTGTGCAATACATAGCCATCTTATGTTAGACTAAATTTATACTTTTTTGGTAACTTCGTTCGAAAGGAATGAGTGAATTGAAAATATCTGCCCGAGCAGGTTTTATTACTATGTCTTTAGTATTTGTAATAACCATCATAACAAGGAGCTTTCGAGTAATTTTTTCATCTTCAGTACTTGATAAATCACTAAATATTGTAGTAATTGTGTTTCTTTCTGGTTTTGTTGGCGCCTTTATAAGAGAATTACTTCTTCCAAAAGAGAAATAGGTTACTATATAAGCTGAACTTAAGAATAGAGCATAAAGCGATACATAACGCCTTCGGAACAAGGCATTCGCCAATTCGGCAGGGTAGATGATTAAGTTCAGTTCACTCTATATAGATATCATCTTTACTGCGCCGTATGCGTCTACTGCTCACTAAGCTTTATTGTGTGTAGAGCACGTAAATTAAAAGTCCCTTTCTGTTACGCCCCATTCTCGTAATGTACACCAATCACTATGACTATCGCCGATGAAAAATTCATTCATATTAAGGGCAGTGCAGTTTAGTTTTATTCAACTTCCACCTGGTTTTTACAGATGTTCGTTTGTATAATTATTCCATGCGCAGCCAGTTACGAGGAGGAATTTATTATGCACATCCGGACAGAACGACTCAGCATTACTGCTTTTACCCAAGAAAACTACATAAAAGTATCAGAAACGTATTCTGTCAGAAATCATATCATCAACTATTTAGATAAGCTTAAAGGAGACCCAGAATTGTCGGGCTGGGGTGTATGGTTTGTAACCTTAACGGATAATAATCAAATTATCGGCGACATTGGCTTTAAGGGAAAGCCTGATCATCAAGGGATTGTAGAAGTGGGGTTTGGCATTATTCCAAATATGCATAATAAGGGGATAGCCACTGAGTCGGTAGGAGCTATTATAGAAAGGGCCTTATCTTCAAAAAAAGTCCAAAAAATTGTGGCCGAGTGCCTTACCGATAACACTCCATCTATCAGAGTTCTGGAGAAATTGAATTTTACACGAACTGGAATAGAGAACGGGATGATTAACTGGGAATTAGTAAATGATCAATCTAGAGGTGAGTCTGCGTGACCCTTCAAGCTGTATTTATCGATCGCGATGGAACCTTGGGCGGGAACGGCCATTTCATCCACCCCCGGGATTTTGAATTATTTCCATACTCACTAGAAGCATTGCAATTATTCAAAAAACATGAAATCCCAATCATCGCCCTAACGAACCAACACAACATATCTAAAGGACTTGCTACAGAATTAGACTTTAGGAATGAATTTGACAGTTACGGACATATGTCCTCATGAGCTTGAAGACGGCTGTGTATGCCACAAACCGCAACCTGGGATGCTTCTGCAAGCGGCAACCGATCATGGATTAGATTTAACCCGGTGTGCTGTGATTGGCGATGTGGGTTCAACCGATATGCTTGCGGCCGCAGCAGTGGGGGCCATAAGAATTCTGGTAGAGACAGGCTGGGGGCTGCAGTCTTTGAATAAGTACCGTCACCTGTGGTATGAGCAAGCAGCACCAGACTATATTGCGAAAGACCTTCTGGAAGCGGCAAAATGGTTAGTTAGCACAATAAAGCGGACCACGCCTGAGTAGAGCTGCGTTGTCCGCTTTGTTTCGCTAGGGTCCCTCGGTTATTGCAAATTTTCCGGGTTGAACTCCTTTAGGCGGATCAAAGGCTTTTTCCTCTGAGTTCCTTTTTTCGTTGTGGTATGTCCTTGTTCGTCCGTTCGCCGCTCTATAAATTGTCCGGTCAGATAGTTAATGTCATCCTCGTCCGCTTGATCCATGGTGGTTGCTCCTGTAAAGTAGCTACCGCTCGTGTAACCGATCAAAAACCAATCCTGATCCTGGTACCGGAATCTATATTTGTTATACCATCTCCAGTTGCTCCCCCCATAATCGCTAACCAGGACAGATCCCCTATTAATAGTAATGCTCTCAAAAGGATCGCCCCAAACTCCGCCCTCATCCGCCCGCAAAATGACATTTTTGGCGATGATGGATAGGGTATACGTATTATTTTTTCCGCCAAATGCGATTAAGAGTGACCGTGGAGACGCCTCGTCCTTAACCGTATCCTTCTCAATGACCGTTGCGAGATCTGAGATCCCGTCTTTATTCAAATCTCCTTTGGCGATAGCCTTCTCTCCCAGGACAGGCTCTAGAATGTGCCAACCTGCCGGAATTAGTGCATTAATGTTATATGCTTTGGCTGATGGTGTTGGGCTATGGGTTGGCGCTGCTTTTGCCTCCGCAGTTTGAAGTTGAGCGGGATCATTACACGCCATTATGCCACTTAAAAGTGCGATAACACCTATGGACCTTACTATTAGTTTTTGCATTGAGTCAGATTCCCTTCCTCTTCATGTATTTCCTCGAAATAGTTACCTTCACCACCAGTATTATATCGAATGGCTTGATGAACATGTAATACCTTGCACACAACAAAAAGGCTACAATATTGAGAGATTTATAGATATGCATATTTACTTGCGATGGATTAAAATAGAAAAAGAGAGCCGGTGCGAATGCCAAGCTCCCATGAAATCCCCGGGGGTTTCGCACCTCGGAATTTGTCGAATCCCTGAAGGATTGAGAATATTTATAATATGTCAAGGCGTGATTCATACTCTTCTGATATAGTATGATGGGAAATGAAGTGAAACGATATGGGAAAGGCATAGGTTATGCTGTTTTCCGCCATCGCACTCTACACGAGTGCGTGGATTGAAATGGAATCCATGATAGGTGCCCAGATATACTCTGGGTCGCACTCTACACGGGAGTGTGGATTGAAATAGCCAGCCGATCAGGTCCCAATTGTTGTGTGGAGGGTCGCTCCTCATCTAGGGGCATGGATTGAAATCGGCGGCGATCAGGAGAATCTTTATCTCGTTGGAGGCGCTCCGTATGCAGGAGCATGAATTGAAATCGAACGAAGAATAATCGCCCTCATACCCTCAGATGCTTCCCCCTTCCCCCCCGTACATATCCCACAAGTGAGTATCCGACCCGGACCCTGGCATGTTAGAATAGGAGCAATGTGTACATCCTATGTGTGAATTTAATCGGGGGGCAACAGGTGAGAGCGTTGAGATTGAGAGATTACATGGGCCCTTCGGAGACTTCTGCGCACCGGCAGGCGAAGTGGGTCAAGCGGTTTCTGTATACGTATTGGCTGGTGATTGCTCTGCATTTCCTGGCCCAGCTGGGGTCTTTTGTATGTTTGCCGTATCCCATGGGAGCGCATGAGTTCTACTATGATGTGCTGCTGTATCCGACGCTGCTGATGAGTGCGGTGGTCGGGTTGACGCAGCTGGTGGATGTTGCGGCACCGAAGTATTCCTTCGTGCTGCTGTTTGTGGCGGGGACGATTATCGCGATGATGATTATTCATCTGAATATGGATATCCGGATTATCGGGGCGTTGATGCTGCTGCCGATTATGGCGTCGGCGATCTTTTTTCGGCTGGATCTGACCTTGTTTACGTCTGCCCTGCAGGCGGCTGCGTTTTTCATTCTCTATCGTTGGGATTACATGTTCAAGTACTACCTCACGGACTTCGATCTGATTGCGATCCCGCTCTTCCTGCTGGTCGGCACACTGGTCGCGGGGATTATTATCATTAACGGGCGTGAGCTGGCGAGCGATCTGGAAGCTACCTTAACGGCCAAGCAGGATCTGATGATCGAGAACGCGGTGATCCGCAAGCTGTCGACCACCGATGCACTGACGGGGCTGTATAACCATATTTCTTTTCACGAATTCTATGAAAAAGCGCTGGAATACGGCAGCCAGGGCGCCCCGTTCCATCTTGCGCTGGTGGATATCGATAATTTCAAGCAAATTAACGATAAATATGGACACCGTATGGGGGATCTGGTGCTGGCCCGGGTCGCGCAGATCATCAAGGACCATCTCTCTGCGGCAGACATTGCTGCCCGCTACGGCGGCGAGGAGTTTGCGGTGTTGCTGTTCGAGAAGAGCTTCGAGGAGGCTTATACGCTCATGGATTGGATACGCCACCAGCTCTCGGAGACGTTCCATGAAGAGATGGAGAACGGGGCGGTGACTGTCAGCATTGGCCTCAAGAGCTATGCCGAAGGCACCACCAAAGAAACGCTCTTCGAAGAAGTCGATAATCTCCTCTATACGGCCAAGCACTCCGGCAAAAATACTACGCTGACCCCGCTGACCCAGCAGAACGCTGTGTAGATTACTCCTTTGCAGCTTCATCCTCCGCTGCTTTTTTGCGTGCCCGGAACCGCCGGACCTTCATCAGATTCCCGCACAGCTTGTCGTCGCAGTAACGCTTCGAGCGGTTGCGGGTATCGTCGTAATAGACCCAGAGACAGTCAGGATTCCCGCAAATGCGGAAGCGAGAGGACTCCTTCTCCAGCAGCGCAGCCGCAAAAGAGGCGGCAATCTCCGCCATCATCTGCCCCCAGTCCGCACCCTGCGGCTGGAGGGAGATCTCTGCGTCACCTGCGGGCGTCCAGACCACACGGCGAACAACCGGCCCGTTGCTCATGTATACATTGAGCTGCGCAAGCAGCGCTGTAGACGGAGATTCTCCCGCGACCAGCCGCTGTAGCTCGTCCCACAACAATCCGCGCAGTCCTTTGAGCTGCTCCAACTCCGCCAGCCGGGGAGGAGCTGCCGCCGGCAGCTTGTGCTCCGCCAGCCATTCCGCCAGCCACTTGGGGTCCTCCAGCCGGTCCTGGTCCGTGCTCCGGTCACTAGTCCGCCAATTCCGCCAATAGCTGTTCATGAAATCTACCCACAGCAAGCTTCATCTGTCCTTTCGCGTTACCTTTCCTTTGATTGTAACAGTTAAAAATAAGTTATGCTAGTTACTTGAACCGCTCCGCCAAATATGTTACATTGCTCATGTAACTTTTATTCGGGTTGTTTGGTCGTTACCGAGGCATGTACACCCACAAATTACAGGAGGGATACAGATGGAAAATAAAATCAGCGATGTGCTGGTCGAGAACTGGGATTATGTGATGGATGTAGAGGATTGGCAGCCGCCGCTTAGTGCTGCGCTTGATGCTGTGAACAGTGAGCAGGCTAGCTGGAAGCCGGAGGGAGCTGCGGGCAATTCCATCTGGGAGAATGTCAATCACCTGACTTATTATAAGGAGCGCCTGCTGCGTAAGCTCAAGGGAATGGAGAAATTGCCTGATCTGGAGAGCAATGATGCTACATTCACTGTAACAGGAAGCGGGGAAGAGGACTGGCAGCAGGCGGTAGACAAGCTGAAGTCGATTCATGCCTCGCTGCGCGAGATTATTGTAGCTCTGGAGGAAGGCGCGTATGAATGGGGCGGCTCCGGGCATGCACCGGGCGAAGAGGTCATGAGCCTGATTCTGCATGATGCCTATCATACGGGTCAGATTGTACTGGTCCGCAAGCTGCAAGGCTCCTGGCCGGGCACCCGCCGTTTCGATTAAACATTATAATCACCTTCGGAGTTCTGTTTTTCCTGGTGAAATACGTATTTCCGATGTTCAAATAAGCCGGCTGCCCAGTGCAGACTTGGACGGATTCACGCCAAAAAGCCACGATACCCCTCAGGGGATCGCGGCTTTTTTTGACATAACCGTTATACGTTCTTCTGCATCATTTCGTGGGAATCGGCGGTATTCCGGTAAAAGAACCAGCATTCGTTCAGCAGTCTAATCTGACGGCAGTCCTTCTTGAAATAGGCCTTCATGAGCTGTTGGCGAAGCCATTGTGGCAAGGGTACCCCTCCTCTGCATGCTTCCTATGTATAGATAGCATATGGGGGAATACGCCCAAAGGTGCACGGTTAGTTTCGGTTAGCCAAGCCGAATTTCACAAAGCCGCTCGGAACCGGCGCTACTGCACCCGTTCTTCCTCTTCTTCATACCACTGTTCAAGCTGTGCCTGGAGCGCCCGGATTTCGGTCAGTAATGAGATTAGCGGATACTCCTTCTCTTGAATGGAGGCAAAAGCGCGCTCCAGCCGGTTAATGTACGCCAGCCCCGATTCCAGGTGATGCTCTTCGCGCAGTAGCTCCAGATTGTCACATTCGGCAACAGCCAGCGGCAGTCCTGGAACATTCTCGGCGGTCAGCTTGTCGATTTCTTTGTTCAGGCGAAGATTGAGGGCGCTTAGCTGGTAAGCATATTCCTCCGGCATCTCCACGAATAGCAGTTCCTGATCCTGCTGCATAATTACGTAACGCATTCTCGGCATCTTTCATTCTCCCTCCGAACTTGTCTTCCTTCTTGACAGTGTAGCCCATGGGCAAGTTACAATTCAAGTAGAGATCTGATTTTCTTAAGGAGAGGACCGTGAAGGAACGCTATGAACAGTATGAGCAACGAAGAGCTGCAGCTGTGGATCGAGCAGGTGTCGCTGAGCAGCTTTGGCGTGCCTTTCCGACATACGGCGAGCTTTAACAGTAGACTTACGACAACCGGCGGACGATATTTTACCAAGAGCCATAATATAGAGATTAACCCCCAGCAGCTGGCGATGTACGGACGGGAGGAGACGGAGCGAATCATCAAGCACGAGCTCTGCCACTACCATCTGCATCTGGCGAAGCGGGGCTACATGCACCGGGATACCGATTTCAAAACACTGTTGGCCCGCGTCGGCGGCAGCCGGTATTGTCAGACCCTGCCGGGAGCCAAGGCCCGCAAGCCGCAGCCTTACCGGTATAAGCTGGTATGCATTACCTGTGCCACCGAATATTTGCGCAAGCGCAGAGCCGATCCCGGGCGTTACCGCTGCGGTAAATGCTCCGGCAAGCTGAAGCTGGTTGCGTTAGAAGCGGGCGCGGGTCCGGCTACTTAATTTTTGATAACCAGACCTAGTAGTCCGGCAAAAGAAGCCGCCTGCTCCGCAGAGATGATGCAGCCCTCCAGATCCTGGAGATCCACTAGAAGGCCGGTGAACTCGCACTCGCTCAGGTCAACGCCCTTCAGCTTGCATCCTGCCAGCGTGGCCTGCTCCAGATTACATTCCGAGAAATACAGGTCTTTCAGGGTGGACTGGTAATAATCTGCGCTGACCAGCGAGCTGCGCTCGAAGGAGGCCCCTTTGAAGTTGGCAAAACGGAAGACCGCGAATTCCCCGATACATCCGGTAATGGATACATTTTGAAACCGCGCTCTGGTGAAGTCTGTGCCGATCAAGCGGCAATCCCTGAACTCGGTCCGGTGTATGAAGGCGTCGCTGAAATCTACATTGGACAGGTCGCAATGGTCGAAGATCACATCGGTAAGCTCAATGCGCTGCAGCGAGGATTCCGTGATGGTGACGTTTTTGAAAAGGGTCTTGTCGAAGGCTACCCGGGTAGCCTCCTGATATTCAATGAGCGCTCCTTCAATGAGGCAGCGGCTGAATTCGTCTTTGGAAGCAAGGGTGTGAATGTCCTGCGGCGTAAGCAGCCCGGGATCTGGGATTCTGGGTGGTTCTATCTTGTTACTCATGTCGGCCTCCTTGGGGTTAGATGAATTAACTATCCTGCGAAGCAGAGGGTTTGTCAATTGCCGGGGCAAGTTGTAAACGATCTCATAATCTCTCGCTCCCCGCTTGACTAACCTGTAGAATCATGATAAATTAATCCTTGTTCATGTTAATGTTCCCTGATAGCTCAGTTGGTAGAGCACTCGACTGTTAATCGAGTTGTCACAGGTTCGAGTCCTGTTCGGGGAGCCATTACTTGGAGAGATACCCAAGTGGCTATAAGGGGACCCTCTGCTAAGGGGTTAGACTGCGTAAGCGGTGCGAGGGTTCGAATCCCTCTCTCTCCGTTCTTGAATTAACACATAAGGAGCTCATATTGAGCTCCTTTTTTGCGTCCACCCAGCGGGAGTGGCTGAATCTCTGGATGATACGATCTCCCTGTCTGATGTCGTAATTCCATATAATCGATGTCGCATTTATCTACTAAAAATCCTGCTTATTATATGATACTTTATAGGTGATGTCAGAATAATGTATATGGAGGTGCAGGCGAGTGAGCATTAGGATTGGCAAGATCAGCTTTTGGCATGTACATGCCTGGGATTATACGAAGCAGGCTCAGGAGCATGGCGATACGGAAATTGCTGCGGTATGGGACGAGGATGCGGAGCGGGGCAGGAAGGCGGCAGAGAGCTTGAATGTCCCGTTCTGTGATTCATTGGATGACCTGCTTGCCCGGAAGGATATCGATGCCGTGATTGTCGACGCGCCAACCCATATGCACCGGGAGGTCATGATTGCGGCGGCCAGAGCAGGCAAGCATATCTTCACCGAAAAGGTTGTAGCTGCAACGCTGAGTGAGGTGAACGAAATCCTCTCAGAGGTCGAGGGCCATGGAGTGAAGCTAACCGTGTCCCTGCCACGGCTAAATGACGGTTATACGTTATCGGTTACAGACATTCTAAGCCAGGGACTGCTGGGGGAGATCACCTATGTCAGAGTCCGTTTATCCCATAACGGGGCAACGGCCAACTGGCTTCCCGAGCATTTCTATAGCCTGGAGCAATGCCAGGGCGGGGCTTTGATTGATCTGGGATGTCATCCCATGTATCTGACCAGGCTGTTTCTGGGTCAAGAGGTGACCGGAGTAAGTGCGAGCTTCGGATATGTGACGGGCAAGGAAGTGGAAGACAACGCAGTAGCGACGCTCTATACCGATTCGGGAGCGATCGGTGTGGTGGAAGCCGGCTTCGTGAATAGCTACTCACCTTTTACCATAGAAGTGCATGGAACGGAAGGAACTCTATTATATGGAACGCCTGAAGAGAAGCTGCTAGTGAGAAGTACCCAAGCGGCAGATCAAGGGGCTTCCTGGAACGATACGCCTGTGCTGGCCAATCGGGAGAGCGCTTTCCAGCAATGGGTCGCACACATCCAGAACAACACACTTGCTTCTGACAATATTCAAGCGGCAACCGAGCTTACCCGGTTAATGGAGGCGGCGAATCTCTCGGCGAAGACAGGACGGGTGGTCCGGTTAGCCGAATTGAAGTCTTGATTGGATCACTTATCCGGGTACAGAGCGCAGCTCAAGCAGGAGGTTAACATGAGCCCTTTTCCCTTCGAGATTATGTTTGAGAAGATGGATTTGCTGGAACGGCTGGATATCTCCATCCTGTGGGGACATTATGAAATTTCAGTGCTCCGGTTTCATTTGACCACTTTTCCGCCGGGTAAGGTCATTGATTTCCATAACCATGCTGAATTTGAATTTCATTTCATCCCGCGGGGCAAGGGAACGGTCATTCTTGGCGATCAGCGGTATCCTCTATCGGAGGGAATGCTCTATTTGACCGGACCTGGAGTCATGCACCGTCAGGAAGCGGATGCGGATGAGTCGATGGAGGAGTTATGTCTGCATGTCAATATTGCGGAGAAGCCCAGAGACGATGCAGATCCATGGGAGGTTGCGGAAGCAGAGGAATGTGTGGAGAAGCTGAGGAGGCTGCCGCTTATCCCTGCGCAGGATTATCACAGGGCGATGAAGTGTTTTCTGGAGGCCTATGAAGCCTGTGACGGCAAGCTTGCGGGATACTACACATCCATCAAGCATCTTGTGATCAGTATTTTGCTGAAGGTAACCAGAGCTTATGATACAGGCGGGATGGGCGCTGCGGCACCCGTACGGGATATGTTGACCTACCGCTATCAATATGCCGTTCAGTACATGGAAGCGAATTATTCATCAGCCGTGACGCTGGAGAATGTTGCGGAGAAGCTGAATATCAGCTCCAGACAGCTGCAGCGGATCTTTAAGCAGGTCCATCCGGATCAGACCTTCAGCCGGATTCTTGAAGAGATCCGGTTGCAGGCGGTGTGCAGCAAGCTTGAAGCCAGCAGCCTGTCGATCGAACACATCGCGGAGTCTGAGGGGTTCACCAATGCGACCTATCTGCATTCGGTATTCCGCAAGCGGCTGGGCATGACCCCGGCTGCATACCGCAAGGCCCGAAAAATACATGAACAGTGAGGATGAGAGACTATGAGCAAAGTGTATCGTGTTGGAGTTATCGGCTGTGGAGGAATTGCGAACGGGAAGCATTTGCCTGCCTTAAGCAGACAGGATAAGGTTCAAGTGGTGGCTTTTTGCGATATTATCAAGGAACGGGCGGAAGCGGCTGCTGAACAATTCGGCAGTGCGGAAGCAGCTGTCTACATGGACTATCAGGAATTATTGAAGGATGCTTCCATTGATATTGTTCATGTTCTTACGCCCAATGATGCGCATGCGGAAATATCCATTGCGGCCTTGGAAGCGGGCAAACATGTGATGTGTGAGAAGCCCATGGCCAAAACTGCGGCGGACGCCAAACGTATGGCTGAAGCCGCGAGACGTACAGGGAAGAAGCTGACCATAGGGTATGACAACCGGTTCAGACAAGACAGCCAGTATTTGAAAAAAGTCTGTGAAGCTGGCGAGCTCGGCCATATCTATTATGCCAAAGCACATGCCATCCGGCGCAGAGCGGTTCCGACCTGGGGAGTATTCCTGGATGAGGAGAAGCAGGGGGGCGGCCCGCTTATTGATATCGGAACGCATGCGCTGGATCTGACGCTCTGGATGATGGACAACTACAAGCCGAAGGTTGTGCTGGGGACCAAATACCATGAGCTCTCACAAAAAGAAGACGCTGCCAATGCCTGGGGACCCTGGGACCCGAAGAAATTCACCGTGGAAGACTCTGCGTTCGGGATGATTGTGATGGAGAATGGAGCGACCATTACGCTGGAAGCAAGCTGGGCGCTGAATTCGCTGGATGTGGATGAAGCCAAGTGCAGCTTAAGCGGAACCGAAGCGGGAGCGGACATGAAGAACGGTCTCAGGATTAATGGGGAAAACCATAGCAAGCTATACACGAATGAGATTGAGCTTGGTGCCGGGGGAGTAGCCTTTTATGAAGGCAAAGAAGAGAAATCTACGGATGTGGAACTGCGAAAGTGGATCGAAGCAATCGAACAGGATAAAGATCCGGTCGTGACTCCTGAACAGGCCTATGTGGTATCCCGGATACTTGAGGCTATCTATGAATCGGCGCAGACGGGGAAGGCGGTCTATTTGGACTAACGCTACACGACCCTTGCAAGACTATATCTGACAATAAGCCGGACCCCCGATGATCGAGGGCCGGCTTATTTACCGGTTCAATCCGTTACCCCTTTAATTAATTGAAGGAATGCTGCTGTAAAGAGACAAATGTTATATTAATTACGCAGAAAAAAAGTATTGTATAAGAAAAGGAAACAACTTCTAAAACATTCCTGCTTAAATATCCTCTGTTTTTCTCCTGTTTTCTGCGCATTTTTCGTAAACCTACAATAACCTACCGAATCCTACATATATCATGTTATGTAATATAACACCAACTATTGAATTTTGTATTAATTCCCACAATTATTAGTGACGTTCCTCTGACCTTGTGTTAATATAAATGACATCATAATCCAAGAATAGAGAAGCAGCACAGAGAAAGGGGTATTACGATGAATATGGGGAGAAGGGGATGGCGATGGAGTACTTCATTCAGCAACTAATAAACGGAATATCCGTAGGCAGTATTTACGCTCTGATCGCCCTTGGTTACACAATGGTGTACGGTATTATCAAGCTGATTAATTTTGCACATGGTGATGTATTTATGGTAGGGTCGTTCATCGGTCTGTACAGTGCCAAATACCTGGCGAATGCCGGAATGCCGCCGATCGTTGTACTGCTCTTGTCGCTGATAATCTCAATGACGATCAGTGCGCTGCTAGGTATCACTATTGAACGTCTGGCGTATAAGCCACTTCGTAAGTCCACACGGATTGCGGCGCTGATTACTGCGATTGGTGTATCCTTCCTGCTCGAATATACCGGAGTCTTGATCCTCGGGCCGCAGGCCAAGGGCTTCCCGGATATTATGGATAAGAAGCAGTATCATCTCTTCGGGTCTTCTATCCAAGTCGAATCCAATCAGATCATGATTCTATTGACCACCATTATTCTAATGTTAGTTCTGCAGTATATCGTTCGTTATACCAAGACGGGAAAAGCTATGCGGGCCGTATCCTTCGATGTAGAAGCGGCGCGGCTGATGGGCATCAATGTAGACCGCACCATTTCAGCCACCTTCGCCATCGGTTCGGCGCTTGCCGCTGCAGCGGGCGTGATTTTCGGCATGACGTACAATTCGGTTGATCCTCTCATGGGCGTAATGCCTGGGCTTAAGGCTTTTGTCGCGGCAGTGCTTGGAGGGATTGGAAGTATTCCGGGGGCGCTCGTCGGCGGATTGCTGCTGGGAACGGTTGAGACAGAGATATCTTCGCTGGGGTTCTCCTCCTGGCGTGACGGTGTAGCCTTTGCGGTACTGATTCTAATCCTTATCTTCAAACCATCCGGACTGTTTGGCAAGAATGTCCGGGAGAAAGTGTAGAGGGAAGCTGCCGTGAAAAAGATAAATAAAAAGTTCTGGCTGGGCATACTGATCGCCCTTGCGTTCTATGGAATCGTAAAGGTTCTTCTAACAACCGGAGTTCTTAGTGATGTGAATCAGTCTATGCTGCTGCTCATCGGGGTTAATATCATGCTGGCGGTGTCGCTGAACCTGATTACCGGGATTACCGGGCAGTTCTCCATTGGTCATGCCGGGTTCATGTCGGTGGGTGCGTATACGTCGGCGATCCTTACCCTTGACTACAATGTGCCGTTCATTCCTGCGATTCTTGCGGGCGGACTGCTGGCAGCGGTATTCGGTGTATTGATCGGGATGCCTACGCTCCGGCTTAACGGGGACTATCTCGCTATTGCCACGCTGGGGTTCGGTGAGATCATCCGCATCATTATGCTGAATACGGAATTTGTCGGCGGAGCTTCAGGGCTAAGCGGTATTCCGGCCAAAACCACCTGGACCATGCTCTTCTTCTTCACTCTGATCTCAGTCGTACTGATTAATAACTTCATTAGATCTACTCACGGCCGGGCCTGTATTGCGATCCGCGAGAATGAGATTGCCGCTGAGGCGATGGGGATTAATACGACACGCTACAAAATCATCGCCTTCACCATCGGTGCGCTGTTTGCCGGAATGGCGGGCGGCCTGTCGGCCCATACGTTCTATGTCATTACGCCGGGCAGCTTCAACTTCCTGAAGTCTTTTGAAATCATCGTCATGGTGGTTCTCGGGGGGCTGGGCAGTACCGCGGGCTCTATCGTGGGTGCGGTGTTTGTTACCCTGCTGTACACATACTTACGTGAATTCCCGGAATGGCGCATGATTATCTACTCGATTGTGCTCATTCTGATGATGATCTTCCGTCCGAGCGGCCTGCTTGGCGTAAGCAAATTCTCATTTGGCAAGTTCGGCAAAAAGGAGGCGAAGGCAAATGACACAATCGAGAGCAGCGGTACTCCTTGATGTGAAAGCGGCCAGCCGGGCCTTCGGCGGACTGAAGGCGGTCAGCGAGGTATCTCTTCATATTGATAAAGGCGAGCTGATTGGCCTGATCGGACCCAACGGTGCCGGTAAAACCACGCTGTTCAACCTGTTAACCGGAGTGTACCCGCCATCGTCGGGCAGCATTCTTTTGAATAATGAGTCCATCGGCGGGATGAAGCCCTACAAGATCAATCATAAAGGCGCTGCGCGTACGTTCCAGAACATCCGCCTGTTCACGGCTATGACTGTGCTGGAGAACGTTAAGATTGCCTTCCATCAGCATGCGAAGCACTCGTTGTTCTCTTCGATGCTACGTCTGCCGAAGCATTTCCAGGGCGAAGAGGAGATTACCCGGAAGGCGATGGATATTCTCAAAATTTTCAATCTGGCTGACCAGAGTGATGAGGTAGCGAGCAACCTGAGCTATGGGAATCAGCGGCGTCTGGAGATTGCCCGGGCGCTTGCGGCCGGACCCAAGCTGCTGTTGCTCGATGAGCCAGCAGCCGGGATGAACCCGAATGAGACGCGTGACCTGATGAATCTGATCGCCTGGATCCGGGAGGAGTTCGACCTGACCATTCTGCTGATCGAGCATGATATGTCACTGGTGATGGGGGTCTGCAGCCGCATCTACGTGCTGGACCGCGGAATTCTGATCGCTGACGGAACGCCGGCGGAGATCCGCAACAATCCGAAGGTCATCGAAGCGTATTTGGGACAGGAGGCGTAGCGCCATGCTTACAGTACAAGGGATTAATGTATATTACGGGGCCATTCATGCCCTGAAGGACCTTAGCATCACCGTGAAGCAGGGAGAGATTGTGACACTAATCGGTGCCAATGGCGCCGGCAAGTCTACGCTGCTCAAGACGCTCTCGGGGCTGCTGAAGCCCAAGACAGGAAGTATTGAATTCCAGAATAAATCGATAGTGAATCAAAGTGTACAGGCGATTGTCAAAGAAGGGCTGATCCATTGTCCCGAAGGACGGCGCGTATTCGCTAATATGTCGGTCGAGGAGAATCTCGAATTAGGCGCTTACCTGCAGGATGGAAGCAGCCTGGCTGCTGACTTCGGGAAGGTGTATAGCACCTTCCCGCGATTGCTTGAACGCAAGAAACAGCAGGCCGGAACCTTATCCGGCGGGGAGCAGCAGATGCTGGCGATGGGGCGTGCCATTATGGGCCACCCGAAGCTGCTGCTGCTGGATGAACCATCGATGGGGCTGGCGCCGCTGCTGGTCCAGGATATTTTTCGGATTATCAAGGAAGTCAACGATGCCGGAACCACTGTCCTGCTGGTCGAGCAGAATGCGCACCAGGCGCTCAAAATCGCCGACCGCGCCTATGTCCTGGAGACAGGCCGGGTAGTGCTTGAAGGGGATGCCAAGGAAATGGCCGATTCCGATGAGATCAAAATGGCTTATCTCGGGCACTAAGCAGGGTATCCATCCTACAACAGCATCACAGAAACAACATATATAAACTAAATAATCAGGAGGCTGGGAGAAACTATGAAGAAAATTGGGGCCATTATCTTGTCGACAGTATTGACTGCGGTATTAGCATCCGGCTGCGGCAACAACACAGAGAACAGCGGTAACTCTGCAAGCGGCGGCAACACTGCCGGAGGCACCATCAAGATCGGGGCTGACCTTGAGCTCACAGGCGGTCAGGCTTCTTTCGGCGACTCCGCATCCAAGGGCGCGAAGCTGGCGGTTGACGAGATCAACGCCAAAGGCGGTATACTCGGCAAGCAGCTGGAGCTGGTAGTTGCAGACAATGCATCGAAGTCTGAAGAAGCTACCCAGGCGGCACAGAAGCTGATCACGAGTGACAAGGTCGTGACCATTATCGGCGCATCCACTTCGACCAACACGCTGGGGATCGTTCCGGTAGCTACGGAGAAAAAGATTCCGCTCGTCTCGGTAGGGGCTACCAATCCGAAGGTTACTGTGGATGAGCGCAGCGGCAATGTCAATGAATATGTGTTCCGCGCGGCGTTCATCGATCCGTTCCAGGGTGAGGTAATGGCTAACTTTGCACTCGATTCCCTGAAGGCTAAGACGGCTGTCATCTATACCGATACTTCGTCTGACTACTCCAAGGGTCTGCAGAAGTTCTTCGAAGAGACCTTCAAGGCCAAAGGCGGCGAGGTGCTGAGCCAGGAGTCCTACCAGCAGAAGGATTCGGACTTCAAAGCAGTTCTGACCCGGATCAAAGCAGCGAACCCGGATGTCATCTACCTGCCTGGTTATTATGAAGAAGTAGGTAAAATTGTGAAGCAGGCCCGTGAGATGGGCATCACCGTTCCGTTCCTCGGCGGCGATGGCTGGGATTCCCCGCAGCTGGCGGAAATCGCTGGTGCCAAAGCGCTGGAAAACACGTTCATGTCCAATCACTACTCGCCTGAAGATACAGCTCCTGAAGTAACCAGCTTCGTGGATGCCTATAAAAAGGCTAACGGCGGAGCGGTTCCCGATGGTATGGCGGCCCTGGGCTATGATGCCCTGAAGCTGGTGGCTGATGCGATTACCCGTGCGGGTGAAGCTGATCCGGTCAAGATTACAGAAGCACTGGCAGCGACTAAGGATCTGCAGCTCGCTACAGGCAAAATCACCCTGAACGACAAGCATGACCCGGTCAAAGCCGCAGTTGTGCTGAAATTCGTGGACGGGAAGCAAACCTTCGAAACCAAGGTTAATCCTTAAGCTGCGAAATTGCATATACTGAGGTGAAGGGAACGGGGAGCCGGTCCGCAGGAGGCCAGGGAGCCTCTTGCCTCACCTTAACCGTGAAGAGGAAGGCCCCGAATGGGAGCCTTTCTTTTCGCATCTTACAGGGATACAATGTTGACTATACTAGAACAACTTTGAGGGGGAATCGGCATGATTATTGGCGTACCCGCAGAAATTAAGAATAACGAGAACCGCGTCGCCATCACGCCGGCCGGGGTGGAAGCACTCCGGAAGGCAGGTCATGAAGTATATATCCAAGCTTCTGCCGGAGCAGGCAGCGGCATGGGTGACAAGGAGTACTCAGATAAAGGTGCAGTGATTCTGGATACAGCTGCTGAGGTCTGGGGCAGGGCAGAGATGATCATCAAGGTGAAGGAGCCGCTGCCGGAGGAGTACGGTTATTTCCGCAAAGGCTTGATTCTCTTCACTTATCTGCATCTGGCACCTGAAGCGGAGCTGACCAAGGCACTGGTGGATAGCGGTGTAACCGCCGTGGGCTATGAGACGATTCAGCTTGAAGACGGCTCGCTGCCGCTGCTGATTCCGATGAGTGAGGTCGCCGGACGCATGGCGGTGCAGATTGGTGCCGGGCTGCTGGAGAAGCCGCATGGCGGCAAAGGCGTTCTGCTGGGCGGGGTACCTGGTGTACAGCCGGGTGAGGTTGTCATTGTCGGCGGTGGAATCGTTGGCACCAATGCCGCGAAGATCGCGCTGGGCATGGGGGCGCGCGTCACCGTGCTGGATCTGAATGCGGGCCGTCTGCGCGCGTTGGATGATATTTTTGGCGGACGGCTGGTGACCGTGATGTCGGATTCCTATCATCTGGAGCAGGCTGTGCGCCGGGCGGATCTGCTGATTGGGGCAGTGCTGATTCCTGGTGCCCGCGCCCCGAAGCTGGTTAAGGAGTATATGGTGAAGCAGATGGAAGAAGGCTCTGTCATCGTGGATGTTGCGATTGATCAGGGCGGGTCGATTGAGACCATTGACCGGATCACCACCCATGAGAACCCGACGTATGTGAAGCATGGCGTAGTCCATTACGCCGTAGCCAACATGCCTGGAGCGGTCGCCCGGACCTCGACACTGGCGCTGACCAATGTGACGATCCCCTATGCGCTGCAGATTGCTAACCGTGGCATCCATGAGGCTGCGGTGAAGAACGCGGCGCTTGCGCGCGGCCTGAATGTGGTAGCTGGACAGGTGACCAATGCTGCGGTGGCCGGCAGTCTGGGGTATGAATATGCGGATGGAATCCAGGTGCTGGCTGCGGGCGGGGGGAATTGATCTTAAGAGGGGAGAAGCAGAGAATGCATACTGTAGTTCTCCCCGTATTTTCCGGGAAAATTGACCTTCAAAAAAAGGCTTGTCAAATGGATTAAGGTTTGATATACTCATTTTTGTTGTCACGAAGAAAAACTTCAAATTTGGCTCGTTGGTCAAGGGGTTAAGACACCTCCCTTTCACGGAGGTAACATGGGTTCGAATCCCATACGAGTCACCAATATGCGGTAGTGGTGGAATGGCAGACACGCTATCTTGAGGGGGTAGTGGGTGTATACCCGTGGAGGTTCGAGTCCTCTCTACCGCATAATAGGAATGAGCAGAGACCTTTGGTTATCCAAGGGTCTTTGCTTTTTTGTGTTAGCTGCTGCGCCGGGGGAAGGGGTTCATGCCCCACAGCCAGTAACATTGATTGAGGAATGATGCAAGAAATGCAACAATACTGCTCCATAGAGGGCGGTCTATGCTGAAATCCTGCACAAAATACAACAAATCCAGTGCTAACTTGATCTAACCACCGAAATTTGTGCAAATCATGCAACATTGTACTTCATTGAGTAATCGGTATAGATGAATTCTTGCAAGAAGTGCAACAATTCTCTATACAAGCGGCCGCTGAGGGAAGGCATCAGCATCATTCACCCGTTAGGGTTAATTTGTATTTAGTTTTTTTGAAACTAAACAGTAGCGATACGCACATGACAATGTGTTTTGTATCCCTACTGTTTTTCTTTTATGATTGCAAAAAAACTTATCAAGGTGGAGATTTTTATGATAAGCAAATTAGGTTTTTCTTCAGATGACCGTTTATTAATTATTAATGCTGATGATTTCGGAATAACTAAGGGAACTAATGAAGCGATTGTTAGTTTATTTGAACAACAAGCTATAACCTCAACATCTATAATGTTTCCCTGTCCAGCAGCGCGGGAAGCCCTTGAATTAAGTAATCAAAAAGTCCTAGATAATATCGGGATTCATCTTACCTTAACAAGTGATGAGAATCATTCATATAGTCCAGTATTTCAAGAAAGGCCATTGAAAAGTCTAATTAATAAGGATGGTAATTTCCATAATGATATTTCGTACATAGAAAAAAATGCTGATGATGAAGTCAGAATTGAAATTTTCTAGAAATAACCTTTGATCTATGCGAGAAATATCGTCTCCCCTTTAACTTACCAACAAGAATAATTGAACAACCATTTTTTAATAACAAGCAAAAAGAAACTTTTCGCATTAGAATTAATTCAGGAAGAAAACGTGGGATCTTTTTAATTGATGATGTTATTTCTTTGCCATACTGCAATAAGCCCGTAGAATATGAAAAAATGAAGAGACAGTTGCTCACGCTACTAAAAATATTAAGCTAGCTGGTGACAATTACCTGAAACCTTTAGAATGGAAGAAACGAAGATGGATGAAAGGGAGATCCTATGTTACTGGAAACGGAAAGGCTAATTGTTCGTGAATTTTCAGAACACAATTGGAGCGATTTACACGAGTATTTGTCATTGGAGCAGGTGCTGAAATACGAGCCGGGCGGTGTAAGCAGTGAAGAGGAATGCAAGAATATGGCCAGGGAACGTGCGGAAGGAGATTGTTTCTGGGCAGTTAGCTTGAAGGAGACCAATAAAATGATCGGTCATGTTTATTTTGGGCAACAAGAGCCTGCTGAATTTAAAACATGGATGATAGGTTACATCTTCAACCCTAATTATTATGGAAAAGGCTATGCCACTGAAGCTTGCCAAAGGATTTTAGAATATGGGTTTAAAGAATTAGGAATTCATCGGGTGGTGGCTATGTGTAATCCTGAGAATGCGTCTTCCTGGAGATTGCTGGAGCGATTGAATATGCGCCGTGAAGGGCACTTCAAGAAAAAAGCCTTTTTCAAAAGAACAGATGACGGGCAGCCTATATGGCATGATGCGTACCAGTATGCGATTTTAAATGAAGAGTGGAGTTTTATCGTATAATCCTATCAATCTTGGAGACAATACTAGTAAACGCCTTATTGGGAGGTAGTCTACGGTAATGAATTACTCTGAGATCTATGATCTTCACCTTCGATTGTTAAAAGCTTACTCTGCCCATAACAACGGAGAGTACTCGGCCTATCAAAGGGAAATTGATTATTACAGAAATCAACTGCGTTTTGCTGAGGATATGGTGCAGAGGATCTTCGTTCTGAATCAATTGGTCAAGCTGCATGAGCAAGAGCGGGAGAGTATGATCCGGTGGTGTTCAGAAGCATATTTTCATAAAAATTACGATGTTAACGACTCACCGGACGGCAGTCTTGGATAATGCCAGCCGGTGAGTTTTTTATGCAGATGGAGTGGTGTGCGCGGGAAAAGAAGGATTTTACCAGGATCAGGTGGAATAACAGTAGTTACGAAAAGAATAATACCAAGACTTCTCACTTATGGAGAACTGCTGCCCCAACTGGAATTAAGATGGCGGCAGGTTCAACAACTCTGCGACTTGACGGCGGTATCTGTCTGCTTTGCGTGTGCCGTGAATCAGGTTGGACAGCCGATAGGGTGGGATGTCGTGTAATTCACAGAATTTCTTCTGGTCCAAGTGCAGTTCTGCCAGACGTTGCTTAATGGCCCAGCCGTAGGCAGTAATTGGGCGTTTGCTGTTCAGATTGCTCACCTCGTATCGACTATCCAGCCGGTATGATATAAAATAGGTAAAGATATAATAATAGTTAATTATATACTTTTTTACGTCATTTTTCAATAAAAAATAACGTTTTTACGTATTATATTTTTGGGGGAGGCAGTTGGCTGATGCAATCCATCTATGAACGTATTGAATTATTGATCAAACGGCAAGGAATTACGAAGAAATCCTTTTGTGCGCAGCTCGGAATCAGCACTGGCAATATGGGAGACTGGAAGCGTGGCAAATCTACACCTGGCACACATAAGCTGATTGAGATTGCTGCATTTTTTCATGTGAGCTTGGATTGGCTGATCCTGGGCAAACAGCCCCAGACGATTCAGGAAAGCGGCGAGGATTATTTTTTTGGCCAAATGCGGCAATTGAATTGCCAAACCGAGGAATTGCTGCCGGAGGAAAAGAACTTTATTAAGGAATATCTGGCCTTCACCAAGTACCGCAAGGATAAGGATACGAACGAAAATTCTTGAGCAGGCATCTTTACTTTTGAGCGCAACCGATTTATAATATTGAATGTTGGCCTCAAACAATTCTTCAACGTTAGACACACCGCGCGGTAGTGGTGGAATGGCAGACACGCTATCTTGAGGGGGTAGTGGGTGTATACCCGTGGAGGTTCGAGTCCTCTCTACCGCATATTTTTTCATAAAAGCCGAGATCCTTGATCATTCAAGGGTTTCGGCTTTTTTTGAACGCAAAAACACCCTTCGCACGGAGTTAATCCGGGTATGAAGGGTGTTTTTGTTGAACCCGCTCTAGCGCAGCAGCTTCTCGATATCCTCTTCGATCTGATCCGGTGTTGTCTGCGGGGCGAACCGCTTCAGCACACGGCCTTCTTGGTCCACCAGGAATTTGGTGAAGTTCCATTTGATACTCTTCGAGCCGAGTACCCCAGGTGCCTCTTTTGTCAGATACTTGAACAGGGGATGGGCGTCGGCGCCTTTGACATTGATTTTCTCGTACATCGGGAAGGATACACCGTAATTGATTTCGCAGAACTCGGCAATATCCTCGCTCTCACCCGGCTCCTGTCCGGCAAACTGGTTGCTGGGGAAGCCCAGAATCTCAAAACCGCGGTCTTTGAATTTATCGTACACTTCCTGGAGACCCTTATATTGCGGGGTAAGTCCGCACTTGCTGGCTGTATTCACGACGAGCAGAACCTTGCCTTTGTACTTGGAAAGTGATTCTTCCTGGCCCCGCAGGGTGTTGGCTTCAAAATCATGGACATTCATGAATGATTCCTCCCGAACATTGATTTATCACAATTTAATTGTACACTATTCACCGCCGGAAGCAAGTTTTAAAAGGTAACAATCTGCCGGGTCGTTTCAAAAATGTGAGGTTGTTTAAGTTAAGGGTAAGTGTTCTTACAAAAATTGTGTTAAAAAGGAGAGAGTTAAAAATGAGTACATTGAAATTAAAACCCCTATATACAGCTTCAGCCAAGGTTCGCGGAGGCCGTGAAGGTTCGGTGGAATCGTCCGACGGAGCGCTGAAGCATGATCTCAAAATCCCGAAGGAGCTTGGAGGTCCTGGTGGTGCAGGGACAAATCCGGAGCAGCTGTTCGCGGCGGGTTATGGTGCGTGTTATGAGAGTGCTCTTGCTAATATTGCCCGTAAAGAAGGCGTAAAGCTGCAGGATGTCGAGATTACCTCGAATGTGCTGATCGGCAAGGACGAGAGCGACGGAGGCTTCAAGCTGGCTGTGAAGCTGGATGTGAAGCTGCCGGGCATTGAGCGCTCTGTGGCAGAGGATCTGGCTAAGAAAGCCCATGACTTCTGCCCGTACTCCAAGGCGACTCGCGGAAATATTGAGGTTGAACTGAACGTTCTGTAGAAATAGATAACAATGTTCGATTGAATAGAATGGTTATCTGTAAGACCAGACATTGGATGTCTGGTCTTACATTATGTTGAGCGCAGAAACACGGGTAGGAATGGACAAAGATGGGAATAATGGCTAAATAGAGTCGGAGAAGGCCGGAAGTATGGTAAATAGCGTGCAGAGCCTGTACTTTGGTTGACATCACCCCGGAAATTCTTTAATATGTCTAAGTATCTGTTAATGTCGCGCGTGCTATTAACTACCAAAAATTTAAATAATGGGTGATGAAGATGTCTTACAAACCGAGTATTACGAATGTGACCAAAGCCAGCAGCAATGATAAGGAAGGATTGTATGAGTTCATTATCAAGCTTGCTGACGGAACGGAGTGCCGCGCGTTCTACAACCGGTTTCCGGAATGGAAAATGACGAACATCAGCCGTCTGCTCAAGACTCCTTGTCCGGTATGCCGCAAAGATTTCATTTGCAAATGCATGGATTCCTTCACTGCTGATTTCGAAGGGCAAATGACCGGGGACGAATGGATTAACAAAGCAATTGCTGAATAATTAGACGTACGGACGTTGTAGGCGCGGGAGCTATCCCGCGTTTTTTGTTTTTTTTCAAAAGGGGAGATGAAGGGTACACTAAGATTAAGAGGAAGGGGGCGGTGGATGTGGCTGAGGAGCGGAAGGAAATGCAGGGGGAATCTATTGTGCTAATTGATGGGGTCTGTCATCTGTGCCAGGGAATTGTCCGGTTCATTATTCCGCGTGATCCCAAGGCGCACTTCAAATTCGCCTCCTTGCAGAGTGAAGCGGCCCGGGAACTGCTTAAGGCAGGCGGTCTGCCCGAGCAGCAATTAGACACTGTGGTACTGATAGAGGACGGCAAGTATTATACGAAATCGGCAGCAGTGCTGCGGATTGCCCGTAGACTCCGGTTCCCGTGGCCCGCCGCCTATGTGTTCATCCTGATTCCAGGGCCGCTGCGTAACGCTATGTACAGGATTGTGGCCAGGAACCGCTACCGCTGGTTCGGCCGGGATGAGCAGTGTCTGCTGCCGACACCGGATATGAAGCGCAGATTTCTGTAGCTGGTAAGGGGGATTCTGAGGGATTCTCTCAAATAGTGGTGAAAAAGATATTGCTGACTTCTTATATATATGCTACTATAGCAGTAAATTACAGGAACAGTAACGGAAGCACCGTTCAATGACCGTATTCACGGTTATTGGCGGTGCTTTTTTTGCTGTTCTTTTTCCTATGTATTCAAGAGAGGAGGAGGAGTTCATGACGGCAAGAATCGTGCTTGCAGTTAGGGAGAGCCAATATATTGAACCGCTGCTTCATTACCTTCATCATAGCGAATATGGGGAGATGCTGCGGATTACGGCTTTCAGCAGACTGGACGCTTTTATGGAATTTATGACAGGTGACGAGCTGCCGGATGCGGTTGCCGGTGACCCCGCTTTCATTGAAGCCTGGCTGGTGGAAGGGAGAAGTACAGTTCCCTGGGCAGTCTTAAGCGAAGGCGGTGAATTGCCGAATGGCCGGGATCTGGCGGGGGGAAGGCATATTGCCAAGTATCAGGCACTACCGTCGCTGTTGGAAGCGATTCTCCAGCTGAGTGATCTGAAGCGGGTCCGGACGGCTGCTCTGCCTAAGGAAGCAACGCTGCTGCTCGGGATCGTCTCGGCCAGCGGCGGCAGCGGAAAAACAACGGTAGCGTTGAACCTGGCGAAGCAGCTTGGAGCGGTCGGCCTGTCTGTGTTCTATCTTAATCTGGAGAGTGTGGACAGCAGCGGATTCATCCTGCGGATGCCGGGGAGCCATGTTCCCGGTCTGGAGCGGCTCTTATATGAGCTTAAGGCCGGAGGAGCAGAGAATAAGGGGGGAAGAGGGCAGCCGAAATGGACTGATTATGCGTTCAGACATGATAGTCTGCGGTGTGATGCCTTCCGGCCTGTGGAGAACTTCAAAGAGATGCTCCAGATGTCCCGGCAGGACACACTGGATCTATTGGAGGGGCTTGCCGGAGCCGGGAGCTATGATGTGGTTATTGTAGACACCGGCGCTATTGAGGAGGAGCGGGCCCAGGCTGTTCTGAACAGATGCGGCGTTCTGCTGTGGGTGCTGAAGAATGACCAGGCCAGTATCCGCAAAACCGAACGCTGGCTGGATTATATTGCAAGTCCGCACTCCGGCATGCAGCCCGAGCTGGTGAACAGGAGCCGATTCGTAATGAACGGCTGCACCGGAGTCGAGAATGATCGGCCGCTATCCGCAGTACTCCGGCTGGATGCTGTACTTCCGTATATTCCATCCTGGGGGTTACAGCATTATGGAGAACTCTGCCTAAGCTCTCCCCAATTCATTGACGGCATTCAGCAGCTCTCCAGAGCTATAGTAGAGCCTGAATTGCCTGGGGTGTTCACCGGGATTCCTGTATGAATGAAGAGACGTTCCGCGCCCTGCGCAGCGACATCCGTGCAGGGCTGGATGTTACTTCGGTCATCGGGAATGATGAGCTGGCTGCTTATATCGAACGGATAATTCTGGAGCGGGAGCAATTACGCCTCCTGACTGCCCAGGAGAAGCACGAGCTGGTGAAGAAGCTATTCGATTCCTTCCGGGGGCTGGATATTCTCCAGCCGCTGGTGGATAATCCGGCGATTACCGAGATTATGATCAATAGCCATGAGGAGATTTTTATTGAGGAAGAGGGCATGATCCGCAGGCTGCCGCTGGCTTTTGAATCGGGGAGCAGGCTGGAGGATATCATTCAGATTATCGTCTCCGGCGTCAACCGTGTGGTCAATGAATCCTCGCCGATTGTGGATGCGCGGCTGCAGGACGGCTCGCGTGTCAATATCGTACTGCCGCCTGCAGCGCTGAAGGGTCCGGCCATGACCATCCGCAAATTCCCGGAGACACCGATGACGATGGCGGAGCTGGTAAGGCGTGAGGCGCTCTCGGAGGAAGCAGCTGAGTTGCTGCAGATTCTGGTTACTGCCAAATACAATATTTTCATCAGCGGCGGTACTGGCTCGGGCAAAACAACCTTTCTGAATGCTCTATCGCAGTTCATCCCGCCGCAGGAGCGTGTCATTACGGTGGAGGATTCGGCAGAGCTGCAGATCGTTACGGTTCCGAATCTGGTCTCCCTGGAGACCCGGAATGCCAACACAGAGGGGCGGGGGGAGATCACCATTCGTGACTTGATCCGCACCTCGCTGCGGATGCGGCCGAACCGTATTGTCGTCGGCGAGGTGCGGGGAGCTGAATGTCTGGATATGCTGCAGGCGATGAACACCGGGCATGACGGTTCGTTGTCAACGGGGCATTCGAATAGTGCGCTGGACATGCTCAGCCGGCTGGAGACAATGGTGCTTAGCGCTGCCGATCTGCCGGTAACCGTCGTCCGTCAGCAGATTAGCTCAGCGATCAATATATTCGTGCATCTGTCACGGCTGCGTGACCGTTCACGGCGGGTGATGGAGATCAGTGAAGTTGCTGGTATACGCAGTGGTGAAGTCATTCTGAATCCCCTATATGAATTTCGGGAATCAGGCGAACAGGATGGCCGGGTGCAGGGGAGGCTTGAGGTCTGCGGCCATCCGCTTCTGCATACAGACAAGCTGCGGATGGCCGGAATCCTTGATTATCCGCTCAAGCAGTATGAGAGTAGAAGCTCTGCTAGGGAGGAGAATGTACCTTGAACGTCATGAAGAAGAGAGACCGGCATCTCCCTGTAAGGCGAAGCAAAGGGATCATGAAGAGGACATCGCCCGTACTGCCGGTTGGCGCATCTCAAGGGGGAGAGCAGATGCTGTTGCCGGATTATACCGTATACGAGTTGACCTCCCTGCAAAGAATGATGGTCATTCTGGGTGCCGGAGCCTTGTTGTTCGGTATTGGTTACCTGTTCTATCACCGGCTGCTCCTGGCTGTACTGCTTGTCCCCGGAAGCGCCTATGGGCCGCGGCTGCTGCGCGAATATCTGCTGCAGCGCCGCCGGGCTGCGCTGAATCTGCAATTCAAGCAGATGCTGTTCTCACTCTCTTCGTCGCTCTCTGCCGGACGTTCGGTGGAGAATGCCTTCCGGGAAGCCGTGCAGGACCTGCGGATGCTTGACCCGGAGGGCGCAAGTGACATGATCTCTGAGCTGAATATCATCTGTGCCCGGATGGAGAACGGGGAGCCGATTGAAGATGCGCTGTACGAATTCAGCAAAAGAGCAGGAATGGAGGATGTGGAGCGCTTCGCAGATGTATTCATGGTCTGCAAGCGAACCGGCGGGGATCTGGTAGAGATCGTACGCTGCACATCATCCATCATCGGCGAGAAACTGGATATCCAGCAGGATATAGCGGTCAGTATAGCCCAGAAGAAATTCGAGGCGAAGGCGCTGCTGGTCTCTCCGCTGATGATGGTGATGTTCATGAGTCTGAGCGCCGGAGACTATATGGAACCTATGTACACAGGTGCAGGAATAGCGGTGTCTACACTGGCGCTGATTGCGCTGTTCCTCTGTTATCTCTGGACGAATAAGATCATGGATATTCCGCTGTGAAGGAGGGGGAGTGAAGGCGATGTCATTGATCTGTGGTGCCATTCTGCTCCTGCTCGCAGCAGGCTGGCTCATTCTGAGGATGAGATGCGGCAGCCGTTATACTGCGCTGCGGGAGCTGCCCATGGAAGGCCTGCGGCTGCGGCGGCTGGGTGAGCCTCTATTGTTACTTGTAGAGAAGGGCAGAATCGCCAGTTATCTCCCCTCCGTGATGTTCAGGATTCAACGCTCGCTGCAGCGGATCTATGGTATGCGCTACAGTGCAGAACGTACCTTGCTGTTCATGGGGGAGATGCTTAGCTACAGCTGGCTGCTTGCGGCAGGCGGAAGTGCGCTGACAATGCTTACGGGAGAGCAGGCGGGAATCATCCTCGGAGGGCTCTTGGCAGTTGCACTCCCGGTGGCGATGGTTAGCGATCTGCACAAAAAGGTACGTGTGCGGGAGCAGAATATTATGCTGGAGCTTCCTGAGCTGCTGAACAGTATTGTTCTGCTGGTCGGTGCGGGTGAGACCGTTCAGCGGGCGATTGTCCGCTGTGTGAACAGCCGTCATGGGGATAGCGCCCATCCGCTCTATGCTGAATTAATGAAGATGACAGCTGAATGGGACGGCGGTTACTCTTTCCAGCAAGCGTTCGAGAACTTCAGCAAGCGCTGTGCCGTGCAGGAGGTCTCCATCTTCACAACTACAGTGCTGCTTAATTACCGCAGAGGCGGGGCCGACTTTGTTCTGTCACTGCGGGATCTGTCACGGATGCTCTGGGAGAAGCGCAAGGCGATCAGCCGCACACGCGGCGAACAGGCATCGTCGAAGCTGGTTTTTCCGATGGTGGTTATCTTCTTGATTGTGATTGTGCTGGTGGGAACACCGGCGATTATGATGTTAAAAATGTAGGAGGTAGAGGCGTATGTTAACACAGATGGTAGAAGGAGCAAAGGGCTTTTGGAAAGATGAGGAGGGGCTGGGAACGTTGGAGATGATCCTGATCATTGCTGTGCTGATTGCGGTCGTTCTGGTATTCCGTGAGGAGATTGTGAAGGTGGTTAAGGATCTGATCGGTACTGCCGGAGATAAGAGCCAGGAAGTCTTTGAGTGATTCCGCTGCGGGAGGATGAGGGGAGCTTCACTATCGAAGCTTCGCTTCTGCTGCCGATTGTTATGGGGATTACGATGGTACTGCTGTTCTTCTCCTTATATACCTATCAGAAGTCGATGCTGCTTCAGATTGCCTCAGCTACTACCGAACGGGCTGCTTATAACTGGGAGAATAGCAACCGGGCTACAAGCGGAGAATTTCAAACCGGAAATGCTGATCCGCTGTACTGGAAGATCGGTGAGGACGGACTGTTGGCTTCGCTATTCGGTTCAGGAGCAGAGAATGGCAGTACGGCCATTACACTGCCTGGTAATGCTGAAGAAGGAGGGCCCCTGCCGGTAGTGAAGCTTCGCCGGGCAGCACAGATGGTACCTGCCGGATTGCAAGGGAAAATGAGCTACGTCTACGGATTGACAGGCCGCAGAATCAGTACGGAGCTGAAGAAAGTGCTGAGTCTGCCTGTTCTGGACACTATGCTGGCCGATGGAGCCGTACCTGAGGTGTATGCACGCTCCTACGTTACGGAGCCTGTTGAATTCATAAGAACAGTGGATCTTATGCGTTACTACGGGTCGAAGTTCAAACAGCATTCCTCCGCCGGTAAGGAGGGGAGCGGCATGGAGAAAAAGCATGCAGCACTGATGCTGGATAAGCTGAAGTAAGGATGGCTGATGTTGGAGCGGCCAGTGCCGGGGTTGTTCAAGAATATGGTTAAGGGGAAGTTCGGATGCGTCTTTTCAGTCACGGGAGGTTCTTAAGCAAGCCGCCTCGCCGGAGCCGCTGCTTGGATTATAGAGGTAATCCTATGAACAGTACTGCGGGCAAAGGGTTAACCGGAGATATATTCAGAGGTCTCCGTTCAGCGGAAGGATCGGTATCAATCTTTCTTATTATGGTGCTAGCGTTTGTATTTCTTTTTAATGCAGTGCTGATCGATTACGCACGGATTGCGGCGGTGAATGTGCAGGAGGAACGTCTGGCGAGAGCCGCTATACGCTCTGTAATGTCAGCTTATGACATTGAGCTGCGAGAGAACTATGGCTTATTTGCCTACGGCGGCGGGGACGGCAATCAGCTGCTATCGAAGGTGCTTAACGATAATCTGTACGAGAGCGGGCGTGGGGATGCTTTTAACCTGCTGCCCGTGATGGTGGACTCCTCCTCGCTGGACTGGAGCCGTCCGCTAGGCACCTATGAGGTCTTCCGGCGGCAGATTATAGAAGAGATGAAATACAAAGCGCCGGTTGATTTCGCCCTGGAACTGGCTGGCAAGCTTAAGCCGTTATCGGCAGCGATGACTGAGGCTTCACGGACAACAGAGATACTGGGTGACTTGCAGCCCTTATATGATCAGCGTGAGGAAGCGCTGGATCTCATGCTGAAGAAGCGCAAGGAAGCTGCTGACAGTGCACAGAACCTGCAGAAGCTTCTGATGAATCCTCCGGGTGACAGTATTCCGGCACGTTCGCTTGCTTCCTTGGCCGCAAGCTCCGATATCCCGGCGATGTACGGAGATTATGTCAACAAATACTATGACGATTATTACCGTCCCCCCAAGACATGGCCGAAGTACACGGCAGTGCTATCGCAGTATCAGGTTCAGGTTGTTGAAGTAACAGGCAAGATACCGGCAGTGCTGGCTGACTTCCAGGAGAAAAACAGCCATCTGCTGGATGAAGCAGAGGCTGCGCTTGAGCAGGTGAACGCGCTGAACCTTCAGATGAAGAGTGTCATTGATCAGGCAGAGGCGGATGCCAGTGCTGCGGGGGATGATCCTGCCCGCAACTGGGACATTCCGGACACGGCCGGGGAGCTTAGCTCAGAGCCCCTGAAGAAGCTAAGAGCACAGGTGGAGGGACTTATCCTTCCTCCAGCTGAGCTTAGCGAGCTGGGGAATAACATCGGGGTACAGCGAAGTACCGCGCTTCCCTTGGAGCCACTGGTCTCCGGCTTGCCGGCTACATTAATTACAGCATCCGGGTTGTATGCCGACTATTCTCTTATGAGTACAGGGGTTCTTAATGCTTCCAGGGCTGTTCACGGCTATATAAGCAGCTACGGGCAACACGGTACTGTTATAACGCAGGAAGCGGCACAGATTGAGAGCCGCCGCACTGCTGACAGCCAGCGCAAGCAGTTAGAAGGGCAGGCGAAGAAGAAGCTTGGCGATGCCATGAAGCTGCTGGATCAGATCCGCGCGCTGGGAAGCAGCGCACAGGAAGCGATGGAGCAGTATGGTAGTCTGCGTCAATACTACCAGCAGAATGTGGTCTTTAACGAAGGTCTGGAACAGGAGCCGGGGGCTGCTGTGAATACTGGCGATCAATACGCTGCGGGCAAGACGTCCATGAAAGATATGGATGGGATATATGCTGCAATGGGCATTGTGCTGGCAGGAGCCAGAGACCGGCTATACCAGACAGAGTATTCTGCGATGTATTTCCGGCATTTTGATCTGTCTGCGCTAACCTCCCTGGCCTCCGGGTCTGCTGAAGGATTCGGTGAGCAGCTGGGAGAGCAGCTGAAGCCGCAGGCGCAAGAGCTGGAATATATTTTATACGGATTCTATAATCCTGCAGGCAATGTGGCAGCCGCTTATGGCGAGATCTTTGCTCTGCGGCTGGCTGTGCGGACAATGGAAGGACTGATTGAGAAAGCCGGTATGGGTAATCCGCTTGTCGTCCTGGCTGCTGCACTGCTGTACGGCATTGAGCAGGCTATACAGGATATGATACAGCTCTGCACCAAGGGGGAGATTCCCTTATCCAAATATATGACCGCACAGCTCAGCTATCGTGACTATCTTCGGCTGTTCCTCTTATTGCATGGGGGAGGGGAAGAACAGTTGTCCCGGATGCTTGCGCTGATCCGCCTGAATACCGGTATCAATCCGGTAGAGAAATATACATATGCCTCCGCCGGGATCACGATGGGGATGCAGCTTTGGTTTCTGCCGGGTGTAGTGAAGCTGGTGAATTACAGTGCCGGACTGCCAGGGGATGTGCGGGGAAAAGTTTATTTCAGACAAGCAGTGGCTGACTTTTCTTACTGAAGGGGGACGGTAGAATGAAGCGGTGGCTGAGGAAATCGCCGGGCCCTAAGGATGAAGGCAGCATGGTTGTGGAGGCGGCACTGATTCTGCCAGTGTTCCTGTTATTTGTCCTGTTCCTCATCTTCATAATTCAAATGACCTTGTATTCTACAGCACTGCAGAGTACGGCTTCTGACACTGTCAAAATAATCTCAACCCATATGTATCCAGCAGCGCTGGCAATGCAGCAGCAGGAGGTGGAAGGTGGAGGAGATAAAGCCGAAGAAGCAGGTGAGGGTGAGCACTCAGATGATGCGGACTTCTCCGGCATCTGGAGCATACCTCGGCTGTCAATAACGGAGTGGAGTGAGGACTACGTGGAGAAGCTTCCGCAGCCGATGGAATCCTGGGTCAAGGCTATGGTCCGGGAGGGAGAAGGGCCGCTGCAGAAGGTGCAGGCGGGAGCATCGGAGGCTGCGCTGGATCTGGTGCTTAAGCCGATGCTGCGGCCTTATCTGTCCTCAGACCTGCTTGAATATAGCAGAATTCATGTGTCTAATGTCACTGTACCTGATCTGAGAAAAGGGACACAGCCGTATTTCGGTATGGTAGTCAGCTATGAGCTGCCAATGCGAGTCCCGTTCCTGAATGAAAAAATCGTACTGGAGGCCAGCGCAGTTGAACGCTTATGGGTCGGCAACACCGATTCTTCCGGGGAAGGAAATACGGCTGAACCTGCTGAGGAGGCCGGGACCATTGTGATCCTGGAGAAGCCGAATCCGGGAGTAGCGAATCACCAGGGTATCATCAAGGTGAAGGTGCCTCCCGGGGCATCGGCCAATCTGTCGATCTTCTATAAGAGCGGCCAGAGTACTGCCAAGTATCTGGGCTGGAAGCAGGCGGATGAACACGGGTACATCGAATGGGAATGGAAGATCGGCGTGAATACTACGCAGGGTACCTGGCCTTTCGTGGTTAGTCTGGCTGATGGAACTACGCTTCAGGCGACTTTTACAGTGGTCAAAAAATAAAAGAGTAGAGAAAAGAGGAGCACGGATGACGGAATGGGCGTTATGGGGCTGCCTGCCGTTCCTGACAGCGGCATTATTCACAGATATACGCTGGATGAGAATTCCTAACTGGATTACACTGCCTGCGCTGATCGGCGGACTGCTCCTGCAGTTGATTATCAATGGCTGGCAGGGGCTGCTGTTTTCACTTTGCGGCAGTGGAGCAGGCTTCCTGCTCCTGCTAATTATGTATTTTATCGGGGCGGTGGGGGCTGGCGATGTGAAGCTCTTTGCGGCTATCGGTGCTTGGACCGGAGTGCTATTCTCGCTTCAGGTCATTGTCTATTCGGTGCTCTTGGGGGCGGTCGTAGGCTGGATTATCATTCTCTACAGGAGGGAGACTGGGCGCAGGCTGCGCAGCATAATTAGCAGAACAGCCGGGTTCCTGGTGCTCCGTAATGTGAGTCCGGTCAAAGGCCGGGAAGGGGAACTGCTCAGGTTTCCCTTTATGCTGGCCGTGTTCCCGGGATTCATCTGTGCTTATCTATATTTCTGACTTAGAGCTTATCGTTGACAGCTTAGGAGGTGAAGAGACTTGTTTGGACTTGAACGGGATTTCATCCAGCAGGACGGAATAACGATGCTGCTGGGCAGATCCGGGGGGCTGAGCGCAGGAGAGCTGAATATGGTGCAGGCCCGGATGCTGATGACCAGCGGGATACCGCATCATCTACGCTTGCTGCTTAGAGAAATAGATCTGCAAGTCACACTGGAATACACAGTTGCAAGACGTAAAATGCTGGGAGCACTGCTTAAGAGCGGGAAGCTGAGCATGACAGAATTCTTCGGGCTGATGCTGCAGATCGCTGCCGGGATGGAGGAGGGGCAACTGTATATGCTGCGTACGGAGCAGTATGCGCTCCATGAGGATTTTATCTTTATCGAAGGTCCGCTCAGCAGCGGCAAGGTCTTCCTGACTTATATTCCGCTTGAACTCAAAGAACCTGCATTGAAGCCGGGAGAAGCCTTGAAATCGCTGATCATGGTCTTCATGGGAGCCATCCAGGAGTTATCGGGTGACGGGATTCAGCGGCTGCTGCAATACTGCGGGGAAGAAGCTTTTAGTCCGGCGGGGCTGAAGGAGCTGCTCGCAGAAATGCTGACGGAGGTTACACCCCATAAGGTCCATGTTGAAGGAGCGGAGCCTGCATATGTGAGTCCAGTGGCTGGCGCAGGCACCTCTGGTGCTGTACCAGGAACGAGGATAGACTGGGCGCAGCCTACGGCTCGCAGGTTGGAGGAACCGGGGGGAAGGGAGAGGTCCGTGGCCGCTGCGTTCTCCCGTGTACATGGAGATAAGGAGTCGCAGCCTTCCGGTTCGATGCTTAATCCCACGCCTTGGATGAGCGGTACGCCGCAACTGAAGTGGAAGGATGGATTATCAGGAGTTCATGCAGCAACGGGTACAACAATGAGATCGGTTCAGGCTGAGGACAAGCAAAGTCCTTACAGGACATATATATTGCTGGGGGCATTATTAGGTGATGCGTTACTATGGAAGTTTCTCTATCTGAATGATCCCCGGACACTATGGCTGGCGGTTTGTGCTGCGGTGACTCTGATACTGGCGGCTGTATGCTGGCTGATATGGAGTGGAAGGCTGGCTTGGGGCGAAGCTGAGGAAGAGATGGATGCTCTGGAGGAGGGGCCAGAGGATTATAACAGTACAGCCCGGAACCGTAAGCTGAGAAGCGATCTGGAGTGGGATTTCAGCAGGAATCCGGTAGATCAGCATCGTTCTCCTGCACCGGTCTACACTCCTCAGAACCAGGAAGCAAATGTGGGGCAGAGCGGATTCACAGCCGCACCGGCTGGCAGACAACAGGCTCCGGCGGGAATGAGCGCCAGTAGTCCGCAGAAGAAGGAAGCGGCGATGGCTACAGCGCTGCTGACCCGGGAACCCGTTCAGGTTACAGGGAGCGGACTTACCCAGGCCGGAAGGACAGTGCCTTATCTGGAAAGAAGTGACCCGGATGACGTTGGAGCTCCCGAGAGAATTGAGCTGAACCGGCCCAGCTTCATTATCGGACGCTCCTCTGAAGTGGCTCAGTACATTGAGAAATCGGAGGGTGCTTCACGGGTCCATGCTGAAATCTCCAGAGCCTCAGGAGGATACATCTTGAAGGATCTGGATTCCAGAAACGGGACACTGCTTGCAGGCGAAGCTATGGTTCCCTACAAAGAATACCCGCTGACCGAAGGCAGCGTGTTCACCATTGTTAAGGGTACCTACACCTTTCGCACTGCGTAGCAGAGATAGCTGGGGCAGATGGAATGGTGCGTTTGCAGCAGCCTACTGGTTTTTTAGTTGCTCCAGTGCAGGCTGTAACGTGGGATAGTTGAAGGTGAAGCCGTGGTTAATTGCTTTGGAAGGAAGTACACGCTGGCCTTCCAGCAGAATCTCTGACAGCTCGCCTACAGCAGTTTTCAGCAGAAACGCCGGAAGGGGGAACCAATGCGGGCGATGGTAGACCTTGCCGATCATCCGTCCGAACTGTTCATTGGTAACGGGCTGTGGAGCCGTGGCATTAACGGGACCCTCGATCTCAGGCTGAAGAATGCAGAATTCGATCAGGCGCACAATGTCTGTAAGGTGAATCCAGGACATCCACTGCTTGCCGGTGCCGATTTTGCCGCCGAAGCCAAGCGAGTAAGGCAGCTTCATTTTGGGAAAAGCACCGCTCTCATTGCCAAGTACAACCCCAGTGCGCAGCTTGACCAGACGGATACCGGCATAAGCTTCATCGGCAGCCTCCTCCCAGGTCTTGACTACCTCGGAAGGGAAATCGACGACCCGGGTCTCGGAAGCTTCGGTATAGGTGTCCTGTACGGATGTACCATAGATGGCGACGGCTGAGGACTGGATGATCACGCTTGGCTTATGCTGGAGTGAATTCAGCAGCTTCCCGGCAGCGGCAACGGTTTCAAGCCGCGATTTCATAATCGCCTGCTTCCCCTTAGGGGACCAGCGCTGACTGAGCGAAGCTCCGGCCAGATTTATCAACGCATCTGCACCTTCTGCGGCTTCAGGGCTGGATGCCAAGCTGTCCCAGGTGAGATAGCTAAGCCCCGGATGTACCAGCTTGTTCTCGGGGTTCTTGCGGCCGACACTGATGATCTGATGTCCGCTGTGCAGCCAATATCCGGTAAGCTCGCTGCCTATGAATCCGCTGCCTCCGCAAATGATATATTTCATAGGGATGGCTCCTTAATATACTTTATTTGACCAGATGCTTGTAAGGCGCGTAGTCGATGCCGTTCTTCTCCAGGAAGGTGATCAGGAACCGGTTGTCACGCCGGGGCGTGGCAATAATGTACCCTTGAATACAGTGCTCACGGGTAACCTCCGTTGCATGGCTCTCTACAGCAAGCTTGCCGATCTCAGCAGCGATAGAATGCTTGGCAATGTCGCGGAACGGGCTGGGCACCGGCTGTACAAGCTGGTCCAGAAAAGACTTCATCTCGTCGCTCCACAGCGGACGGCTGCGTTCCACCCAGTAGTTCTGCCAGTCCAGCTTGGATTTGCCGTCAGCCTTGGGCAGTACCTTCAGAAATTTGCGGAACATAAAATAGCCGCCGATGCACATGCTGCCCAGCAGTAAAAAGGTCCAAAATGCGATGGAGTTCATAAACCAGTTGCTTGGAGATGTGGACAATAAGCTTGAGGGTAAATGGAAATGCATGAATACACCGCCTTTGACAATGATGATTGTCACTTTCCTTTTGCTCCTCTTGAGTATAACGTATTTCCTTAGGTTTGCGAAGCGGAAGCGGCCTTTCGGGGCTTGCCTAGATTTATTCTCCCGATCACGGTAGAATAAGGGTTAATTCGTGAAGGAAAGAGGGAAATAGGCATGCTGAAAATAGGTTCACATGTGTCCTGCGCGGACAAGGGTCTCCTGAGCGCGGCCAATGAAGCAAATGAGTACGGATCTACCTCGTTTATGATATATACGGGAGCGCCGCAAAATACACGCCGGAAGCCGATTGAGTCGATGTTCCCCGAGGAAGGCAAGCAGAAGATGCGGGAGAATGGTGTCGGAGAGATTGTGGTTCACGCTCCTTACATTATTAATCTGGGCTCCTACAAGGAGAATACTTACCAGCTGGCAGTAGATTTCCTGCAGGAGGAGATCCGCCGGACCCATGCGCTTGAGGTCAAGCATATCGTCCTGCATCCGGGTGCATTCACTGATAAGGATGCTGATTACGGCATCCAGCGCATTGCAGACGGTCTGAATGAGGTGCTGGGCGGTACGAATGAGACAGATGTGCATATCGCACTGGAGACGATGGCTGGTAAAGGCACAGAGATTGGCCGCACCTTCGAGGAGCTTGCCTCCATTATAGATAAGGTCGAATTTAATCAGCGGCTATCGGTCTGTCTTGACACCTGTCATATTCATGATGCCGGATACGATATCGTGAATGATCTGGATGGGGTGCTGAAGAAGTTCGATGATACTATCGGTCTGGAGCGGCTCGGCGTGATCCATCTTAATGACAGCAAGAACCCGCGCGGAGCGGGCAAAGACCGTCATACACCGATTGGCTCCGGCTACATAGGATTCGAGACGATCAACAATGTAGTCCATCATGAAGCACTCGCAGGTCTGCCGTTTATTTTGGAGACGCCTTGGATTGGCAAGGACGCCAAGAAGCTCCGTCCCATGTATGAAGTAGAAATCGCCCTGCTGCGCGGCAATGTCGCTGAACGCTTCGGTGCGGAATTCCTGCAGGAGCTGGAAGAGCTGCATGCTTTTTTTGCCAAGCAGGAGCTGGATTCCCGCCGTTATGTGCTGGATGTGTGGGAGCTGCTGAAGAATGACGCCAAGGCCAAAAAAGCAGATCCCCGTGAACCGCTGGAACGTCTCTATGATCAAGTCATAGCTGCCGGATTATTCCCTCAGCTTAGTGAGGAAGCCGTTAATCACCGGCTGATCGCCTGGCTTGCAGGCAAACAGCTGCTCGTGAAGGCATAAATCCACACAGATAACGCAAGCAGATGAGAGGATGGACGGAGAATTATGGAATTACACGTGAAAAGAGATCATTCAGCAGGCAGATTATATCCCGACCGGGCGCGTATGCTCATTTCTTGCCCTGACGGTCCGGGGATTGTAGCGGCGGTATCGCATTTTTTGTATCAGCATGGCGCGAACATCGTGCAGTCGGACCAATATACGATGGACCCGGACGGCGGAATGTTCTTCATGCGAGTAGAGTTTGATCTGCCTAAGCTGGATGAGCGGCTGGAGGAAGTGCGTACCATCTTCGGCGGCGTTGCTGAGCGCTTTAAGATGAACTGGCAGATCTTCAAGGTAAGCCATAAGAAGCGGCTGGCGATCTTCGTCTCCAAGGAGGACCATTGTCTGGTGGAGCTGCTCTGGCAGTGGCAGGCGGGTGACCTGGATGCAGATATCGCGCTTGTGGTCAGCAACCACACCGATATGCAGGCTTATGTTGAATCCTTCGGCATTCCGTTCCATCATATTCCGGTCACCGCAGAGACCAAGGCTGAAGCTGAAGTGCGTCAACTGGAGGTTATCGGTGAGGATATCGATGTAATTATACTGGCCCGGTACATGCAGATTATCTCGCCTTCATTCATCGAGCATTACCGGCACCGGATCATCAATATCCATCATTCGTTCCTGCCTGCCTTCGTCGGCGGTAAGCCGTACGCCCAGGCCTATCAGCGCGGAGTCAAGATCATCGGGGCGACTGCCCATTACGTGACTGAGGAGCTGGACGGCGGGCCGATTATCGAGCAGGATGTTCAGCGGGTCAGCCACAGCGATGATGTGAATGAGCTGAAGCGCATTGGACGTACCATTGAGCGGGTGGTTCTGGCCCGTGCGGTCAAATGGCATATTGAGGACAGAATCCTCGTGCATCACAACAAAACGGTAGTATTTAATTAATCAGCAGAGTCTTGCAGTCAACGTTATAACCACTCCGGTAAAAGTCAGCAACCCTGCGTAACGCAGGGGATATAGGACATCGTTCTGGCCTGACTTTTACCGGCATTTATCTTCAGCGGGAGCTTCCCGCAGCCTCAGGCTTCACAACCTCACAAGGATAATCTAATACACTTCTCAACCACTAAGGTAAAAAAGCATTTTACCGGCATTTTGGACATAAGCGCCAAGATGTATTTTGCTATGTGCAGAAATCACATTCAAAGGGGGTAAAGGGCTTGTCAACAAAGCGCGGGCGTCTATTAAAGCGCAATTATTTCTTCGCCGGACTCATCCTGCTCATCGGCTTCGGCGGACTGCTTGGCTATGATCTCTACTTCAAGCCTTATGTACTGTCACAGACCGTTGTCAAAATCAAGGTGGATGGCGGGGGCTTCCTGCCGAAGAATCATGAGCTGACAGCGGAGAATCTCTATCTGGATTCCGTACAGACCAAAGACATCCCGGCTGGGGTCGTCCGTAGTCTGGAGCAGGTGGATCAGAAGATTACGAATGTCAATCTGACGGATGGCAGCATTCTGACCGAGTCGCTGGTGGATGTAAGCGAGCTGGAGCCACAGCAGGACGAGGGGATTTTCCCGATTCCCAAAGACGCCATCTATGCCATCAACGGTTCTCTCCGCAGCAGGGATAAGGTAGATATTTATCTGGTCGAAGGAGACTCACCCGCAAAAGAACGCAGAGGATACAGTCCGGCTGCTGCTGCATCTGTAACTACTTCCGGAGGGGGGCAGCCTTCAGACGCTTCTTCTCTGCTGGAAGCGGAGGTTCCGCCGGAAATCCCTGCGCGCAAAGTATTCTTAAGCGGAGTGACTGTAAACTACGTGCGTACGGAAGATAACAACGATGTACTCGACTCGGAGAATGGCAATAACAATAACCGCTTTACTTCCACAGGGAAGGTGGCAGCACCGGAGCTGAAGCTGAAGAAGAGCGACGGTGAGCTGCTGGGAGCTTATCTCGAGCAGGGCAAGAAGCTATGGATTGTTCGGGTGGAGTAGAAGAGCAGACAGCAAGGAGGAGGAATAAACTTGAGAATATTCAGTCTGGGCATAGATCAGCTGACGATCAACGAGATTAAGCTGGCAGGATTCACTGTTATTGCCCAAAGTGTGCTGCCGGAGCCTGAGCATGCCGGAGGGCATCTGTTAATGGTGACAAGCGAGCAGGTGCCGGTAGCGGAATTAAGAGAGCTGAGAGGGAGGTATCCGGACTCTTCGATTTTGTACATCTATTTGCAAAAAGGGGTGCGGGGTTACCAGGCCATACATATGCAGTGTGAGAGTCTGGGCATATTTTTCATGCCTCCGCGCTGCACCTCAGCGGCCATCATCGATAAGCTGCGCTATATGCTTGAAGATGAGCATAAGGAGAGCGGTAATGTGGTAGGCTTTTTCGGCTCGGGGCCAGGTATTGGCTGCACGAGTATTGCCAAGCTGTTCGCCAGGAGAATTGCCGCTTCAGGGCTGCGGGTAATTATGCTGGGTCTCGATCTGTACGATCCGGGCTATGACCGGAAGACGGCGGTTAGTCTGGACAGGCTGCGGCCGCGGATTACCGGTAAAATGCTGCATGATGAGGATTTCAGCGCGCTGGTGAAGCAGGAAGGCTATGCCTATCTGCCCGGGAACTTCGATTATCTAAGCGCCCAGGATTATCAGGAGGAAGAGATCGAATATCTGCTGGCCAGAGCAAGTGAAAGTGCTGATGTGGTGATTGCGGATTTCGGGTCGATTCCCGAGAGCGCCGCGTGGTACGTGGGGATGCAGAAGTCGGTGCTGCGCATGATTGTTACACACCCCCGGCATGAACACAGGCTGCAGCCCCTGATGGAGCTGGCCGGGCATATGGATCTGCATCCGCAGGACTTCCTGTGGATAATCAATCGCAGCAATGTGGAGGAGCTAACGTCACCGAAGAGCCTGGCCCTGCGTTTTGGCAGCGAGCTTCTGCTGGAGCTACCGTATTATCCATCTTTTCCGGAGAGCCTGCCGTTGGGCAAAAAAGAGCTTCAGCAAGTGGACGATAAGGTCCACGCATTGCTTGTATCACTGGGCCTCGCCCAGGAAACCCGCAAGAAGGGGATATTTCAATGATTAACAACAAGGATGAAAGCTTGCCATTGCAGCGGAAGCGTGTGCTGTCCGGATGGGCTCCGCTGGACCCTGAGCAGGGAAGGCGGCAGGAACAGCGGGACGAGAGCTTACAGGCGGTGCCTGGACTCGCAGACGGAACGCAGAGCAGACGGCTATTTTCACTGAAGCAGAGCGTACTGCGTACCAGCAAGCCCGGCAAAGAGGACTTCTACAGCTTCCTGCACACCATGAAAAGTGAAATGAACGCCGGGCTGGAGCGTGAGGATGATGGCTATTTCGAACTGAATGCGAAGGCGCTGGTTGGTGATCCGCAGGCGGTCAGCTTTTTCATGAACGAGATTGAGAAATACCTGCGCCGGACCCCGTTTACCGGAAAGGTGCCGGAGGCTTACCGCACAGCCGCTGAAGCGTTGTTTCATGAATGGAAGGGCTTTGGCCCCGCCTACCGCTGGTTTACAGACCGGGCCTATAGCGAATCCACCGGACTGCAGATGATCGGGCGGCAAATTTTTTATAACCATCAGGGGAAGTTTGTGGCGTATCCCTATGAGATGCCTTCGCTCGACCGGGTGGAGCAGCTTAAGCGCTCACTCCTCAAAAGCGATCCGGGCAAGAAGCTGAACAAGGATAATCCTTCTGTTGAATTTAAAATGGATGATCCCCTCTGGCCCGGCCGGTTCATTCGTCTAGCCATCTGGGTCTCGCCAAGGGTCTGGGAGGGCTTCACTACCATCTCGCTGCGGCGGCAGGTCGTTGAATTTCTGGATCTGGATGATCAGGCCGGCACGGAATGCATTCCTGCGGAAGCGATTGATCTGATTCGTGCGCTTACCGGGACGTTTCGCAACACAATTATCGCGGGTGCCGTAGGCTCGGGTAAAACTACTTTTGCCAACACGATTGTCGGCGAGCAGCTGCTCGGCTCCTCTTCCTGCATGGGCGTCGTGATGATCGAGAAGCATCCGGAGTCGATTTTACCGTATCAGATCAAAGGCCACCGGATTATTCCCATTCAGGCATCTAATGAAGAATTGATGGAGGTCGGTGTGGAGTCGCTGCGGCATGACCCGAACATTCTCTACATGACGGAGATGCGTTATAACGAGTGGGAATTCTATTTGTGGAGCGGCGAAAAGGGTTATGACGGCATTACGGGCACCTTTCACACCGTAGATTCGGAGGATATTCCTTATCAGGGGGCATTTGCAGTATCTACACGGATCGGCGGCAGCCTGAAGGGGCATTTAATCTCAGCGCTGAAATCCTGTGAGCTGGTGTTCATTCTGGAGAGTGTCCCGGATGGCAAGAAGCGGCTCACGCGGATCTCCGAGGTCTTTTATGAAGAGGCCAGTAATTCGGTCTTCGCGAACGATCTGATGCGCTGGGAACCAGAGCAGGCAGGCTGGACCTATAATGACAAGCTAACCCAGGCGCTGATTGTGAAGATGAAGAAGAAGAATGCCAGAGCGGCCCGGATGCTGCTGCAGGAGCTAGGACATCTCGCTGCGCAGAAGCCGATGACTGACCCGCTGAAGGAAAGTCTGAAGTCCAAAATCGTTTTGAATGAATGAGAGGAGGGAGTGCCTGTGGAGCTGCTGTTCTATATTATCCAGTTTGTGCTTCACCTGCTCGTTGCCAGCGGACTCTGGCTGCTGGTCAAGCCGCTGATTGAGCGGCATCTATGGCAGTGGGGGCAAAAGCTGGATCTGCGGATGAACCTGAAGATGAGTTTGTTCGGCCAGAAGGTCAGTAGCACGAAGAGGAAAATGTGGCTGTACCGCCATCTGGATAATCTGCTGTATTTTGCCCATAAGCGATACGAGCCTGGCATCAGTGTGCTGCGCTTCGTCATCCGTTCGGGGATGCTGTTCCTCGGTGTATTTTTATCGAGTCTGCTGACTCTTAAAGAGCTGCCGGGGCAGATGAGCTTCAGCAATCCTTTTCTGGAAGGCATGGTGTTGAATGACGGCGCACCTGTGGCGAATGCCTGGAGGCTTCCGCTGTTCCTGGCGGTTCTCTCGGCCTGTATTCCTTATCTGCGGATGAGGTATACCTATGCCCAGCGCAAGGTGCGGGGGAGCTACGATCTGCTCGATGTGATCAAAATCGCCACCAAATTCACGCATTTGTCTGCGGATTCCATCTTGTCCAAGACCAGTGACCTGCTGCCGGTGGAGAATGTGCTGAAGACGCCCTTGAGGCTGCTGGGGACAGCGTTCGCCGGCTATAGCAATGAACGGGAGCTGAATGAGGAAGCAGGGCGTTTTGCCGGAGCGATTGGCACGACGTTTGCCGTAGAATTCGTATCGGACCTGCTCTATTGCGAGAAGGAGGGCACCCGTTATCTCAAAAGCTCACTCATGACGCTTAACCGCTCAATGGAGCTGCAACGGGAGACTATTTTGACGGTAAAAGCCAGCAGCAGGGATGCGATCAGCCTGGGGTTGTACGGTAATCTGATTGTGCTGGTGTCTTCTGTGGGAACGTTCATGTACATGCTGAAGCCGGATGTGTATTTCAAATTGCAGTTCGAGACAACGATTGGACTTACATTTATGATGGTGATCCTTACGGGCTTATTCATCTCGTTCATGATCAGCACCATCCTCGCCAGACCCAGACTGGACTACCATTAAGGTGATGAATGATGGATAGATTACTACTTTTAATAGCTGTAACAGGTATTGTGTATCTTGCCTTACTGGTCTTTGTCAGCAGCAGCAGCCGTCAGCAGCGGTATGTGCTCCGTCTGGGCCAGCAGTGGAAGGCCTTCGGGGAACGTGTGCAAAATGAGCGGCTGCAGCAATTGCTCAATCAGAGCGGACTTTCTATACCAGCAGCCAAAATCACACTATTCCGATATTCGGCGGCCCTCCTCTATCTGCTGGTTCAGGCAACGGGAGATTTTGTACGCTCTGAGCCAATGTCCCTATACGATCCTCTGATTGCGCTGCTGATTCTCGTGATTACCAGTCCGCAGCGGGCGCTGCCGTTTGGCTGGGTGCTGAGCTGGCTGCATCAGAAGACGCTGATTCAAAAAGACGGGGAGCTGATCTCCTTCATCCGCCTCTATGAGAACAACCGGCTGCGCAAGCGGGGGTATGTAGAATTTGGAGCCTTCTGCGCCGGAACGGCTAACCATTTCAGTTACATCCGCCAGGATCTGTATGAGCTGTCGGAGCGGGCGGTGGATGAGGGGACGGAGCGGGCGATTGAATGGTTTTGCAGCAAATTCCCGGAGAATCATATGTTCATCAACGATATCCGCTCGATTCTGCTGGCGACAGAAGGGATGGATGATGATCATGAAGCGGCGAAGTATCTGCAGGAGCAGGGTAAAATTATCACCAAAATCTCAAGTGACCAATATCTGAAGAAGTGGTCCTTTATCGGGGACATTTCCACGATCATCAATGTTGTTCCGTCAATCGCTACCTTTCTGATGATTGTGTCGCTGGCGATGCAGTACATTATGCTGATTAAAGGGAATTTTAACGGCGTAGGGATGTTCCAATGACCAGTTCAGACAGGCTTACAGCAAGAAAAAGAACCAAATGAAATTTTTGTTATATTCAAGAAGCCATTTAAAATATAAAATCAAAAGGGAGATATTAACAATGAAAAAAGATGCTATTTCTACTGGTTTGTTTATCGCTATCGGGTTCCTGTGTGTGGCTATCGTAATTGCGGTATTGATTCCTGTGGTACGGGACGTAATCGATAAAGCGGATGACAACAGACCAGATATCCCGGCGGTTAGTCTGATTCAGCCCGCAGATTCTGTGGAGGCGGCAGTAACGTACACAATCGCTGGCCCTTTGGTTTAACAGAGATGAAGAAGGACTCGATTTCCGTCGCGCTGTTTCTGGCTATTGGCTTTGTGATTGCCGGGATTTTTATCGCTGGGGCTACAAGCATTATCGGCGGCAGCCAGGATGATATTATCACCCATGTCAAAGCTGTCGAGAAGTATTAAAAGGAGGCGCTGCGCTTGAAGGCAACCGTCCTCCGGGCCTTGTTCATGTGGCTGGTGCTGTTCATCATCCTGCAGCCGATTTTTACGTACATCGATTATCTGCTCGATCTGCAGGTCAAAGCCAACACCTCGTATATTACGCAAAAGGCAGCGACAGAAGGGAGGGTCACTGCCTCCATGAAGGCAGAGGTCATTTCGAACCTGAAGGCTGTAGGATTTCCGGAAGGCTCAATTAAGATAACCAGCGGAACAGAAGTGATCCTTGAGCGCAAACAGCGGATTGATGTGTATGTGACTGCGCCGCGGGTCAACCTGTTCCCCTACAATTTCTCCGGCGTATCCCAGCCGACACAGTACTATGGACATGGCTCGATCATGAGTGAATATCTCGATTAATTAAGGGATGAAGCTAACCTATGGATTATATTATTAAGCTGGCCTTTGTCCTGTTGATCTTTATTTATTCCTGGTTTTTTCAGATTCAGAATCAGGAATGGGACCAGGTGCGCAGCATGCTTAAGGATGCCAATAATATGGCCGTCCATGACGCATCACAGGAGTTGAACGAAGCAGCGAGGGCCCAAGGCCGTCTGGTCATTGATCCCGCTGAGGCTTATGCCACCTTCCGCCACACCCTGCAGAGTAATCTGGGACTGGATGACGGCTTATCCCCCTTGGCGGGGAGCCGGCTTCAGGCTCAAGTCAAGATCGTCAAGTTCACCATCGTGGATGAATCTACGGGCGATACTTTTCCGCTGCTCTATGAGGACAGCACTTATGGTATCACCAAATACATACAAGGTCCTTCGGTCATCGCCGTTATTCAAACGCAGCACCCGGTGCTAATCTCCAGAAGCAAGGTTCAAGAGGCCATTACGGTACCGGCAGTTCAGGAATATAGGATGAATCGATAACGGCATCCGGCTGATGAAGGTGCGAAAATATGAAAACTAAGGGAGAGGTAATTTATGATGAAGTTGAAGATTAGCAAGACTATGGCGTGGAAAACAGCAGTAAAAGCTTTTCTGGCAGTGGCGTTGTTGGCCGGTCCGGCTGCTGTTCCAGCGGGGGATGTTAGTGCTGCGGGGGTTAAGGCTACGGCGGCTCCTGTAATGACAGACAACTTGGCTAAATTCGGACTGAAGAAGGCAATGAACCTGCCAGTCACTCTTGAATCGGAAGGATTGAGTTATACACTTCATAAGATTATGATTTATGATTTTAAGTCTCCGGAAGTGAAGAAGCTACAACAATTATATGGGTTTCAGGATTCAACTGGAATGATCGACAAACCAAAATACTTTATATGGACAAAGGTGACTCTTGAAAATAAAACTGGAAAAACTATGCATGGTGGGGGCGGCGATCTTCAAGGTCTTGTAAGGTTAACCTTTAAAACAGGTCAAATTATCGATGCAATCTGGCCGGAAAAATTGGCTTCTAAAACTAATAGTAAAGAAGCACTGTGGACCTATACGCTTAAACCTGGCGAGAAAATTACTTCGTATTTTGCATACGCTTATGATAATGATTTTGATTATTTTGTTGCACGCATGTTTTATGGGAAAAACTTCGTTGAAAAATACGTGGTTCCTGAATGAAAAAAATACTAAACCTTTTAATTATAGTCACTTTGATTGCTGTCTCTTTATTTGAAAATAGGGAGGTAGAAGCTGCAGAGGTTAAAACTGCTACTATTTCAATACCTGCAAATACAGGACTAATTGGGAATGATAACTCTGTAAAATCTTATAGCTTGGATCTACCCAGTGGTGTAACTGCAGCCTCTGTCAATGCAGGAAGTTTTAAATATAATGGGAATAATGCATTGAATGGGAGTATAACAATTGAAAATGGGAAGATATACCTTAAACTTAGTGGTGTAGAAAATACTAAAGTGATATCAAATATTAAGGGGTATCAGGCATCATACGAGTCATATTTTTATACTAATCCAAGTAATTCTATTTGGAGATATTCAGATGGAAGACGTTGGCAAATTAATGAGTATGATGAAGCATTAAATGGAAGTAAAACATATGATAAGCCCGCGGAGGATAGTAGTATACCTTCAACAGATCCACCTAGAACCGTTGTTTCAGCCGGCCCTGCTCAGGATGCAACTTATCTTAAATGGTATGATGGGTCGCAAAGCAATGTAATAGATTCAAAATATATTAACACTAACACTATTACACCAAATTTTTATTCAGGTAAGTCTTCAAGTTATATTAAGGAAATTCCAAAATTCAAAAACAGTAGAGTTATCGTGAATTATGCTATTCCTTATTTTATTAACTCAGATGGTATAACTGTAAGACAGCCTTACACAAATCAAGCAGCAGATACTTCTCACCCTCTTGTGGGCCATGCCGAAGGAAGAAAATATGAAGTTACAGTTTTTTACTACTACACCGCCGACGCTAAAGTCCCAACCTACAGCTACAGCGGCAGCGTATCCTTCAGCTACACGCCCATTACCGAACCCACCCTAGACGGCGGAGTAAGCATCCTCAAGCCTTCCCCCAATCCGGCGAAGTTTGAGGGGAAGGACACTGAGGTATCCTTGAGAGTCAAGGGAGACCTTTTGGCTTACAATAATTCATCTAACATCGAAGAATGGATATTTTATGCTAAAGAAACTGGCTCAAGTGATGTGAAGAAAAAGAAGGATTATGGCAAGGTTCTGAACAGCACACAGACCTTCGATAACTTTGTCATCCCTAAGAGTAGGGGCAGTAATGTGAAGCAAGAGTATACCCTTACCGTTACCGTGCGGTTCGCAAAACCGGTAGTGACCGGGAACGGCACAGTTTCATCTCTGTCCAAAACGATGAAGGCAACCGTAGAAGTATCAGATTCTCCTGTCCCTACAACACCTCCACCAGCCAATAACAACAAGCCGCCTAAAGCCATACTGGATGTATCTGAAGAGGTCATGGCAGGGGAAGAAACCTTGATCTATGGTAAAGATTCATATGATCCAGACGGAACGATTGTAGATTATAAATACAACACTCCTGGAGCTGTGGAGCCGGTTAGTGGTCCATTCGGGTGGACTTGGTATCCACTAAGTTCCCTCGGCCAGCATTCCGTGCGCCTAACCGTAACTGATAACGGAGGATTGACCGGTTCTACCAGCGCAAAAATCAACGTCATTCAGCCAGTTCCTCATGCGGAGATTGCTGTCAAGGGGACCAAAAAAGAAAACAGGAAAGTAACATTATTGAGTAAGAGCCGAAGCCCGGAGCACTATCCTATTGATGAGACTAAGACGCAGTGGACGATTTCACCTGTTTCTGGCGGTACTGCCGCAGATATTAAATACTTGGGAAATCTCTCAGGGATGAATTCCAAAGATGTGTTGTTTAAGAAGCCTGGGACGTATAAGGCAACTCTCACCGTTACCAACACTGCCGGGTTTGGGGATTCCACCAGTATGACCTTTGATATCATTCCGGATGAGCCGCCGGTCGTTTATTTTTCTGCTCCTGGAAAGATCTATCGCGATCCAGCAAATGGGAACCAGGCGGTCGCTGCCTTAACCGATATGTCCTTTTCTCCAGACTATGATTTTTTGGCCCACCGAAAATGGGAATATCGTTATGATGCTGAGAATGATGGAGATTTCTCTAATAACCCATGGGTCCCGTTTAATGATGCCAACGTAAGTACTCTGAATTTGATTTTGTATGAAGTAGGCAGGTATGAATTGCGCCTTACTGTAACGGAAGAGTTCGATCAGCCAACCATTGAAGAATTTATTACTCCAGCCGACCGGAAATCTAGAGACTCCTACAGCAGTGCGCCGCCGCAGCCGATAGCTGAACGAGTCATTGAAGTGTACAACCGTGCTCCGGCAGTCGATTGGTCATGGTAGAAGAGAGGATAACCGCATGAAAAGTCTGAGTCTGATAAAACGAATAACGTTAATGATCTTAATGGTTACAATGCTACCCTGGTATCCGTGGCTGGGAGAGCGGGCAGAGGCAGCGGGTGAGGTCCTAGAGTTCAACGATGTCCAAATTCCAGCGACTCAGTTAAATACCTCAAGACCCCCCTCCTACGAAGGAGATAATAACTGGTATGCCAGTTCAATGCGTGTAGACTTACCTGCCGTTGACTTGACGGGTATGACTTATAACAAAGTCACGGGTGAACTGCACATCAATATGAGTAACCTGCAGACGCCAACCGCATGGATACTCATGAGGGAACAGTTACCTTATTATCCCAGGAGCTCCGATCCGGGATCAAGGTGGACGCATGGTTATGTTACCGGATATGCAGGACGCATATTGGTTACCTTTACGGATGGAAGTCAAGAACAAATCGCGCAGGTTGGTGGGGGCTCGTTTCTTGATAGTACAAACAATCCAACCTACTTTGATTCAACACAATTTACCCATCCGGGATTTTACGCTAAACGAGTTTACTTCTCTCCTCCATACGATGATCAATTCTATATAGATTATTTTACCTTAACACCATCTTTTTCGACCTTTATAAGTCCAGGTAAGACACCGAAAAACATCCAATTCATGCAGTCTTTTTCAGAAGAATATTGGGTAGCAGATGTATGGCAAAATTCAGGCACCTATAAATACTTTCATACGTATACGATCAATGATGAACGAGTGTTTCCATTATCCACCAACAAAAAGCCCAATCTTACCCTTACCTCACAAAACGGGCAAAGTATCATCAATGATGCCGGACTGAGCACTTTTTATGTTGAAGGGTATGTGCAAGACCCGGATAACGATACCGTCGATGTCATTGCAGAGATCCCGAACGTGTTTTATAAAAAAATCTCCGTAGCCAATACGGGCTCTGCGAAAAATTTCACCATTCCCATAGATGTGTTGAATGAGACAATCCCGCCTGGGTGGTACAACGTCAACGTGAAGGTCGTCGATCCGTTTAACCTGAAGGCGGAAGCCTCCACTTCCTTTAGCGTGACCAACCGGCTGAGGAACAAAGCCTTCTTCCTTATTAATAGTCCGATTGATATTAGTACCTCCTATACCGATTATGAGAATGACGGCAAATATGCAGAGCGGTACCGCTATGACCAGGACCCGGCTATTTTTGACAACTCCATGGGGATGATCTGGGACAGCGGATTGTGGCGGGATAGCAAGTATCCGTCATTTCCTTTCAGCGGCGCTTACACGGCTACCTTTCAAGCGAGGGATAATCCGAAGGGCGATGACCGGTTTGATAATTACCGTATGTGGAGCCGGGACAACTTATCCAGCATGACGTTCATGGTTCACCGGAAGCCGGTTGCCCTATTTTCAGCGAAGCTGATAGGCGGCACGCTGCATCTCACAGACAGCTCATATGATCTGGACCATATGTCCAGTCCAACCAAGGGGCTGGTGACCTGGCAGTGGCAATGGCGTAAAGCCGGGGATGAAGTGTGGACGGAGGGACAGCCAACTGCACAGCTTCCATCGGGCCAAGCCCATGAGATCCGGCTGCGTGTCCGGGACATCGATGGTCCTAACGGCTTCGGAGTGTGGAGTGACTGGATGCAGCAGAGTGTGGGCAGCGCAGCCAATCTACCGCCGGTTGCTCTATTCACAGTGAGTCCGACTAATGTCTCTTACCGCAAGGCAACTGCCATTATTGATAAGTCCTTTGACCCGGACAATGATCCGCTCGATCTGTATTCCTGGACGGTTATAAAAGACGGCTGGCAGCAGGTGTGGAGTCATTCGGGCGGCGCAACTGTACCTCCGAATATCGCGGCCTTCGGCGTGGGATCTTACCAGCTTAATCTGCAGGTTCGCGATAACCGCGGACTCTGGTCGAATGTGTACAGCCAAACCGTGCAGGTCATCAATCATCCGCCAGCGGCCAGCTTCACCATGCCAAGCGAGGTCTACCGGGATACGGTCATCAGCTTGAATAACTTGACCCCTGATCCGGATGAGGATGGAGATAATTTGCAGTATGGCTGGTATACCAAGCTTAATAATGATCCCTATTACTGGCGGGGGAGCAACCGGAATCAGGTATTCAGGGTGCAGGACGTACTCAATGATTATGGGATTTCTCCGCAAAAAGCCATCTCGGACGGCTGGGAAATGAGACTGAACGCGACGGATGGAAGTCTATATTCCTATGCCACCCAGATGTTTAGCGTCAAAAACCATGTCCCGACAGCGGCGATTCAAGGTCCAGCAGCGGTCAATCAATACGATACCCATACCTTCAATTCCTCTGATGTGGATGAAGATATAGCCGATCAGAGCAGCTTGAAGTATTACTGGCGGGTAACGGGAAGCGATCATAAGATCACACTATTCCAGACTCCGAGTATCTCGCTTAATTTTGATGAACTGGGGACCTACACTCTGGAGCACTGGGCCGTGGACCAGATTGGCGACAAGTCGAACATAGCCACACTCAAGGTAACGGTTAAAGAAAACTTGGCTCCTAACATGACCCTAACGTATCCTGCAGGGACGGTGAACAACCCTACGATTATCGATGCGGAAAAAGAAGGAGATCCACTGATCAAGTGGACCTACTCCGACGCGGAGAATGATCCTCAGGAGAGCTACCGGCTAGAGTTCTTTACGAAGGACGGGCTGTTGGCCAAAACGGTGGAGAACACAGACAGTGGGGGATCGCTAAGACAGTATCAGTTGCCGGATCAATCGCTGGACAGATTCCTGCTCTATACGGTTCAGGGACGAGCATTCTCCAAACGGAAGTGGTCTGAAATCTCCAACGAAAAAGCCTTCATCATCGACAATCCGCCCAAGCCGGGATTCACCCTCATTACGGATACCGGAAAAGATGCCACGAAGGTACCGATCTACCGGACGGATGTTCTGAACATCCAAAGCACGGCAACGGACGCAGATATTCCGAAAGGAGATAGCATCAGCCATCAGTATTTCCTCAAGCCGGCGGCTGGTGCAGAGGGGCTTGTGAGCACAGAAGGCGATTTTAACAAAAAGTTTACTACAAACGGTACCTTTACGTATCGGCAGCTTGTTACGGACTCCCTGGGACTGTTCAGAGAGCTGTCCCATAGCATTACCGTGTTGAACCGGTTACCCAAGGTCGCTATTACCTATCCGACAAGTGACAGCCCCAACAAGCCGACCATTGCCAGCGCGCTGACACCAATCATCAAGTGGGATTACCAGGATGAGGACGGGGATCAGCAGCAGCGCTTCCGGGTGCGGATAATTAATCTGGCCACAGGTGCGATTAAGGTGCAGTCTGGTGACCAGGTATCAAATTCAAAACAATGGAAGGTACCGGATGGAGCCTTAGCAGAGTACGAAAAATATGCTGTAGAAGTTGAGGTCTTCGATGGATTTGATTGGAGTGTTGTGTCCGCAAGAAAGTACTTTATGGTAAACCTGCTTAGCATCAAGGGGGCTGTCCGGCACACGGAGGAATGGAATGGCAACCGTCAGGCTTATAATATGAAGCAGAGTGGATCGCCTGAAAGTCCGCGGGGGTATAGTGTCTATTGGGCTGGCGAGAAATTCGTGCTGCAGGGGACAGCGACTGGACTACCGGATACCGTGCAAATCACAATGTCTGGAGGATACACGGCTGCGCTAAGTCCGACTGGGAGCGATAAGACCATGTGGACAGGTGAACTGGCCGACCCATCGTTTGAACAGCTGCCGGATGGCCCGGTTACTTTTACCTTCACCGCTACCAACGAGTATCAGACCAAGGTGGATACAGTGGCAGTAACGATTCTCGGAGATTGGACAGAATATTATCAGAGCCATCGTGTAAAATAACGCGGGATGCATTCCTTGTGCCTTATGCTCTTGTGAGATTTTACGTTTTACACGGCATCAAGCGGGCGGAGGGTGATCGTTCAGACGATTCCCTCGGTCCGTTCTTCATGCAGCCGCAGCCTTGGGGCCGCAAAATCTGCCGGATTAGTAGTTTGGGGGTTATGTAGACTGGAACCTCTGAGGTCCGCAGAATGACTCCGGTCCATATAGTAGGAGAGTTTGCCGCTGAATATTTTGTGGGCACACAGGGATGAAGCGAAATCCTCCGGAGTCACGAAGCAGGAGGGCTTGGCTACCGGATGAACGGTGGTTTCCTCTAATACAGAGGCGACGAATTGGGAACAGAAATAGGCGTTCTCCCGGTCAATCCGGATGTTCAGCAGCACCCCGACCAGACCGAGCAGGTGATATTTATAACGCTCCTGATTCTGCATCATACCCTGGACATGGTTATACATAGTATTGTACTCTTCCTCACTGACTCTGAGCTGGTAGATGGCACAGTCTGCACTGTTGTAGAACGGATGGATGAAGTTCTCATGGATAAGTCCGGCGATAAACGGGTTGTACACTTTTTTCCGGCCGAAGCTGTAGACCTCACGCAGCTCACTGTCAAAAGCAATCGAGGCATGATTCAGCTCCGCTTTGGTGAACCATTTAATAATTCCGCTGAAGGCCGTGCCTGTTCCGGTCAGCACAATATAAATGTCTCTGTTTGCAGTCATCTTCTGAATTCCTTTCTGCTGGAAATTATGGATAATCCGGCTAAAATTCCGCTGTAGTACTTCCATCTTACTGTATAAATCCGCTTTGTAAAACAAACTTTAGTCTTAATTAGAAACTAGACTTAAGGCTAAGTCTCTTCATTCCTGTCTTGCATCTTCAAGAGCGGCGTAAATCTGGCATAGGAGTGCATAGACTCGGCAGAAGCCGCTAAATATAAGCTGCAGCAAAAACAATTGGAAATGCTTCCACTTCCGTGATACAATAATAGTCAAAATGACATTCTTGATTTGAGGAGGATTATTTTAATGACTGAACAAGCAAAAGATCAAGCCATTCATAAAGAAGAAAACTCAACGGTGGACAACCTGGCCATCACTACGATCCGTACACTTGCCATTGATGCCATTGAAAAAGCAAATTCAGGACATCCGGGTATGCCAATGGGTTCCGCACCTATGGGATACCAATTGTTCGCCAAGACCATGAATCATAACCCGGACCATCCGACTTGGGTCAACCGTGACCGTTTCGTATTGTCTGCCGGACATGGCTCCATGCTCCTCTACAGCCTGCTGCACCTCAGCGGCTATGATCTGCCTATGGAAGAATTGAAGCAGTTCCGCCAATGGGGCAGCTTAACTCCAGGACATCCGGAAGTCGGCCACACTGCCGGTGTAGATGCAACAACAGGTCCGCTTGGACAAGGTATTGGTATGGCTGTAGGTATGGCAATGGCTGAAGCTCAGCTGGGTGCCACTTATAATAAAGATGAACATAACGTGATTGACCATTATACGTACGCCATCTGCGGCGACGGTGATTTGATGGAAGGGATCTCTTCCGAATCCGCTTCGCTTGCCGGACACCTGAAGCTGGGCAAACTAATTGTAATGTACGATTCGAATGATATCTCTCTCGATGGCAAGCTGAACCTTGCATTCTCCGAGAATGTAGCTAAGCGTTTTGAAGCTTACGGCTGGCAGGTTCTGCGCGTAGAAGACGGTAACGATCTTCCTGCACTGGCTAAGGCTCTTGAAGAGGCTCAGGCAGACAGCAGCAAACCGACACTGATCGAAGTGAAGACGGTCATCGGCTACGGCAGCCCGAACAAGCAAGGTAAAGGCGGCCACGGCGGTACTCACGGCTCCCCGCTGGGTGCTGATGAAACGAAGCTGACGAAGGCATACTACAAATGGGTATATGAAGAAGATTTCTATGTACCGGATGAAGTACGCGCCAGCTTTGCTGAAGTAAAAGCCAAAGGAATCGCCGCCAACAAGGCATGGGACGATAAATTTGCAGCCTACAAAAAAGCATACCCTGAGCTTGCTGCACAGCTCGAAACTGCACTGAACGGTGAGCTTCCTGCAGGCTGGGATGCTAATCTGCCATTCTACAAAGCAGAAGACAAAGCTGTATCTACCCGTGTGGCTTCCGGTAATGCACTGAACGGCTTGACTGGCGGTATCCCGCAGCTGGTTGGGGGTTCTGCCGATCTGGAGAGCTCGACCATGACGCACTTGAACGGTCTGTCCCAGTTCACCTCCGAATCCTATGACGGCCGTAATATCTACTTCGGCGTACGTGAATTCGGTATGGCCGCAGCTATGAATGGTATTGCACTGCACAGCGGTCTTAAGGTATTCGGCGGTACGTTCTTCGTCTTCACAGATTACCTGCGTCCGGCTGTCCGTCTGGCTTCCATCATGAAGCTGCCGGTAACTTATGTGCTTACTCATGACAGTATCGCTGTCGGTGAAGACGGTCCTACCCATGAGCCGATTGAGCAGCTTGCTTCCCTGCGTATCATTCCGGGGCTGACGGTCATTCGTCCGGCTGACGCCAACGAGACCTCTGCAGCTTGGGCATACGCTATGGAGAATACAGCCAATCCGGTAGCACTGGTACTGACCCGTCAGAACCTGCCGATCCTGGCTGGAACCGTAGACGGTGTGCGCGATAACATCAAACGCGGCGGTTATGTGGTCTCTGATTCCAAGAACGGTACTCCGCAGGCACAGATCATTGCTACAGGCTCTGAAGTACAGCTGGCGGTTAAGGCTCAGGCTGCGCTCTCCGAAGAAGGCATTGATGTTCGTGTCATCAGCTTGCCGAGCTGGGATCTGTTCGAGAAGCAGGATAAAGCATACCGCGATTCCGTTATCCTGCCTGAAGTGAAAGCCCGTCTGGCTATCGAAATGGCGCAAACCTTCGGCTGGGAACGTTATACAGGCGACCAGGGCGACATTCTGGGAATCACTACCTTTGGCGCTTCCGCCCCTGGCGACACCGTAATCAGAGAATATGGCTTCACTGTAGAAAATGTAGTCAGCCGCGTAAAAGCGCTGCTATAATAGACGGATCTAAGAACAAAGGGGAGAATAAGCATATGAGTCAGTTCACCAACGCGACAATTCAAAAAGCAGCCAATATTTATTACGACGGAAAAGTGACCAGCCGTACAGTTACACTGGAAGACGGCACTAAGGTGACACTCGGCATTATGCTGCCTGGCGTATACGAATTCGGCACAGATGGCCCTGAGACGATGGAGATTCTCTCCGGCAATCTGAAGGTGCTGCTTCCCGGCACTGAGGTGTGGAAGGACATTGACGGAGCGGAGACCTTCCATGTTCCCGGCAACTCCAAATTTGCCCTGGAAGTATTCGCATTAACTGATTATTGCTGTTCTTACCCGATTGTGTAATTCAAAGCATAGTAACGAAGAAAGATCCCGGCAGCTCTAGTTGCCGGGATCTTTTTTTAAAAGATAAGAATTTATATGCTTCGCGCTATAATTATCCTTCTATTTCTCGCTGAAACGGTACCGTCCCTTAAAAGGACGGCAATGCCGTTTCCACAATTCGACAAAAGATAAATAAAACTTATCTATTATTGACGAAATATGCACATTCTCATATACTTCCATTATTCGAGAGATTCACTCTCTCAGCTAGCCATGCTAGTAAATAGATATAGGAGTTGGGGATGTGAGAAGGTCAGGCTTGCGTAAGGAAATACATACGGTTATTTGGTTTTCGCTCAGTTTCATGTTGCTAGCATCGTTATTCGTAACAGCAGGACGGGTACATGCAGCGGCAAATATTGTGAACCCCAATCAGGTCTATTCTTACACTATTATGCAGAGGGATATTGAAAGATTAGCGGCGGAGTACCCCGATCTGGTATCTATGGAATCTCTGGGGAAGAGTCCGTATGGCCGGCAGCTGTGGGCGGTGAAGCTGGGGAGAGGAGAGTCCGTGCTGTTTCTTAACGGCTCTCATCATGCCAGAGAATGGATGACAAGCTCATTATTGATGAAATTGATCGACACTTACGCCCAGGCTTATGATACTAATGTGAGAATAGGCAACTATAACGTCCGTGACTTACTGGATGAAGTTAGCATTTGGGTCGTTCCGATGGTGAATCCGGATGGAGTTACCTTGTCTCAGCAAGGTACAGCAGGCTTACCGGCTGATCTGGCCCAGATGCTGCGTAAGTATAACAAGAACAGCACTAATTTTACCCGCTGGAAAGCCAATATGCAGGGCATTGACCTTAACCGCCAGTATCCGGCGAACTGGAATACGATTAGGGATGCGGTTTCATTTCCTTCGTATCAGAATTATAAGGGAAATAGGCCGGGGCAGGCTCCAGAAGTGCAGCTGATGATGAATTTTACAGAACAGATTGATCCGGAAGTTACGATTTCCTACCATAGCTCCGGTGAAATCATATTCTGGAACTTCAAGACGCTCAGCAGCAATCTGAACCGCGACAAAACGATGGCCCGGGCGCTTGGCAATCTTACTGGTTATTCTCTGGTAGCTCCGGAGAAGAACCCTTCTGGCGGCGGGTATAAGGATTGGTTCATTCAAGAGTATGGCCGTCCCGGCTTCACGATTGAAATTGCAGATTATGCTGGGGAGAGCAGTGTACCCTTAAGACAATTCAGTACGATCTGGTCTGAAAATAAGGAGGTTGGCCTGTACTCTGCGAAGCAGACCTATTCCTTATGGCTGAATAAACAGAAGGTTCAGTATCTTCAGCAGTCCATGAGGCTGCTGGCGGGAACGGAGCTATACCCTAAACTGGGGGCTGCAGCCGGTGGGATCAGTCTGCAGCCGCAAACACTTCAGGTTATCGCAGAGAAGGGGGATTGGATTCAGGTTCAAGCCGCAGAGGGACTGGGATGGATTCATCCATCACCGGGAAAGCTGGCCGCCATCGAGGAGATCACGGCAAATGCCGTATTAAACGTACGTACACCTGTTTATAAATATCCGGATGCTTACGCCCCTAAAGTGACTTATCTCGATCCGCAGACCGTCCAGGTATCTGGAAGATGGGGTACCTGGCTGCTGGCCTCGACTCCGGGCGGAAACTGGTGGATTGACGGTCGGAAGGTGGAGCTCAACTGGCCTAAAGAGGAAACCGTCCAGGAGCCGGCAGAGGATGTTGAGGTACCAGTGGAAGTACAGAATGAGCCTGCAATTACTCCGTAAATTGAGGTCAAAATAGATTGCTGAATCTACGGGAGCTCCGCTATTTAGCGGGGCTTTTTCGTATTTACTGATAATTTTATTGTGAATAATAACCATATATTATGATATTCGCTACCGTATACAGGAACAAATGTTTGTGTTAATTATGAGTAGAGGAGTGTGTTAATGCTGTATTCCGATAACAACATAACCTTTAATTTTGAGGAAGCCGGAGCAGGCAAGCCGATCCTGATCCTTCACGGTAACGGCCCAGATCACCGGATGATGAGGGCTTGTATGGAGCCCTTATTCTCCGGACAGAAGGATTATAGACGAATCTACATTGATCTTCCCGGAATGGGATTGTCGCCTGCCGCAGAATGGCTTGCTAGGATGGGTAGCCGCAATTAAGATTCCTCCGGCGGGTAGCCACTTCACCGTCTGTCAGGCAGCACTATGTGTAATTCAGCAACGAAAAGGCGCAGCCTGTAATGAATATTGAAACTCATGGAGTAACCAAAGTTGAAGAAATAGGTAAAAAAGACGGCATCCATTCGGAGGAACCGAATAGCGTCGTCTTTTTTATGCGTTTTTTACTTTGTCTATGAAAGGTTAGTTTTTCAGTGGCCTCGGATAACCTTGGGGTGCCTTTTTTTGTTTTGTCAGCTCCCCGTGCTTTTGTAATGCCTCACGCCTATGCGCCATACCAGCAGAGACACTCCGAGGAAGGCAGCTCCAGAGGGAAGCGAGAGGAAGCCCAGCCAGCGGGGATAATCCCAGCCGCAGACGGTGGCCGCCGGATAGAAGCTGATGAACAGCATTGGGAGCACAAAGCTGAACACGGATTTTAGCATTCGCGGCAAATAGGGCTCTGGGCAGCGGGTAATCTGGTAGCTGGCGTTGGTCAGCAGAAAGATCCAGTCCAGCCCTTTGATAGTGAAAAAAGCAAGACCTGAGGTTAGCACGAACACTCCGCAGTACATCAGACAGCCTCCGGCCAGCGCCATCGCCAGAATGCCGAGTCTGCCGGGCGTCAAGGGAACGTCGAGCTGCCCCAGCGCCCAGCCCGCAGCACAGATCCCTGTAAACGGCCGGACCAGCCGGTGCAGATGGAATCTGGAAGCGGCGACCTGCACGAACAGGGACCGCGGGCGGAGCAGCAGCCGGTCGAAATCGCCGGAGCGCAGCAGATGCCACGGGAAATAATCAAACCCGCGGCATACGCTCTCGGCAAGTCCGAAGGAAGCCACCGCCAGCGAGTAAACCAGAATGATATGGGCGACGGTCCATTCGCCGATATTACCAAAGCGGGAGAACAGCAGGACGGTGGCTATGGGATCGGAGATCACCACAGTAAGCACCTGAATCAGCATCAGCCACCAGCCCTTATATTCCATGCCGGACAGCAGATGCATCCGCAAGTATTTGCAATAAATTTTACCTTCAGCAAGCATACGTTACTCTCACCCTCCCTGGACGATAATGCTGTGCAATCTGCGTTTCATGATCATCCGGCCCGCCGAGATAAAGATAAGGCTCCAGAGGAGCTGTAAGCCGATGCCGGGCAATGCGGCGGCAGGAGCCACGCTACCTATATATAGCTGCAGAGGGATATCTGCGAACCCTCCAAACGGCTGCAGGTACAGGAAGGTCTGCATGAAATCAGGCCAGAGCCGCAGGGGGAGGTAGGTGCCGGACAATATGCCGCTTAGCAGTAGAAGCATATAGGTCGGTCCGTCCCCCCAAGTGATATTCAGCCGGATCGCAGTCACAAGCATAGCGAAGGCCGAGCACAGCACAAACGCCATAACCGCCGACAGAAGGAAATAGAATAGTGCAGGCAATGAGGCGGGGCCCCCTAGGGCATATCCGGCAGGCATCAGGAGCCCGGCGAGTACGGTGGCCAGCCCCCTGATCCAACTGGTGCCGAGCTTGCCGGCCGAGCTTTTGACAAACCAGTGGGTGTACAGGTTCATGGGCCGGCACAGCTCGATACCGACGTCACCGTTGTTGATTTTGCCCATGATTTCGCTGTCGATGTTCATACTCTGGAGTACAAACAGCCCCTGAGCCAGCCAGACATAGGATATGGCCTGAGAGAGGCTGAGTCCGTTATTATTCCAGGAGCTATTCTCGCTGTATGTATAGAACACGGTGAACAGCACACATTCTATAAGCGCCCAAAACACACCGACCATCGTGCCAGATATGGCGGACACCCGGTACTGGAGCCCTTCTGCCATGCGGATTCGGAAGAGGGAGCTGCAGGCCCGCCATGTATTTCTAAAATTCATTGTGCACCTCCTGATAGGCTTAACCCAAAGCTAAGTCATTGTACATAGCAGCAATCATCGCATCCGTGTTCACTTTCATGACGACCTCCGGCGCATATTTCTGCTGCAGACCTGAGAGTTGCCCGTCATAGAGTAGTTGGCCGTGCCCGATCACCATGACCCGCTCACATAAGGCCTCAATATCATCCATGTCGTGCGTGGTCAGCAGCATCGTAACCCCGTACTGGCGGTTCTCTGCCTTTAAAAAATTGCGCAGTGCCAGCTTTGATACCGCATCGAGTCCGATGGTTGGCTCATCCAGAAACAGAATTTTCGGCCGGTGCAGCAGCGCCGCCACCAGCTCACAACGCATCCGCTGTCCCAGCGATAGTTGTCTCACCGGCGTCCTTAATAGCGCTTCCACACCAAGGGTTGCTGTTAACTCCGAAAGTCTCAGCCTGTAGTCTCCGGGGGGAATCGCATAAATATCCTTCAGCACATCAAAGGAATCAGCCACAGGTACATCCCACCATAACTGTGAGCGCTGGCCAAACACGACGCCGATCCGGGATACATGCTCTACGCGGTGCTTCCATGGAATCTTGCCCAAGATGGTGCATTCTCCGCTGTCAGGTGTCAGGATACCGCTCATTACCTTGACGGAGGTGGATTTGCCGGCGCCGTTCGGGCCAATGTAACCTACCAGTTCTCCCTCTTCAATATCAAAGCTGATGCCGCCGAGCGCGTCCACCTGGGTAACATTCCGCATAAACGCTCCTCTCAGCAGTCCCCATTTTCCTTCGGGGCGTTTGTACACCTTGAAGCTTTTGCGGATATCTCTCAGTCTGATTTGCATATCATTCGCCTCCTTCGCGCAGAAGATCATATCATCAGGGGAGGAGAGGGGGACAGCCGCGTCGGGCGCCGTCTTGATCCTTGCTGCCAGGTTGGCAGGGGGAAAATCATCTATTTTCTTCGTTTTCCATAAAAATGCTTGTTATGTTGACATTTCTGTGCTATATTAATTTTATAGTTAACGCAGGAAAAACATATGTTTTTTTGTATACGTACTGTAAAATATACTTCTCGTACCGGTGATGAAATCACCGGTACTTTTGCGTTCTCACTCCTGACAAGAAGGCCATGCTCGTATAGTAAAAGGGCGCAGCCGATACTGCCTGGCTGTGCCCTGATTACGAGTTACATAAGCAGAATGTAGGCGAAAAACCGAACACAATAGGCTGGGAGTCGGCACATGGTCCAAATGTAGGCGAAAAACCGAACACAATAGGCTGGGCGTTGGCACATGGTCCATTAGCATGGTTCGCTCGGTAAAGTGATTCTGCTCTTAGCGGCCCGCTTCTGTCAGCGGACCTGTCCGCTCATATTCCCAGATGCTCTGGCTGCTCTCCGCATCATAGATCTCTCCGATACGGATGAAGCCGTGCTTCTCATAGAAGTGATGATTCCGGACGGCCCACGAGGGAGTATCCAGCGTCCAGCGCTTGGCCGCAGGATACTGTACAAATAAGAAATGCAAAGCTTCATGCCCGAACCCTTGATTCTGATATAAGGGATCGATAAAAATCCGGCCCAGATGACATTCCTCTTCTGTGGACGACGGGAAGATTATCATCCCGCCAACAATTCCACCGTCTTTCAGAAGCTTGTAGTAATGGCCCTGCTGCATCTGTTCCGCCTGCCAGGGCACAGAATCGTAACCGGGAGGCCCGTCCTCATCTTTATTTTGATAACGCCGGGCATCATCATCGAAGGTTCGTTTTTGAACGTTTGCCAAGGTTGCTGCATCTTGCGGTTGGGATAGCTCAAAGGATACCATTTCATGTCCCTCCCTGAGAATTATACTAGTGTGAAGACTTAACTAGATGATAAGCAAATGCTAAGAATGCTGCTGTTAGAATGGTTACACACAAAGGCACAGCCGATAAATCCGGCTGTGCCTGGGTAATCACGCAATCTAGTATAGCCTGCTATTCCGTATCCCCTGTGCCGCCGATCTTACGGCCGATCCAGTCTTCGTAGGATTTGACCACAGCGGACAGATCCTCATCGCCGTAGCCGTGGTTGAAGCCTGCCTGGAACATGCTCTTGGCTACGCCGAGCATAGGGGAAGGGACGCCGGTGGAATCACTGAGCGAGGACGCCAGCTTGAGATCCTTGAGCATCAGGGCAAGGGAGAACTGGTTGCTGAAGTCGCCCTCGATGATCTTCTGGCCCTTTAGCTCAGCCTGCTTGCTGCCTGCCGATCCGTTCTTCACCAGCTCCAGAAACTTATCTGCGGGTACCCCGGACTTCACCGCAATGGAGAAGCCCTCGGCGAGCGCGACATTGTGAATGCCTACCATGGCATTGTGAGCCAGCTTGGCTACAGCGCCGCTGCCGTTAGCGCCCATATGCAGCAGCAGGCGGCCCATGGAGTCGAAGAGATCCCGGTGCTTCTCAATCACTTCGGCATGTCCGCCGACCATGAAGACCAGTGTGCCGTCGATAGCTGCCGGCTTGCTGCCGGTTACAGGGGCATCAAGGAAGCTGCCGCCCCGTGCTTCAACTTCAGCGGCGATCTCCTTTGCAAGGCCGGGGGAGATGGTACTGGAATCAATCACAGTTGTTCCCGGCTGAAGGGTAGCGAGAATACCATCGTCACTGTAGAAGACATCACGGATCGAATCATCGTTGCTGATCATGGTGATAATAACATCCTTGCCTTCCGCTGCTGCCTGTGGTGTGGCGGCTGTTTTCGCGCCTTCCTGTTCCAGAGGTTTGCATTTCTCTGCTGTACGGTTGTACACCGTAACCTCAAAGCCGCTTCGCAGCAGGTTCGACGCCATAGGTGCTCCCATTGTTCCGAGTCCGATAAAGCCGATGTGCTTCATATCATTTCCACCTTTGCTCTCCTGAGATCATATTATAGAAACTAAGTTTGTCCTTCATTCTATCAGAAGGTTGAGGCATGTTCCACAGAACAGGTATCCTTGTCTGCTTAGTAACCGCTTTCAACAAATTTTCATAAACAGGGCTCCAAAGCCGGGGGTATGCCTTAAGACCTTGCCAGTCAAGGCAAATTAAAGTATTCTAGATTATAATGTTGCAACACACGGATTCAAATCTAAAGAGATAAACAGGAGGCTACCATTACCGATGTCCAAGAAGATTAATTTTGATTACACCAAAGCCCTTTCCTTCTTCAGCCAGACCGAGATCGACTACTTCGCCGCTCCGGTGAAGCTGGCCCACGAACAACTGCATAACAAGAGCGGAGCCGGCTCCGACTACCTGGGCTGGATTGATCTCCCTACAGCGTATGACAAGGAAGAATTCGCCCGTATTCAGCAGGCTGCCAAGAAAATCCAGAGCGACTCCGAAGTGCTGATCGTTATTGGTATCGGCGGATCTTACCTAGGGGCACGCGCAGCTATTGAGGCGCTGTCACATTCTTTCTACAATAACCTGTCCAAGGACAAGCGCAAGACTCCGGAAGTATATTTTGCCGGAAACAACATCAGCTCCACCTACATTACGCATTTGCTTGATCTGGTAGAAGGCAAGGACTTCTCCGTGAATGTAATCTCCAAATCCGGTACAACTACCGAGCCTGCTATTGCCTTCCGTATCTTCCGCGCAGCATTGGAGAAGAAATACGGCAAGGAAGAAGCCCGCAAACGGATCTACGCAACAACAGACAAGGAGAAGGGCGCACTCAAGAAGCTGGCTAACGAAGAAGGCTATGAGTCGTTCATTATCCCTGATGATGTAGGCGGACGTTATTCCGTCCTGACACCGGTAGGCCTTCTGCCTATCGCCGTAGCGGGAATTAACATTGAAGAAATGATGCAGGGGGCCGCAGCCGCAGCCGATGAGTTCAACAACCCCGATGTGGCTACGAACCAGAGCTATCAATATGCTGCAGTACGTAACGCGCTCTACCGCAAAGGCAAGACGACTGAAATCCTCGTGAACTACGAGCCGTCCCTGCACTTTGTCTCTGAATGGTGGAAGCAGCTCTACGGCGAAAGCGAAGGCAAGGATTACAAGGGAATCTATCCTTCCTCGGTTGACTTCTCGACAGACCTGCACTCCATGGGTCAATTCATTCAGGAGGGTAACCGCAATATCTTTGAAACGGTTATCCAGGTAGAGCAGGTACAGCACCATGTATCTATCGAATCTGATCCTGATGATCTGGACGGACTGAACTTCCTGACAGGCAAGACGATGGATTTCGTGAACAAGAAGGCTTTCCAAGGAACCATGCTGGCGCACACAGATGGCCAAGTGCCGAACCTGATCGTTACCATCCCTGACCAGACTCCTTATACTTTTGGCTATCTGGTGTACTTCTTCGAGAAGGCCTGCGGGATCAGCGGATACCTGCTGGGTGTGAATCCGTTCGACCAGCCGGGTGTTGAAGCCTACAAGAAGAACATGTTCGCACTACTGGGCAAACCAGGCTATGAGAAAGAAAAAGCAGAGCTGGAAGCCAGACTTACCGAATAGTCCCACTCTAACCGCAGATCATTCATAGTAAGATAAGTCATCAGGGAGCAGTCCATAGGTAACCACTACCAGGGCTGCTCCTAATATATATCAAATCATCACATGTAGAGTAAGGAATGGACAACAATGCTGGAACAATACCGGACGGTACGTACCCCCGGCTCGCGGGAGGTCGTAATCCGTAAATCACGCTTCATCGGGCATGTTATGCCGGTGGAGAACGAGGAAGAAGCTGTGCAATTTATCGATTCGATCAAGAAGCAGCACTGGCATGCAACGCATAACTGCTCTGCTTATATGATCGGAGAGAGGGATGAGATCCAGAGACAGTCGGATGACGGGGAACCGAGTGGAACGGCCGGGAAACCGATTTTGGAAGTAATCCGCAGCCAACAGGTGAAGAATGTCGCTATTGTTGTTACCCGTTATTTCGGAGGCATCATGCTGGGTGCAGGCGGGCTGATCCGGGCCTATACCGATGGCGCTGTACTGGCGCTTACGGCCGGAGAGGTCATCACACGTGTGCTGAGGCGGGAGGTATTCGTGGAAATCGAGTACACTTGGCTGGGCAAGGTGGAGAATGCACTGCGGGGCCGGAATATCCAGACCGGAGAGACTTTGTTTACGGATAAAGTTACACTGCTGTGTCTTCCGCGCAATAATGAAGGTGACGCATTTATCGCATGGATAACCGATCTTACGGAGGGGCAATCCCTGGTTACGGAAGGGCGGCGGCTTTACTACAGCGAAGGGGAATAGATTATGGCAAGAAGAGCAGTGGAACAGGAGTTGTCGAGAGAAAGAATTCTGGAGGCGGCGAGGCATCTTTTCATCACCAAAGGGTACCGTGCCATTTCGATGCGCAGCATTGGTCAGCACCTGGGTTACAGCCACGGCTCCCTGTATTACCATTTCAAAGAGAAAGCCGAACTCTTCTACGCCATTGTCGTTGAGGATTTCAATCATGTGGCTTCGCTGCTGAATCAAGCTATGACCACTCCGCCTGAAGAGGGAATGACCCGGGTGGAGCAGCTGATTATGGAGTTCATCCGGTTCGGGCTGGACCATCCGTATCAGTATGAGATCATGTTTATGATCCGCGACGAAGAGCTGCTGGCTTATTGCCGGGCAGAACAGGGCCGATGTTTCGAGTTGTTTGCGAGCATTGTCCGCCGTCATATGAAGGAAGAGGGATATGTAACAGAGGACTGGCAGAAAGTTCCGCTGACCTTATTCCTGTCTGCTCACGGATTTATTTCGTATTATATCCAGGATAAAGTGTTGTTCGAAGATGTGAAGCAAGCTGCCCTGACACATGTTAAGGTATTAAGCCGCAGTTTATAAAAAGCTGTTTTTTTTAACGGCTCGTACTTTAGAGCGTTGCATTGGTATAACTTTGCATGGTGAAAGTGTTACAGGAACTATAAATTGTATAGAGAGCAGCTTCGCGGTTCATGCGTAGCTGCTCTTCTACAAGGGCAGGCAGTGCTAGCCTTCCATAATTTTGAGGTGGCACTGGCGTTGCCTTGGGCCATCGAACTCGCAAAAATAGATGCCCTGCCAACGGCCCAAGAGCACAGCCCCTTCATGAATAATTAGGGTCTGCGAAGGACCGGCCGTAATGGATTTCAAGTGGGAAGCTGTATTGCCCTCGGCATGGCGGTATTTGGGATGCTCCCAGGGATAGACCTCATCCAGACGCATCAACACATCACGCTTCACATCAGGATCGGCGTTCTCGTTAATTGCAATCCCTGCGGTGGTGTGCGGGCAATAGACAATCAGCAGTCCGTTAAGAACTCCGCTATTCTTCACATAAGCCTGAACCTCGCGGGTAATATCCCGCATTTCATCCCGTTTGCTGGTGGTGATCTCCATAGTATGCAGCATCATGAACAGCCCCTCTCTGATTTGGATATAACGAGTGCTACTTATACTTTTACCCAAAAACTAACAAAGTAATTGACGGCAGCAAGCGGTATTTGGTAAAGTAGGAATAACTTTAAACCAAGTATATTAATAGGAATAATCAAACCTTAAAGTCGAGTATACCGACCGGTTATCCGGAGGTGGGAGGTTGACCATTGAATTCGCTGATCAGGCACAAGGGCTGGACCTGGGGATTTAGATCAACGGTTGTACTGTATTTTGTCATTCTGATTGTGCTGCCGATCCTCGGGGTCTATTACAATTCATTCTCATCCGGGCTCGGAAGCTTCACTGAAAGTGTGAGCGATCCGATTGCCTGGAAGTCGGTCCTGTTAACACTCAAGCTGGCGGTCATTGCGGCTCTTACGAATGTGCTGCTGGGCACGATGATCGCCTGGGTCCTTATCCGTTATAAGTTCCGGGGCAGGGCGCTGCTGAACAGCCTTGTCGATCTCCCGTTTGCCCTGCCTACTGCGGTGGGCGGACTGATGATTCTACTGCTGCTGGGTCCGGGAAGCCTGATCGGGGGCCTTGCGGAATCACTGGGCTTCACAATTGTTTTTCACCAGCCTGCGATTGTGATTGCGATGGTCTTCGTTACATTCCCCTTCGTCATCCGGGCGGTGCAGCCGCTGCTGGAGGAGCTGGACGCTTCGGAAGAAGAGGCAGCCTATACGATGGGAGCGAAGCCGAGCCGGGTCTTCTTTCAGGTGATCTTGCCGTCTATGGCGCCTGGCATGATCGGCGGCGGGATGCTGGCCTTCTCGCGGGCGCTCGCTGAATTCGGTGCGGTTGTCCTCGTGGCAGGCAATATTCCGGGGCGCACGCTGGTGTCTTCCGTGTTTATTTTCGGAGAGGTCGAAAGTGATAATCCGGCGGGGGCCGCTGCGGTGTCGATCATTCTGTTGACCTTATCCTTCCTGATTCTCTGGCTGATCAGCCTCATGCAGATGCGGGGGAGAAGATCATGAGAAGATTGTGGATTGGACTGACCTATCTCGTGTTCTTCATTCTGATCGCAGCTCCGCTTGGCAGGATGACAATGGGGGCCTTCAGCGAAGGCTGGAGCGGCTTCTGGGACGCCCTGACCCGGCCGGAGGCGCTTCATGCGCTCCTGATGACCGGATACGTTGTGGTGGTTGTGACGCTGCTGAATACGCTGTTTGGTATTATGACGGCCCTGTATCTGGTACGGGCGAACTGGCTGGGCCGTCGTCTCAAAAGCCTGCTGAACAGCATTGTGGATCTGCCTTATGCGGTATCGCCGGTTATCGGCGGGCTGATGATCGTTTTGCTGCTCGGGCCGGATAGTGCGCTGGGTGCGTTGTTTGAGCAAATCGGAGTGAAGATTGTGTATGCTTTTCCGGGAATGGTGATTGCTACGCTGTTCGTGACGTTCCCGCTGATGGTGCGCGAGGTGATGCCGGTGCTGCAAGAGATCGGTTCCCAGCAGGAAGAAGCTGCGTCCACACTTGGCGCATATGGCTGGACGACCTTCTGGAAGGTGACCTGGCCTTCTATCCGCTGGGCGGTCATCTATGGAGTGATTCTGACGGTGGCCCGCTCGCTGGGTGAGTTTGGTGCGGTGCTCGTCGTTTCCGGCAATATTATGAACCGGACCCAGACGGCCACCACACTGGTCTATCAGGATGTCGAGAATTTCAATGTTACGGCTGCGGGCGGGATAGCGCTGGTGCTGGCCGCATTCTCCGCAGGACTGCTGCTGCTTATGGAATGGAGCAAGAGAAGAAAGGGAGGGCACTAATTATGCATGTAGAGGTCCGGGGACTCGATAAGCATTTTGGCGATTTTCATGCGGTGAAGGATGTCCATTTCGGCATTACTAAAGGCCATCTGATCGGGCTGCTCGGCCCAAGCGGCGGCGGCAAAACCTCGATCCTGCGGATGCTGGCGGGCCTTGAGACGCCGGACAGCGGCGAGATTATTTTCCACGGCCGGGCGGTGAATCATCTTCCGCCGCAGGAGCGCGAGATCGGCTTCGTCTTCCAGAATTATGCCCTGTTCAAGCATATGACGGTGTTCGAGAATATCGCCTTCGGACTGAAGGTCAAGAAAGCTAGTAAGTCTGTAATCCGTGACCGTGTCACCGAGCTGGTGGAGCTTACCGGTCTGAAGGGCTTCGAGAACCGGTATCCGCATCAGCTGTCCGGGGGGCAGCGTCAGCGGGTGGCTTTTGCCCGGGCGCTGGCCCCTGAGCCGCAGCTGCTGCTGCTGGATGAGCCGTTCGCGGCGATTGATGCGAAGATCCGTCAGGAGCTGCGTTCCTGGCTGCGGGAGCTGATCGAACGTGTCGGGATTACCTCGATCTTCGTCACCCACGACCAGGATGAGGCTATTGAAGTTGCGGATGAGATTATGATCATTAACCAGGGGCGGCTGGAGCAGAAGGGGACGCCTTGGGATATCTATAAAGAGCCGAAGACACCGTTCGTGGCCACCTTCATCGGGGAATCCACGCTGATCGGCAGTGCTTCCGAGCTGAAGGGCTTCGAGGGCGCAGGCGGCGGTAAGCCTACCAAGGCGTTGATCCGTCCCGAGTACATTGAGGTAGGCCATCTGCATGAATTCAAAATGGCTTCGGCCACGGAGCAGGGTACGGTCAAGCATCTGCATTTTCGCGGAAGTGAATGGCTCGTGGAGGTTGAGGTAAAGGGACATAAACTGGTCACCTACCGCTCTCTGGAGAAAGAAACGCTGACTCCGGGCCAAGAGATATCCGTGCTGGTGCACCGCGCTTACCTGTTCAATGAGGAGCGGAGCTGGATTCAGGAGAATGGCCTTAAGAAAGATCCGATGCCTGTATTTATCTAAAAAATAAAGGATGTGCGAGGTGTCGCTGGTATGAGGCTTATCAGAAGGAGCAGACCACTGCACGGATGGCTGACGGTCTTAATGCTGGCGGTGTTCACCCTGACCGCTGCCGGCTGCGGGAATGAGCAGCAGGCTGCAGGAGAGGCAGGTGCGCCGCCGCAGGGAGATCTAACGCTTGTGGTGGGTGCCTACAGCGTGGTGAAGGATGCCATGGGCGAGATTCTCCCCAGGTTCGCGGAGAAATGGAAGGCGGATACCGGTCAGACTATCGTATTCCAGCAGTCCTATGAGGCTTCCGGTACCCAGGCGCGGGCGATTGCCGGCGGCTTTGAGGCGGATGTCACGCTGCTTGCCATGGAAGGCGATGTCGGGAAGCTGGTCAAGGCGGGCCTTGTGGAGAAGGACTGGAAGAAGCACGGCGGTGAGGCGGGTATGGTGACGCGGTCGGTTGTGGCCCTGGGAACGCGGGAGGGCAATCCGAAGGGGATTCATGATTTTGCCGATCTGGCGAAGCCGGGGGTGAAGGTGCTCTACCCTAATCCGAAGACCTCCGGCGGTGCCCAGTGGGACATCAACGCGATCTACGGGGCCGGCCTGAAGCGTTCTGAGCAGCAGGAGGGGACGAAGGACCCTACGGTTGCCAAGGCTTTCCTGGAGAGCATACACAGGAATGTCGAATCGCTGGATAAAAGCGGGCGGGCCTCGATGGCTGCCTTCGAGTACGGGGTCGGCGATGTGATCGTGACTTATGAGAATGAGCTGCTGGCGCGGATTGCCGAGGGAGTGAAGTATGAGGTGATCATTCCGCAGAATACGATGCTGATCGAGAACCCTGCAGCCGTGGTGGATAAATACGCGGATAAGCATGGTACCCGTGCGGCCGCAGATGCGCTGGTCGATTATCTGACGACGCCGCAGGCGCAGGAGATATTCGCTAAGTTCGGCTTTCGTCCTGTGAACCAGCAGGTCTATGCGGCACATGAGAGCCAGTATCCGGTTCCTGTCGGGCTGTTCGACATCAGCTATCTTGGCGGCTGGGAGGAAGTCCGCACCACGTTATACTCCAAGCGGGGCATATGGTATCAGGTGCTGGCCGGGATCTAGGTGGATAAAGGCAGGTTCTGAGTGTGAGGTGCGTATGAGGAAGAGAGCTGTTCTATGGCCGGATGAGGCTGAAGGACGGCTCTTTGCCGTTCTTACAGGCTGGTGTGCAAAGGACCGGCTGCTGTTCTATAATGAACTGACGGATATTCGAGAAAAAAGACGATGAGGTGGGCAGGCATATGGATACATTAGTGTTCCTCGGAACAGGGGATGCCATGGGCGTACCCCGGGTCTACTGTGATTGCGAGACCTGTACGGAAGCAAGAACCACCGGGCGCAATAACCGCCTGCGTTCTTCTGTGCTTATAGATAACGGCAGCGGCTTTCTGGCGATTGACTGCGGACCGGACTGGCGGAGACAGATGGAGCTGCAGGGGCACCGCACCATGAAGCGTCTGCTCGTGACACATGCGCATTTCGATCATATCGGCGGGCTGCCGGAATGGGCGGACAGCTGCCGCTGGATGGGCTTCCGGGGAGAACTGTACGCTCCGGCGGAGGTCATTCCCGTCATCCAGCGGCAATACCCGTGGCTCAGCGGGCATATCGACATGATCCCTTGTGATGACGGCATTACGCTGGATGGCTGGCAGATTAGCACATGGCGGGTGAACCATGGCAAGAATGGTTACTCCTATGCCTACAGGCTGGAGAAGGAGGACTATGCCTGGGTGTACTGCCCGGACTCGATCTCTCTGACCACGGAGGAAACCAGGCGTATGCATGGAGCGGACCTGCTGGTGCTGGGAACCAGCTTTTATTACGAGGCAGCTGAATTGTCCACCCGCTCTGTGTATGATATGACCGAAGCTGCCGATCTGCTGGAGACCGTTCAGCCGCGCCGCGCAGTCTACACACATATGTCGCATGACATCAATCTGGACAAGGATTATATTCTGCCGGAGAAGGTTACGCTTGCTGTGACGGGGATGAGGGTTCCGCTGTGCCGGGAGCAGTGATAAGGCTATGCGCCGGACGCAGGGCATGAACACAATGATCTAAGGATAGGCTCTCTATATGGCAGACAGGTATGGTTACTGCTGCTGTACAGGGGCTTTTTTATTGTCAAAAGATAGTGCAACGTGAGGCACTGCCTATACGAGGCATGAGGTACGAGTATCGTTCATCTTAGGGTGATTTCAGCCCCAAGACCGACCCGGGAATCCGCCCCCCGCCGCTGGGTCCCTTGCCTGGGGTCTAGTAAACTAATGGCATCGGAGCCGAAGCGAGTGAGTCCACAACGGGCTTGCCTTCCAGTTTTATGTATATGATGCGTATATTTCTTTATTTTCAAAAAGAGAAGGAGGTACTATACTAAAACGATGTGCTATGGATTAGAGGAATAAATTGTTAATGCTGCGGGGTGCGGAATTCTAAAGGGGAGCTGATGATGTGAAGAAGAAAGGTGCTTTTGCCAGATTAAGTACATACATGCTAAGACATAAGCTGATTTATACCGTACTGCTATTGGTGACGTTATTCAGTATTGCGTTGGATCTGACCATGGCCTGGTTCCTGGCCCGGATTACGGATGCAGCCGTCCGTCTGGATGTGGAGTCGTTCAAGGGGCTGGCTTGGTTCGGGATTCTATTCTTGCTAGTCACGGGATTGAATACCTTCGTCAGTGCGTATCTCAAGACCAATATATCGGCCAAAATCAGAAATGAGCTGCGTCAGGATATGATGGGGCATACGCTGGCCTTGCCGCAGTCTTATTTCGACCGCAATCATTCCGGTGATTTGTTGTCCCGGTTCACGAATGACAATCAGTCGGTGGGGGAAGCCTGCGGGCAGGTGATGCTGGATCTGCTGCGCAACCCGCTGCTGGCAATCGCCTCCTTCGCCTATCTGCTCTATATTAACTGGCTGCTGGCGCTGATCTGCCTGTCCATCGGGCCGCTGCTGTTCCTGACCGGCAAAATCTTCGGCAATGCGATGCGTATCAACAGTGTGCGCGTGCAGGAAAGTATGAGCCGGACTACGGCTTTTCTGAACGATATTCTGGGCAGCAGTATGGTATTCAAGGCATTCTCCATGGAACGCAGGCTGCAGAAGCAATATGTTGGTTACAGTGAGGCTATTGCCTCAGGAGAGAAAAAGAAAGCGAGAATCGAAGGAGCAACCGGCGCGATCTCCTCCTTGCTGGGGAATCTGACCTTCCTGCTGGCTCTGGTGATTGCCGGGTGGTTCGTGGCGAATGGAAGACTTGAGGTCGGGGCGATGATCGCCTTCATTCAGCTGATGAACTATCTGGTTGGGCCGTTCTCGTCCCTGCCGGGCCTGGTCGCTTCCATGCAGCAGTCGCTGGGTGCGGCGGAGCGGATCTTCGAGGTGATGGATGCGCCTGCTGAGGTTGAGGTGCTGCCTGAAGTCCAGACGGAGCTGCCGGGGTTCGGGGAGCTTCGGCTCGCAGAGGTGTCATTTAGCTATCCGGGCAGTGAGAAGCAGAGCCTTAACAAGGTCAGTCTGGAGCTAGCACGCGGCCAGCAAATGGCCGTAGTAGGTCCGAGCGGCGGCGGGAAATCCACCCTGTTCAAGCTGCTGCTTGGTTTCTATCAGACGGATGCGGGTGAGGTTGCAATTAACGGCCGTCCGATCAGCGGAATACCGCTGGCAGAGCTGCGCAGCTACTTTGCCTATGTGCCTCAGGAGTCGGGCCTGTATTCCGGGAGCATCCGGGACAATATCGAGAGCGGCAAGCCCGGTGCGTCAGACGAAGAGATTATCGAGGCGCTGCGGCAGGCGAATGCGTACGAGTTCGTGACGGAGCTGCCGGAAGGTATACACACGGATATTGGCGAGCATGGCTCCCGGTTGTCCGGCGGTCAGAGGCAGCGGCTGTCCATTGCCAGAGCGATGCTCAAAAATGCGCCGATTCTGCTGCTGGATGAAGCTACGGCTGCCCTCGACAATGAGTCGGAGCGAATGGTCCAGCAGGCCATCCGTAAGCTCATGAAGGATAAGACAACGCTTGTGATCGCCCACCGGCTCTCAACGATTCAGAATGCCGATGTCATCCTGGTGATGGAGAACGGGGAGATTGTGGAGCGGGGCGGACATGAGGAGCTGCTTGCGGCAGAGGGACGCTACTCGGATCTGTATCATTCACAGCTTGAGCAGGAGGCGAAGGAGGAACTCTTAGCCCCTATAGCCTAGCTTCTTAGAGAGTAGGCGCTTTCGAGCCTACGGATTGTCGATTGCATAGAGGCCATAGATTGCAGTTGTTCCTCATTTGATATCTCTTCCATGAGGGCACACTTCCTTTCTATTTAGTATAAAAGGGTGGCGCACCGCAGTTCGTACCATGAACCTGCGGGGTGCCACCCTTTTTGGCATAAGATGTTCTGCTGTTGTTGTAGCAGCTTACGCTTCTTGACCTGCGTTAAGAATGAACTTATCAATGGCGTATTTCACGCCGTCCTCATTGTTGCTAAGCGTAACGAAATCAGCGATTTCCTTAAGCGCTGGAATGGCATTCGCCATGGCCACACCAAGACCCGCAGCTTCAAGCATCTCATGATCATTCCAGGAATCGCCGACAGCCATCGTCTCGGACAGCTCGCAGCCAAAGTGTGCAGCCAGGAATTCCAGGGCCAGACCCTTGGTGCCTTCATGATGCATAATCTCCAGGAAATGCGGCTTGGACTTCGTAATATGCACCGAATCGCCGAGCAGGCTGCGCAGAATCGGGGACAGTTCATCCAGGAAATCCGGATCGTCGATAATGAGCATTTTTGGTGTTTTTTGCGGAACCAGCTTGGCTTCCCAGTCCGGCTCGATATAGTACTGCGTTCCGTTCAGAGTCGAATAGTCAATCAGCTTCTGGTTCTCTTCGCGGGCATACAGCTTGTCGTCAATGTAAGTCTGCAGGTGCAGATCATGCTCTACACAATATTGGAAAAGCTTACGCACCGCCTCCTGCGGCACATAACGCTCATACAGGACCTCTTCATCGAGCAGGTTCTTCACCAGCGCTCCCTGATAGGTGATGATCGGCACATTCAGTCCGGTCTGGCGGGCAATCGCCTGGGCGGAAGCATAAGCGCGTCCGGTAGCGAGGGTGACCACAACGCCTGCGGCTACAGCCTGCTCCAGCGCGGTTTGGGTCGCCGGGGTCACTTCTTTGTCGTCGTTAATCAAGGTATCGTCAATATCAATAGCAATCAATTTGTACATTTGGGTTCTCTCCTAAGCGTGGTTTGTAGTCCGGCTGTCCGCTGAATCCTCTATAGGAAGGGCAACGGAAGCACGGCTCTCTGTCTGTAGCAATGGAACTTATTAACGTGAAGTCTGGCAAAAGGGTCCGCGGATTCCGGCTCAGCCCTCCGCCTGCGTCCCGGACGGCGCGGGGCTGAGCTCCGCCAGCAGCATAGCGGCCAGAATGCAGCCGCAGCCGAGCAGCGCGGATACGCCCAGCGTCTCTCCGCCGAAGAGCAGGCCGGTGACGGCAGCGAATACCGGTTCCATGGCATAGATGATCGCCACCCGGGACGGGGTGGTGTACTTCTGGCAGGCCGTCTGAATCCAGAAGGCGAAGGCGCTGGTCGGGCCGATGGAGATCAGCATCGCAGAGAGCACCTCCGGCTGGCGGAGCAGCTCTCCGCTGTGCAGCAGCGGAGAGCTTCCATCCACGAGCAGGGAGGCGGCGATGCTGAGCAGGCCTACGAAGCCGAGCTGAAGCGCCGCCAGCGGCAGGGCCGGGTAACGCGGTGCGTATCTGCCGGTATACGCGATCTGCAGCGCAAAAGCCACGGCGCAGAGCAGAATCAGGCCATCGCCCTTATTCAGGGAGAAGGCAGAGCCGGTAAAGGTCAGCAGATACAAGCCGCCCGCTGCAAGCCCGGCGCTCAGCCAGGTATATCTGGAGATGGCCGTCTTCAGCAGCGCCAGAGACAGGAACGGCACAAGCACCACTGACAGCCCGGTAATAAATCCGGTGTTAGAGGTGGTGGTGTACAGCAGGCCCACGGTCTGAAAGCCGTAGCCGAGGAACAGGAAGAGACCCAGCAGCAGGGCATGCATTACCATGCGCAAGCTCAGTTTACGCCATTCCTGGCGGTAGAAGACAGCGGTAATCAAGGCCAGCAGCACGGCGGCACCTGTAAACCGGATGCTGTTGAAGGCAAGCGGCGGCAGCACCCGCACGGCGGACTGCACGATCAGAAACGTGCATCCCCACATCATCGCCACCAGTAGCAGACTTAGATCGGCGATTCGGGAGCGATTCACAGGATGTCATCCTTTCAGGGCCAGTTGAGTTGTCCAAATTGTATCCTAAAACGGTGGGAACGACAAGCTGCAACTGCGCTGTTTGTATAAGGAAACAAGGGGGCTGAGCCCGGCCGGTGATTATATTCTGGACAAAAAAGGAAAGCCTTGGTATACTTCGGTAACCGCACACCTGTTCTTATTTCAAGACATCCAGAAGCATTTATACTTTCATCTAAGGAGCGGATTCACCATGATGGGCAAATCCCATTTAGTTATCAGCACCGGGGTTACCCTGTCCGCCATGAGCCTGCTAGGGCATGCCATTACCCTTCCGGCTGTTGCCGTCGCCGTGGTCAGCTCTCTGCTGCCCGATATCGACGAGCCGAATTCCATGCTGGTACGCAAGGCCGTGCCAGAGTTTTTGCTGCGTATTCTGCAGGTAGCGCTGATCGGAGCGGGCATTTATCTTTATTTTGCCGGGATAGCGGAGCCGCCCTGGAATATCGCACTGGCGCTGCTGGTCGGCAGCGTATCCTTCCTGCCCAGCCGCAGGCTGCGGCATCTGGTGATGCTGCTGATTGCGCTGGCCTTGTTTGCTTTTGCCGATGCCTATGATCCATGGAACTATATCGCCGCCTGCGTGCTGGTCGTAGCTTCCATAGTTCCGCACCGGGGAATCACGCATACGCTGTATGCCGTTGCCGGATGGGGCGCGCTGTTGTACTTCGTCTCCCTTGACATGAATGCCGGCGGCAGTCTGTGGATTGCCGGGAGCCTGTCCTACGGACTGCATCTCCTCGCCGACTCCCTGACCCAGCGAGGGATCACCCCGCTGCCTCCGATTCCATTCAAGCTGCGGCTGAAGCTGATGAGCACCGGCACGAAGAAGGGCAATGCGGTGGAGAAAGTATGCGTAATGCTTACGCTGGCGCTCGTTGTGTATGTGTTCGTGCTTACGCCATCTTTGGGATGACGTCTGATAACGAACGGGTCAGGCCAGGACGCGGTGAGGACCGGAAATAGCAGTTGGATTTCGTACACTTGCTGATGAATGAATGCTTCCTGCTGCAACAGCAGGTGGATAAACAGCACTTACAACCTCTCGTTTCACCCTAAGTAGCAAAAAGGAGCAATTATAGATGCTGTTTATCCACTTGATTCCCTGGATTCCTCAGAAACTGGCGATTTAAGATACGTTTATCCACTTGCTTGTTGAGGGGGAGCCGCAGTGCCTGGTACAATACCGGCAAGCGTGTACGGCAAAGCCCTCCGGTGCGGAGATCATCCGCGCGGGAGGGCTTTGGCTTGTAATGCCTTCTATTTTATTCCTCAAGTTTATTCCTCAAGAAACACAAGTCCGATGAAGTCTTCCGGTTCAATGCGGCCGAAGTAATGCTTCAGATCGAGATCAGCCAGCGCCTGGTGGACCTCGGCTTCCTCATAACGCTTGCCGCGCAGCGCGTTCTCCACATCTGCTACATCGCCGACGCCGAAGAAGTCGCCGTAGATTTTGATCTCCCGGATGACCGAATCTTCAATATCCATGCGGATATCCACGAGCCCTGCCGGGAATTTGCGGGTGTGCTTCACGTTGCTCTTAGGCGAAAGACCGTAGTTCCAGTCCCAATTCTGGTAATGCTCCTTGGAGATTTCATTGATCCGCACCCAGTCGTCCATTGTCAGCTTGTACTGCGGCACATCAGCGGCCTCCATGCCGAAGATCGAGCGCAGCAGCCCCTCACGGAATTGTTCAATCGTCATGTCAGGATTGCCCAGCAGCTCCTTGATATTGGCGACCCGGCTGCGTACGGACTTGGTGCTCTTCGATTTGAACTTCTCGGGATTCACGTTCAGGGAAGCCTGGACATCATCCAGATTGAGATCGAACATCAGGGTGCCGTGGCTGAACATGCGTCCGCGGGTGGAGAACTGGGCGTTGCCGGAGATTTTCTGCTCCCCGACCTGAAGATCATTGCGTCCGCTCAGCTCGGCATTCACCCCCATAGATTGCAGATAGTCGATGACGGGCTGGGTGAATTTCAGGAAGTTATGGAAGGACTGGCCGTCATCCTTGGTAATGAAGCTGAAGTTGAGATTGCCGAGATCATGATACACCGCGCCGCCGCCGGACAACCGCCGTACGACCTGGATGTTATGCTCCTTCACATACTCCTGGTTGATCTCTTCGATGGTATTCTGGTGCTTGCCGATAATGATCGAGGGGCTGTTGATATAAAAGAGCAGGTAGCTCTCGTCCATCGGCAGGTTTTTGAGCGCAAACTCTTCAATGGCCAGATTGATCGATGCGTCTGTAATTCCGGTATTATCGATAAAAAGCATTCGTGATTCCTCCGCGTGACCATAGTAAACTGCTGTACTCATTCTAAACTAAAAGAGAGATTTCTTCAAAAGACGGGCCGTCACAAATAGCATCAGCCTGGAGATCATGTCGGGGGGACGGCGCTATGCAGAAAGTTTGCGGGTTCAAGGCCGGTTGCATAGGCGATATAGCATTGACGGATTTCCGGTAATCGGCCAATAATTGGGAGAATGGCGATAGAGCTGTTGGATAGTGAAGTGAGACTTACATTGAAGTGAAGTACATGACGGAGCATTGATAGACTATGAATAGTGTGGACAGGGAGGATATATAGGATGGGGAAATTTGGACAAGGAGGATGTACATATGCTTGAAAAATATGGACACGGCGGGGATCTGCTGACCGCCGCCGAGTTATACGGGGACAGCAGCGGCGGGTTCCTGGACTTCAGCGCCAATATTAACCCGCTGGGTCCGCCGCCGGGCGTGCTGGCGCTGCTGCGGGATGCGGGCGCAGCGGTCACCGCGTACCCCGATCCAGGCCACCGCAGGCTGAAGGCACTGCTGGCGGAGGAGCTGGGTCTCGGCTCGGAGTGGATTACCGTGGCGAACGGGGCGGCAGAGTCGATGGCGCTGCTGCTGCTGGCTGTCGCGCCGCGCCGGGTGGGCATCGTGGAGCCGTGCTTCTCCGAGTACCGCCAGCTCGCGGAGCAGTTCGGTGCAGAGGTCTTGTCCGTTCAGGGGACTAGCCGGATGGATTACCGGGCTTCCGTGGACGGCATCTCCGGCCTGCTGGAGCAGGTCGATCTGCTGTTCCTCGGCCAGCCGAATAATCCGAACGGCGTCCAGTATCCGCTGGACGAGCTGCGGCAGCTCGCGCAGAAGGCAGAGGCCTGCGGGACGGTGCTGGCGGTGGATGAAGCGTTCATCGACTTCATCCCGGAGGCGGACCGGCAATCTCTGCTGCCGGAGCTGGGGGCTTATCGTCATACGGTGCTGGTGCGCTCGATGACGAAGTTTTTTGCCATTCCGGGGCTGCGGCTGGGCTTCACTGCCGCGCATCCGGCGCTTGCCGCAGCCATGACCGGCAAGCAGGTGACCTGGAGCGTGAACGGGCTGGCGCTGCTGGCCGGGGAAGCTTGCCTGCGCTGCGGCGACGGCTACGGGCAGGAGACGCGCGCGTTGATCGCAGCCGAGCGGCAGCGGCTGCGGGAGGGCTTGCTTGAGCTCGGCTGTGGCGTGCCGCCGGGCGAAGCGAACTTCCTGCTGCTGCGGCTGCCCGCTCCGTGGAGCGCGCAGGAGATGCAGCAGCGGCTGGGCGCGGGCGGCATCCTCGTCCGCAGCTGCGCGATGTACCCCGGCCTTGAGCCGGGACACATCCGCGTAGCGGTGAAGGGCCGGGCGGACAATGCCCGGCTGCTGCGGGAGCTGGGGACGCTGCTGCAGGCGGGAAGATAAAGCAGCGGCCGGAAGCGTGTAAACCCGCAGCCGGAAGACAATATTAACCTGAAGCTGCCGGATGATACCACGGATTCCCCGTACAACTTGACAGATGAGACTGACGTCCGGAATTCCGGGTGTCAGTTTTTTCTGGAAAAAATTATATGGAAACGAGATAATATAAGGATAGGACAGATTCCTGAATAGTCTTACTGTTGAAGGGAGTAGATGCAGCGTGGAAAAAGTAGAGGTAGACCTGCCTTTTAATCTTGAACACGGAGTGAAGACGTACCACAGCAAGGTGTGGCCCGGGCTGGTGCTGGAATGGCGGGAGGGCCATCTGCTGCTGGATTTTCCGGCTGAAGCGGACAGTATCTCGAGTGCGGTGTATGGCGGTGGCTCGGGGCGTCTGAAGCGGGCGGTGAACCAGTACGTCAGCCGGGACTACGAATGCAGCAATCCGGTGCAGGATCTGGAAAACAAGCTTCAGGAGTGGGGCTACCCGCTGGAAGGCTGCGCAGGTCTGATGACGGCTGTTCCCCTGGAGCACGCCGCTGTTGCCGAGAAGGATACCGGATCAGCGGGGATTTTCTGCTGTGTGACAGCAGCAGCGGGTAATGCTGCCCGGGCCGGATCGCAGCGCAGCGTATTGGCGGCCTACCGCCCGGGCACAATCAACATCATGCTTGGGATTGACGGCTGGCTGTCCCAGTCGGCCATGGTCAACGCTGTGATGACGGCTACTGAAGCGAAGGCTGCGGCGCTGGCAGACCTCGGAATCAAGGATTCCGAGAATGGGCTTAGCGCAACCGGAACCACTACGGATGCCATGGTAGTGGCGGTGAGCGGAAGCCGCCGCTATGCTGCGGAGCATGTGTATGCCGGGACGGCGACCGACCTTGGCGGAGCGATTGGCCGGCTGGTGTACAGCACGGTGACGGAGAGCCTGCGTTCGGTGAAGGCTGCGCAATCCTTGAGTAGAGCGCAAGAGGAAGAATCGCAGGCTGCACAAGGAGGAGATACGGAAGCGTTACAGGCATCACGACCTGCGCAGCCCCGTGTCTCTCAGAGCGGCGGCCGGGAATGACGAACACGGACTGCTATACAGAGCGGCAGGGTGAGCCAAGGTGAGGCTTGCTATCATTCTGCTCTCTGCTTATATTGTGGACCGGATAGTCGGTGATCCGCGCACATTTCCCCATCCCGTTATCTATATGGGGAAGGCGATTAGTGCCCTGGAGCGGGGGATTCGCCGCTTCGCCGCAACGCCCAGTGCTCTGAAGCGGGCGGGGATTCTCCTTCCGCTGCTAGTGGCAGGCGGCGCATGGGTGTTGACTGCGCTGGTTGTCGTGCTGCTCGCCCGTCTGTCCCCCTGGCTGGCCGGGATTGCCGAAGTTTGGCTAATCTCGACCACCATTGCCTCCAAAGGGCTGAAGGATGCGGGCATGGCAGTTTACGCAGAGCTGCGTTCGGAGGATCTGCCCGCCGCCCGCCGGGCGCTTGGGATGATCGTCGGCCGCGATACGGCTCATCTGGATAGCCCGGAGATTGTCCGCGGCACGGTGGAGACGGTGGCAGAGAATATCGTCGATGCGATCATCTCGCCGCTGTTCTTCGCACTGCTGGGCGGAGCGCCACTGGCCATGGCCTACCGTGCAGTGAACACGCTGGATTCTATGGTCGGCTACAAGAACGATAAATACCGCGACCTCGGCTGGGCTTCCGCCCGGCTGGATGATGTCGCCAACTACATACCGGCGCGGATGACCGCGCTGCTCTTAACCTTGTGTGCTGCGCTTCTGCGGCTGGACTGGAGCAGATGCTGGAACACGGTTCGCCGGGATGCCCGTCTTCATCCCAGCCCGAACAGCGGCTACCCGGAATCGGCAGTCGCCGGAGCACTTGGCATCCGGCTCGGCGGTGAGAATGTATACCATGGCGTAACCTCCTTCCGTGCTTACATGGGTGATCCGCTGCGGACGCTTAAGCCGGAGGATATTATTGTCACTTCACGGATGATGATGTGGTCATCCGCAATATTTGTCTGCATCTGTGCAGCCGTTGCCCTGCTATGGCACGGGATCGGGGGTTGATTGGGATGGAAAGAGTGGGGTGCGGGGGATTCCTCTCAGCTGTCCAGAAAGTTCAGAACACTCAGGAAACTTGGGGAGATCAGGAGGCTCAAAAGTTGCAGAGTACACAGTCACCTCAGACCAACCCTGCACAGCCAGAACTGGAACTGGTGTTAATCCGTCACGGCTATACCCAGTGGAATAAGGAACACCGTTATCTGGGCAGCACCGATTTGCCGCTTGTGCCGGGAGAGGCAGAGCGGCTTGAGAAGCTACAGACACAGCCGCCGCTTGGCGGGGAATTCCGCCGCGTCTATTGCAGTGACCTGCGCCGTTGCAGAGAGACTCTGGTGGCCTTGGTTCCGCATCTGATGCCGCAGGCAGTCTATGATACCCGGCTACGGGAGATGGACTTCGGAGCGTGGGAAGGCTGCACGTATGATCAGCTCAAGGATAATCCGCTGTACCGGCGCTGGATTGACAACCCTGAGGAGGCAACGCCCCCGGAAGGGGAGGCGTGGACGCAATTCGCCGCCCGGGTTGATCATTTCTGGACGCAGCTTCAGCGGGAGGTGCAGGCTCCCAAAGTATCCCGTATATTACTGGTAACCCACGGCGGCGTTATCCGGCAACTGCTGGCGCAGATCATTGAAGGCCTGACATTCTATACCGCAGCAGCGCCAGCTCCAGGTGAGGTTACGGTCCTGCGCCTGCAGAGTGATGGAGGGTGCTGGCACATGGCAGCTGAGAATGCTAACGGGTGAATGTGGCGCAACCGCTGATGTTAAGCATTCAGCTAACGTATACGCTATCGCTAACGCAGATGATTCCGCGCAACTACTAACGGGTGATTGCACTATGTACAGCAGATTGGTCTAATAACCGTGCCAGAACCCGTTCTGCTGTATTTCCTGCAACTGAATATCAGCAATTGCCCCCATAACGTGCGAAATCCACATTTCTAATGTACATAATGCAGCAGAACGCGAAAAGAGGCCAATATACGCTAATCTGATTGTACAAAATACAATAGAACCCTAAGAGGAGCGCCTAAATGGTGTCCAGAGTATACCCGATAATCAAATCCCAGCCGTATCCGCCGATATCACCCGTTCCCGCCCCTCATCCCCCACAGAACCACGCCCGGAAGAAAATCCCGGGGCGGTGGTTCTTTTTTTACGGCAGCGTCTGTGCCATGATAGCTATGGAGGCGATCACAGGATGTTTAAGGATTTCAAGCTCATTGCCGGGCGTCCGGTATCGATCCAGGTGAAGGATTACATGAAGCATCTCATCATCAAAAGCGCGCTCCAAGGCGGGCAGAAGCTGCCCTCCACACGTGAGCTGAGCACCTTGCTGAAGGTCAGCCGGAACTCGGTGATCTCGGCGTATGAAGGTCTGGAAGACGATGGTTTCGCCTACACCGTACAGGGCCAGGGCAGTTATGTCGCACAAGGTGCGGCAGCGCAGAACGGTGCGGAAGCCGCCCCATGGATGCTGGACTGGACAGAGCGGCTCAGCAGTCAGGCGCTGCTCGCGGAGGAACTGGATATTATGAAGCGGGGGATACGCGCGGAGAAGGGCACGATTTCTTTTACCAGCATCGCCCCGGATGAGCGTCTCTTCGATCTGGACCATGTGCGTAGAGCGTTTCTGGAGCGTATGTCCGTAGAGGGCAACGTTCTGCTGAACTATGGATATGCCAAAGGCTATAAGCCATTAATAGACTATCTCAAACAATATATGGAGCATAAAGGCGTGGATCTGCGCGGGAAGGATCTGCTGATTACGAACGGGTTCACGGAGGGATTCGACCTGGTGCTGTCGGCTCTCGGCAAGCGTCATGGCACAGTGGTCTGCGAGAATCCGACGCATCATACGGCGATCAAGAATCTGAAGCTGCACGGCTTCGGAATTCACGGGGTCAAGATGGAGCGGGACGGCATCCACCTCGGGGAGCTGAAGCAGGCGCTGGAGGCGCGGCCATACGACTGTGCTTATCTGGTTCCCTCCTACCACAATCCCACCGGCATCGTCATGTCCCCCGAGAAAAGACAAAGGCTAATGAAGCTGATGCAGGACTACAACGTGCCGGTGATTGAGGACGGGTTCAACGAGGAACTGCGCTATTCCGGCGCCCATGTGGCTCCGTTAATTGCGGCGGCGGGTGGCGGGAACGGCGTGGTGTATCTCGGCAGCTTTTCCAAAGTCCTGTTCCCCGGGCTGCGGGTGGGCTGGGTGCTGGCGGATGAGGAGCTGATCTATTATCTGGAGAGTGTGAAGCGGGCGCGGACCATTCATACCTCGACGCTCGACCAGTCCATTCTGTATCAATACCTGCTGGGCGGCAACCTGGAGAAGTATCTCAAAAAAGCCCGGCTGGAGTATAAACGCAAATACGAACTGACCTTAGCCTGTTGTAAAGAGCATATTCCGTATGCCTCCTTGTCGGGTGATGGCGGGCTGCATCTCTTCGTAACGTTTGCGGAAGGCTTCAATACAAGAGAATTGCTGGCGGCCTGCCATGGGCAGGGGGTTATTTTTACAGCGGGAGACATCTTCTTCACAGACGGTGCAGGACAGAATACGTTGCGGTTGGGATTCTCCAGGGTGGCGGATGAGGATATCGTGAGGGGTATTGCAATCATCGGGAAGACAGCAAGGCAAATCATGGGAGAATGAGGTGCGGATATGCTAAGAGTAGGTGTGATTATGGGCGGGGTGTCGTCCGAATATAAGGTGTCGCTGAAGACCGGCAGGGAGATGCTGAAGGCGCTTGATCCGGCAAAATACACAGCGGTTCCGGTACACATTACCTCGCGCAAAGAGCTGCTGGAAGGGGCAGCGGGACTGGACTTCGCTCTGCTCGCCCTGCATGGGGCCTACGGGGAAGATGGTACAGTGCAGGGAGCCCTGGAGACGCTCGGAATTCCATATTCCGGGAGCGGGGTGCTCGCAAGCAGCTTATGTATGGATAAAGGGCTGGCCAAGACGATCATCCGCAGCAAAAGCATTCCCACACCCGACTGGCTGTGCTGGGACAGCATGGAGGACTATGCCCCGGAAGCCGTGCAGCGGCTCGGTTATCCGGTGATGGTGAAGCCGAATTCCGGCGGGTCCAGCATCGGCATGACCAAGGTAAGAGGGCCAGAGGAGCTGCGGGAAGCGGTGGAAAAAGCTTTTGCCAGTGCGGATGGAGGGGCGGTGCTGATTGAACACTACATCCCGGGACAGGAGATTACCTGCTCCATCCTGGGGGGAGAGATGCTGCCGGTCATCGGGATTCAAGCGCTGGGTGCGGACTGGTTCGATTATGAGGCCAAATACGAGCAGGGCGGAGCGGAGGAACGGATCATCCGGCTGCCGGATGCGTTGCAGGAACAGGTGCGGACGGCGGCGTTAACCTGCTATCGGGCGCTCAAATGCGCAGTGTATGCACGGGTGGATATGCTGCTGAAGGATGGCATCCCTTATGTGCTGGAGGTGAATACATTGCCCGGAATGACGGCAACCAGCCTGTTGCCCCAGAGTGCCGAGGCAGCCGGGATAGACTTCAGCAGCTTGTTGGATGAGATTATTACCAGATCACTGCGGGAGCGCGGGGGGCTGCAAGGTGCATCTGGAGAGGGAGCGCAGACGGTTGCGGATACAGGAGTTAAGCCGCAGGGGCAAGTCAAGGAAGCGCAGCAAGCCGATCATGATTATGCCAATCATACCCATCAGGTCCCTCAAGCGCAGCCTGTAGAATATGGAGGTGTCAGGCTATGAGCACGATGAGTAGGGACAATGCCTTCATTATTAATCCACGCTTACAAGAGATTCCGCCTTCGGGCATCCGGGCTTTTTTTGATCTGGCTGCGGGTAACAACGATATTATATCACTCGGAGTAGGCGAGCCGGACTTCGCAACACCCGCGCAAGTTAGAGCTGCCTGCATCCGTGCGCTGGATCGCGGGGAGACGGGGTACACCTCTAACAGCGGACTGCCGGAGCTGCGGGAGGAGATTGCGGGCTATATGCAGACCGGCTTCGGATTGCGTTACGATCCTGCGGATGAGATTCTGGTCACGGTGGGCAGCAGTGAAGCGGTGGATCTGGCGCTGCGTGCCTTCATTGCTCCGGGCGACGAGGTGCTGATTCCTGCTCCTGGATATGTTGCCTATGCGCCTATTGCCTACCTGAACGGTGGGGCGCTGGCACCGGTGGAGACAAAGGCGGAGGAAGGTTTTAAGCTCACTGCCGAAGCTCTGCGTAAGGCGGTAACGCCGCGCACGAAGCTGCTGATCGTGAATTTTCCAAGCAATCCTACGGGGGCGGTCATGACTTATGAGGACTGGCTGCCGGTGGCTGAAGTGGTGAAGGAGCATGGCCTGATTGTCATTTCCGATGAGATCTATGCCGAGCTGACCTACGACAGCAAGCATGTAAGCATCGCCTCCCTGCCCGGGATGCAGGAGCGGACGGTGGTGATCAGCGGGTTCTCGAAGGCTTTTGCCATGACGGGCTGGCGGGTGGGCTATGCCTGCGGGAACCGTGAACTGCTCTCGGCGATGCTCAAAATCCATCAATACACCGCCATGTGCGCACCTCTGCCGGGACAGATTGCTGCGGTCGAGGCGCTGCGCAGTGCGCTCCCGGATATGGAGCGGATGAAGGCGTGCTTCAAGGAACGCCGCTCGCTGATCGTGGAGGGCCTGCGGTCCGCCGGATTGTCCTGCCATATGCCGCAAGGGGCCTTCTATGCCTTCGCTTCGATCAGCCGCACCGGGCTCGGGTCAGAAGAGTTCGCCATGCGCCTGCTGCAGGAGGCAGGGGTTGCCGTGGTGCCGGGCCATGTGTTCGGAGCTGGAGGGGAAGGCTATATCCGCTGCTCCTACGCCGCTTCTACGGCGAAGCTGACCGAAGCGCTGGAGCGGCTGGAAGACTTCACGAAGGTGACAATGCTGCATAGTGTTGCAGGTAAAAATGTAATTGTAAGATGATTTCATATCACCTATAATCCTTAAAGGAAGAAATAGGGATATTGTAACAGCATCCGGCCCGCCGCCGGATAAGGAAGCCCCCTTCTTCATTTGGAGGGGGCTTTTGGGCTTGTAATGGGGGAAGGGGAGCCGGTGGGAGCTTGATGGTGCTGAAAGTTGGCGGGCGGGTAGGCGGTTGGCAGGTAACTAGGTAATTGTGGCGGGATGTAGGCTGGTGGAAGGGTTGAGGGGGAGAAATCCCTCTGGTTATGGTGGGAGTAGGCTGGTGAAGGAGATGGGAGAAGGAAATCCCTTTGATCCTACTGTGCTCAGGTGCACAAGTGCACCTGAATTTGGTGAAATGGGGCTCGACGGTTGAATGAGGAGCATTAGTGCACCTGATTTCGGCGAAATGGGGCTAGGCGGTCAAATGAGGAGCATTAGTGCACCTGATTTCGGAGAAATGAGGCTAGTCGGTTGAATGAGGGGTATTAGTGCACTTGATTTCGGCGAAACGAGGCTAGGCGGTCAAATGAGGGGTATTAGTGCACTTGATTTCAGCTAACTTGACCTGCCACACGCCGCACCACTCCACCACCCCGCACACCCCGCACCCTGCAACTTTTACAGTGCATGCTTATACACTGCACCACCTCCATAGCAGCAATTTGACTAAATTTATCCTTCTCATACAGGCTAGGCCCTTCTGTTCGCTAATGAGCGGCATGGCCTGTAATACTTGCGAATTTAAACTTCAATGACTGTTACACAACTTCAACGTAACCTGATCAGCAGACACAGATGTATTCTTGCAGCGGGAGTCCGCATTCGCACTATCTAATTCGCACTATCTAATAGGAGGCAATATCATGATCTCAGCCATTCAAGAAGTAACCGGACGGATCGCCCCGCCTGACGAAAAAGCTACACTGCGCGCGGTGCTCCGCCTGAACAGTCTGACCAAGCCGCCCGGAAGCCTCGGGCGGCTGGAGGCGCTGGCTGTCCGGCTGGCCGGAATCTCCAAAGTAGAGCAGCCCTGCTACAGCAAACGAACGGTAGTGGTTATGGCCGCAGACCATGGGGTCTGCTGTGAAGGCGTCAGTGCTTTTCCGCAGGAGGTGACCATGCAGATGGCCTATAACTTCCTCAGCGGCGGGGCGGCGGTGAATGTGCTGGCCCGCCAGGGCGGTGCTGAGGTGCAGTTCGTGGACATCGGGATCAATGGTGATATCGACCACCCGCAGCTGATTAACCGCAAGGTCCGCCGGGGCACAGATAATATGGCAGCAGGTCCGGCGATGAGCCGGGAGGATGCGCTGCGCGCGATTCTGGCCGGAATTCATGTGGCGCAGGAGGCAGTGAAGAACGGAACGGAGATTTTTATTACCGGGGAGATGGGCATCGGGAATACGACAGCCAGTGCGGCGGTTCTGTGCGCACTCGAAGGCATTCCGGCAGAGACGGCGGCAGGACGGGGGACAGGCATTAACGATGAGCGGCTTCAGCACAAAATCTCGGTAATCGAACGTGCCCTCCAGGTGAATAACCCCGACCCTACAGATCCGGTTGATGTGCTCGCCAAGGTCGGGGGGCTTGAGATTGCCGGGCTGGCCGGGCTGATTCTCGGTGCGGCGGCCCTGAGGATTCCGGTCATTCTGGACGGCTTCATCTCCGGGGCGGCTGCCCTGATCGCCCGGGCACTGGCACCGGAATCCACAGCGTATATGATCGCTTCCCATGTCTCTGGTGAGCAGGGGCATAAGCTGATGCTGGACCGCCTCGGTCTGGAAGCGCTGATTGATATGGGCCTGCGGCTGGGTGAAGGCACCGGGGGCGCGCTGTGTCTGCATTTCATCGAAGCGGTCTGCCGGATTATGCGTGAGATGGCAACCTTCGAGAGTGCGGGTGTCTCCGGCTCGGAGAGCGTATGAGCATTCTGGTCACGGGCGGGGCACGCAGCGGCAAAAGCGGCTTCGCCGAGCGTCTGACCCGCAAGCTGGCTGACTCGCAGCAGGCGGTCTATGTGGCGACTGGACAGGCTTTTGATGAGGAGATGGAGGCGAGGATTGCCTTGCACCGGCAGCAGCGGCAGGCGGACGGCTTCCAGTGGGAGACGCTGGAGGAGCCGCTTAAGCTCGCAGCACTGCTGGGGCGGCTCTCCGGCAGTGGCCAGACTGTGCTGGTGGACTGCCTGACGCTCTGGCTGTCGAATCAGCTGCTGGCTGTGGAGGAGCGAAGTGACAGGAAGGAATTAGTAGAGGCTGCAATTGCCGAACTGGAGCAGGCTGTCTCCGGCTTCGCGGGCACGCTGATTCTGGTTACGAATGAAGTGGGCGGCGGTATTGTGCCGGAATATGCGCTGGGGCGGCTGTACCGTGATCTGGCGGGAAGAATGAACGCCAGGCTGGCTGCCCGGTGCGGACAGGTCTTTCTCGTTACCGCCGGAATCCCGGTTGAGCTGAGAAGCCGGGAGTATCTCCTGTGAGTGCGCGGGGAAATGCTGCGGCCGCGTTTCAGTTCCTGACGCGGTTTCCGGTCCGCACCAAGGAAGACTTCTCGCCGGAGCTGCTGCGCGCGAGCGTGGTCTATTATCCGCTCGTCGGGGCAGCCATCGGCCTTAGCACCGCACTGGGCGCCGCCGCAGCAGGCTGGTTGCTGCCGGCCTGGCCTGCCGCTGTAATCACCCTCATCCTGTGGGTGGGGCTGACCGGCGGGCTGCACTTGGACGGCTGGATGGACAGCGCCGACGCGCTGCTCAGCTACCGCTCCAGGGAGCGGATGCTGGAGATCATGAAAGACAGCCGTGTCGGCGCTATGGGCGTGCTGGCCTGCGTGCTGCTCCTGCTGCTGAAGGCCTCGCTGCTGGCGGCATGGCTCGAAGGCGGCAGCTTCAGCCTGCTGCCGCTGCTCCTGCTGCCGCCGGTCTGGGGCCGCTGGTACATGGTGCGGGCGATGGCCCGCTATCCCCTGGCCCGCGGCAATGAAGGGCTGGCCGCCACCTTCGGCGGGCTGCCTGCCCGGCAGGAGCGGCGCGCGGGCCTTAGCGCCGCGCTGCTGACGTTGGCCGCTGCCGCTGCGCCTCTGGCGCTGGGCGCGGGCAGCGGGGCCTGGCCGCTGCTGGCGGCTGCGGCCATCCTGGCGCCGCTGGCTGCGGCGGCCTGCGGCAGGCTCGCTGCGCGGCGGATCAACAGCCGGCTCGGCGGGCTCACCGGCGACGTCTACGGCGCGCTGGGCGAGCTGCTGGAGACGGTGGTCCTGCTTGTGCTGGTACTGGTTCAGCACAACCTGCCTTAGCGGACCGCGCGGTAACTGGCCGCGCCCGTCTGAATTATGCGCCATGCCTACGCAGCATTTATGCGCCGTTTCGCGCCGCGTTCGTAGCGAACAATCAGAGATAAATGTATTCTGTGCAACTAAAAACAGTGAACCGGCAGGCTTTCTTCTTGTACCTGTAGTCTGTACAACTAAATTTACCTGAATGGGCGAAAATCGAGATATAGAGGCGGTTTAATTGCAGAAATACAACTAAACGGGGATTCGGTGGCAGACCCGGCGATTTAGTTGTACAAACTGCTATTAAGCCACCCTTGCACCCTAAACGGGGCCCGGTGAACTCTCAGCAAGCGATAAGTTAAAGCGGTGCTCACAAGTGTAAATCTGATGATTACTAATGCATAATCAGATTTACACCAGCGGCGGGGGGACGGACCGAATATATGCGGATACCTGAATACAATGGGTGCTGCTGCGCTGAGGGATGGGACCAATCTCCACCACAGCCAGTAACATTTATAGATAAATCCTGCAAGAAGTGCAACAATGCTGCCCAATAGAAGCGGCTTATGCAGAAATCCTGCACGAAATGCAACAAATCCAGCGTTAACTTAGACTAACCACCGTAATTTCTGCAAATTATGCAACATTGTGCTTCAGCCAGTAACATTTATAGATAAATCCTGCAAAATGTGCAACAACGCTCTCCATACAAGCGGCCGATGAGAGAGAAAACCATCAGAATTAGTCGGAGTTAGTTGGAGTCTTTCCCCACAAAAATGTAGACTGAATAGAGGAGGAAGACGAACATGGAAGATACAGCCGCATACACTAGCCCAGCCAGGGCAGCGGAAGCCGGTCAGCGGCGGCCCGGCGCTGTGCTGATGATCCAGGGGACCGCCTCCGATGTCGGCAAAAGCCTGGTCACCGCCGCCATCGGGCGGATTATGACCCGGGACGGCTACCGGACCGCCCCGTTCAAGTCGCAGAATATGGCGCTGAATTCATATGTCACAGCGGACGGCAAGGAAATCGGCCGTGCCCAGGGGATGCAGGCGGAAGCATTCGGCATTACGGCTACCAGCGATATGAATCCGATTCTGCTGAAGCCCTCCGGGGAGATGAGTGCGCAGATTGTTGTGCACGGGGTGCCGCATGCCGCGCTCAGCGCAAGGGAATACCGCGAGAAGTTCCTCCCCGAAGCCAAAGGCACCGTAATGGATGCGCTCGGACGGCTGCGGGAGGATTATGATATTGTGCTGATGGAAGGCGCGGGCAGTCCGGCGGAGATCAACCTCAAGAGCCGGGATATCGTCAATATGAATCTGGCCGGATGGGCGGATGCACCCGTGCTGCTGGTCGCCGACATTGACCGGGGCGGGGTCTTCGCCTTCATCGTCGGTACCCTGGAGCTGCTGGAACCGCATGAACGCGCCCGGGTCAAGGGCTTCATCATCAATAAATTCCGTGGGGATGTCTCCCTGTTGCAGCCCGGACTGGACTGGCTGGAAGAGCGTACAGGCATACCGGTGCTGGGGGTGCTGCCGTTCCTGCCGCAGCTGCGGATTGAGGCGGAGGATTCCGTAGTACTGGAAGGAACGTCCGGCCGTCAACGGGAGGAGTCCGCGAAGGAGCTTGATATCGCGGTCATCCGTTATCCACGGATCTCCAACTTCACCGATTTCGATCCGCTGGAGGAGGAGCCGGATGCTACTGTGCGTTATGTGCAGTCAGCCGATGAGCTTGGAACACCGGATGTCATTATCCTGCCGGGCACGAAAAACACCGCTGCTGACCTGCAATATCTGCGCGAGCAGGGGTTCCCGGCAGCAATCGAGCTTGCGCTGGAGCGGGGAACGCAACAGCTTGCCGGGATCTGCGGCGGGTATCAGATGCTGGGCTTGAAGCTGCTTGATCCCTATGCCGTAGAGAGTGCGGAGCCGGGGGAGAGCGAGGGGCTGGGATATCTGCCGCTCTCGACGGCTTTTCTCCAGCACAAGACTACGGTGCGGGTGAGCGGCGGACTGGCTGCGGATCACCCCCTGCGCTTAAGCGCCGCAGCCACCGGCGTAACACCTGAAGCATTGCCTGTTGCCGGGTATGAGATACATATGGGAACAACTACGAACCACGATCCATCTTCTGTAATCAGCCTGTTTACACTGGCCGGACCGGAAGGGAATGCTGTGCCGGAGGGCTGGGGGACACGGGACGGCAGAGTCTGGGGCAGCTATCTGCACGGACTGTTCCATAACGACGGGCTGCGCCGGAACTGGCTGAACGGACTGCGCATTTCCAAGGGACTGGCACCGCTAACCGCCACCTTCTCGGCTGCTGCACTCCGTGAGCAGGAATTCGACCGGCTGGCAGATGCTGTAGAGTCCCATTTGAATATGGAGGCGGTATATGCAATCATGGGCCTGCCGGGAGGGGGAGAATAGCGATGCTGCTTGCCGTGCTGCTGTTTGTCGTAGCTGGTCTCGCTGAGATCGGCGGCGGATACCTCGTCTGGCTCTGGCTGCGGGAATCGCGCCCGTTATGGTATGGATTAGCAGGCTCGGTTATCCTGATCGGTTATGGTATAATCCCGACCTTGCAGAAGTTTCCTTCATTCGGCCGGGTATACGCTGCTTATGGCGGAGTATTCATCGTCCTGGCTGTACTGTGGGGCTGGCTGGTGGACCGCAAGACGCCGGATCTCTACGACTGGATCGGAGCCGGCATCTGCGTCATCGGGGTATCCGTCATTTTATGGGCACCAAGACACTGAGCAACATTCTTCACTTTTCCAAAAAAAAGCAGTTCCAAAGGCCGCGTAGCCTCGGGAACTGCTTTTTCTATTTGTTAGTTGAGTTGAATAGTTCTTTCTCAGCACCCTCAAATCTTAAACTGCTGAGCAGCCTTTTGCAGCTTCACGGCCTGCTGGTAGAGGTGCTCGACGGTCAGGGCGTGGCCTTCCAGCTCCTCGTGCTGGCGTGCCGAGTTGTCGGCAAGTGTGTCTGCGTTCTGCTGCGACTTGGCAGTAATCTGCGCCGTTTCTTCTACAGAGGCACTGACTTCCTCGGTGCCTGCCGAGATCTGCTGAGTGGCGGCAGAGACGGACTGGATGCTCTGATTGATGCTCTGAATGAGGATCAGCAGATGGTTGAAGGCATTACCGGCTTCGACCACCTTGTTCATCCCGGAAGCCACTTCGGCGTTGACATGGTTCATTTCGGATACGGACTGGTTCATATCCGCCTGCAGACTCAGCAGGAATTCACGGATCTGCTCATTGGATTCCTTGGACTGCTCGGACAGCTTACGCACTTCACCGGCCACAACAGCGAATCCGCGGCCATGCTCCCCGGCACGGGCGGCCTCAATGGAAGCATTAAGCGACAGCATCTGAATCTGCTTGGTAATCTCGGTAATCCCCTGCACGACCTCACCGATCATCAGCGAGCGTTCGTTCATCAAGCGGAACTGCTCCAGCGACTGTTCGGAGGCCTGCTCTACCTGGCGCATCTGCTCCACTGCACTCTGGGCAATGTCGTTGCCGCTCTGGGCTTCGGTGGAAGCCTCGCTGATCTGCTCGGTGACCTCACCGGCGGCGGAGGCAATATGCTGAATGCCCATATTGATCTCATCCATGGCCCGAGAGTTATCCATCGCGCTGCTGGCAATCATGGTGCTGCCCTTGCCGATCTCTTCCACAGAGGCCGCCGAATGTTCAGCCATCTCATTCAGGATCTGGACACGCGTCTTCAGATCATTGGAATCGGCCACTACTGTCCCGGAGGTATCCAGCACATGTCCGATCATCTCCTTCAGCCGCTCACTCATGATGCGGAAGCTTTCGGAGAGCTGTCCAACTTCATCGGTACCCCCCAGGGTGAGCGCTTCGGTGAAGTCGCCGCCCGCCAGCTTGTTGCTGTAGGCTGCAAGCTTAGTGATCGGGCGGGTAATTCTGCGGCTCATGAAGCCTGCGGCAGTGACCCCTATCACCAGCGCCAGCAGAGTAATTCCTGCGCTTGTCCACAGGATGCTGCTCATCTTGTCTTGGACGAAGTCCATATCGGCGCTTGCGGCCACAATCATGGTCGTTCCGGGAACACCTACATAAGCACTTTTATGTATACCGTGGCTATCACTATAAATTTCACTAAGTCCGGTCTTACCTTTGGAGGCTTGCTCCATGGCAGGCGATACTTCTATCGCTTCATCCGGTTTGAGCTTGGCGCCATGATCTGCGGTCAGGACAGTGGCCTGGCCATCCTTCAGATTGATGAGGAAGATAGTATCCACATCCAGTTTTTTACGCTTATCCTCCAGATAGAATTCGACATTGGTCCTGGCCTGCTCATTCTTGTTCAGGGTCTGCTGCGCACTGGTTGCATTCAGGTTCTTATAGGCATCCTGGGCGGCAGCAGTCAGAGACTTGTCGATCTGCGGAATGACATAGCTCTTAATGGTACCGATAGATATAATGTAGAAGCTGATACTCAACGTAAGAGAAGTGAGTAACAAGACGACAAACAGCAACAGCGTAAACTTGCGACTAATTGATTTTTTAAAGCCAAACATGGCATTCGCTCCTTTTCCGTGAATTGCATCTTAATCTCCATATTCTATAGAATTAACCTCCGGTTGAATAGTGAAAATTTGCTATATGCTGCATTATTTTCAGAAAAAGCTGAATATTTAACGACTCTATCACCAATTCGCCAAAAAGAAGCAACGAAATGCCGTCTTTCTGAAAATTTAAAATTCCATAGCATGTTAGCTTAGTATGTGATAGAGTAAATATGTTTTGTTTTTGACTACTGTGATCCGCGGTTCGTAACCATCCCGCGTAACCAAAACTAGGAGGAATACCAGGCATTATGTTTAACTTGTTGTGGGGCGTTTGTTTTGTTGTCGTTAATTTTGTGTTTTTTCTGCTGTGCTACCGCTTATTCGGTAAAAAAGGGCTCTACGCCTGGGTCGGCATGGCTACTGTAGTCGCTAATATCCAGGTAGCCAAGACGATTGCGATGCCGTTCGATATAGTGATGACGCTGGGCAATACGATGTATGTCACGCTCTATATGACCAGTGACCTGCTCAATGAGCGGTACGGCCGGGCTGAAGCCCGGAGTGCTGTGTGGTTCGGCTTCTTCACGCTGCTGATGACTACCGTCATTATGCAGATGGTGCTGGTGTTCAAGCCGCAGGAGACGGACATTGCCCAATCCGCGCTGCAGACGATATTCGGCCTGATGCCGAGACTGGCGTTGGGCAGTCTGACCGCTTATTTTATCAGCCAGTTCCTGGATGTACGGCTCTACGCCTGGATCCGGAAGTATTACGGCAGCTCTAAGCAGCTATGGATTCGCTCGAACGGCAGCACGATGATCAGCTCCTTTGTCGATACGCTGATCTTCTGCACGATTGCTTTTGCCGGAACCTATGACATGAAGGTGTGGACCGAGATTCTGCTGACCACCTACCTGTCCAAGTTCATCCTCACGGCCGCCGGCACGCCGGTGCTGTATCTGGGCCGTTCCTTCAAATTTGCCGAAGAAGAGCATAAGCCTGTTATCCGGGAGTAAGCCTCCCCATTATAAAGCCCCAGCCCCCGAAGATCCGGGAGACTGGGGCTTTTGTGTGCCTTGATATATAGCAGACTCGCGCACTAACTTGAAGCTTCCTGAACGCTCAGGCAAAATTACAGGTTAAGCACTGTCCATTCTTTGGGGAAGCGGGTCAGCGTCTGCGGACCTTCTGCGGTGACTAGCACATCATCCTCAATGCGCACACCGCCGAGACCCGGCACATAAATCCCCGGCTCAACAGTGAAGACGTTGCCGTTCTGGATGATATCCGTATTGAGCCCGTGCAACGAAGGATATTCATGGGTGTCCATGCCCAGCCCGTGTCCGACACGGTGCATGAAATACTCCCCGTAACCTGCGGCTTCAATCACATCACGTGCCGCCTTGTCGACAGAACCGAAGGACGCTCCGGCCACGGAGGCGGCAATGCCCGCTTCATTGGCAGCAAGCACAGCATTGTATATATCACGCAGTCTGCTGTCCACTTCGCCTACCGCGAAGGTGCGGGTAATATCGGAAGCGTAGCCTCCGGCATACACACCGAGGTCGAACATCAGCAGATCGCCCGGCTGAATAAGGCGTTCGCCCGGTACACCGTGCGGCAGGGCCGTGTTCGGACCGGACAGCACCATCGTGTCGAAGGAGGGGCCGGAGGCGCCGACTTTTTTCATCAGATACTCCAGCTCCGCTACCAGTTCAATCTCACTGACTCCGGCTTTGACATGCGCCAGGCCGCGCCTTAGAACCTCCTCCACCAGCTCGGCGGCATGCTTCATGATACGCACTTCCTCCGGGGTCTTGACCGCGCGCATCGCCCGGAGCAGATGGCCGATATCCTGGTAGGAACCGGCAGCGACCGCTTCTGCGAGGAGCTCATACCGGCTGACGGAGAAGTGTTCCTTCTCGATGCCAATGCTGCCCGGACTAACGCTGCCGAAGCGTGACTTCAGCAGAGCGTACGGGTTGTCCGTGTCGCTGTGTGTCAGAATCGTCTTCACTGAGGAAGCGGCATGTGCGGCTTCGGCGTCCAGCGCCGGAACGATCAGCACCGGTTCTTCCCCCCGGATCAGCAGCAGGCCGAGAAAACGTTCATGCGGGTTGCTGGCAAAGCCCGTCAAATAGTACACATGCTTGGGATCGGTTACGAGCAGGGCATCCAGGCTTGCGGCTGCCATGTCCTGCTCCATTTGTTGCAGAGCTGCATTCATTTCAAAAGTTCCCCTTTCATCTACAGCTTGAACAGCAATGTTCCCATTATAATTCATAATCCTGAAGCCTGCACATCCCGGACGAAGACTATGTTAACCCTCCGAAATGATGTAACATGAGCTTATCGCATATACTCGGATATGGAGTAAGGTTAGGCCGGTGCTTGAGCTGTGCTGGCCGGCGAGGAAGGGGAGGATGTCCATGCAAGGCAAAACCGTGCTGATCACCGGTGCGAACTCCGGGATGGGGCTGGCTACAACCGTAGAAATGGCCCGCAGGGGAGCAACTGTCATTATGGCCTGCCGCAGCCTTAAGCGGGGAGAAGAGGCGCTTGCTGAAGCGGTGCGGCAGAGCGGCTCCAGCAAGATCCGGCTGATGCTGTGCGATCTTGCTTCCTTCGATAGCATTCGCGCTTTTGCCGGGGAGTTCTCTGCCGAATATCCTGTACTGGATGTTCTGATCAATAACGCAGGGGTGGTCGCGCTGAAGCGTGAGCTGACAGTAGATGGCTACGAGCTGGATCTGGGCGTGAATCATCTGGGGCACTTCCTGCTGACCCTCCTGCTGCTGGATAACCTCAAATCTGCTGAACAAGGCCGGATTGTGGTTGTGGCTTCGGGAGCCTATAAGCTCGGCAAGCTGTATCTGGAGGATCATACGTTATCCCGTGGCTTCAATCCGGCTAAGGCGTACGCCCGCTCCAAGCTGGCGAATATTCTGTTCACCCATGAGCTGGCTGCTCGCCTGAAGGATACCCGGGTTACTGTGAATTGTCTGCATCCGGGCGCGGTGGGAACGAGTATCGGGGTGAACCGGGAGACCGGCTTCGGGCGCGGAGTGCTGAAGCTGCTGTCCCGCTTCTTCCTGACGCCTGAGCAGGGGGCAGATACGGCCATCCTGCTGGCGACTGCGCCGGAGCTGGACGGGGTAAGCGGGCAATATTATTACCGCCGCAAGATCAAGGAACTGACGCCACGGGCGGAGGATACAGAAGCGGCCGCACGATTATGGAAATGGAGTCTGGAGCAGACGGGGCTAGAGTAATGTGGTTTCAGTAGTGTTGCTTCAGCATTGCTGCAACTGTAGAGCTGCTGCGTAATAAGACCGGCTTGGAGTATAATTATTGTACAGATGCTCATACCACAATTAGGGGGACATACAGCATGGATTGGCAGGCTTACAGCATAGAAGATGCAGTAATAGAGGATTTGGAAGCAATTGTGGAGATCTATAATTCGACGGTTGCCGGAAGAGTGGTCACTGCGGATCTTGAACCGGTAAGCGTGGAGGAACGGGTGGGATGGTTCCATGAGCATAGCAGCCATCACAGGCCGCTGTGGGTGCTGAGACAGGGCGGCGAGATCGCGGCCTGGTTCAGCTTCCAGTCGTTCTACGGACGTCCGGCTTACAATGGAACAGCAGAGATTAGTGTCTATGTAAATGAGAAATTCCGCGGCAGCGGTGCCGGAAGTATTCTGCTCGCCAAGGCGGTGGAGGAATGTCCGCGCCTTGGGCTGCAGAATCTGGTCGGGTTTGTATTCGGCCATAATGAGCCCAGCCTCGCCCTGCTGCGGAAGTTCGAATTCAAGGAGTGGGGGCTTCTGCCGGGAGTCGCGGTGCTTGACGGCATCCCGCGCGATCTGGTCATCATTGGCCGCAAGCTGTAAATGTATAAATAGACAGGCCTTATTAAGGTTGCGGAGGAGCGCTGAAGGCGGAACGGCATTCCTCTTCCGTAATCCATGATTCCGACCAGACCTGGAGATCGCGGATGACGGATTCCAGCGCCCGGCCTTTGCCTGTAAGCGAATACTGGATGCGGACGGGGGTCTCAGGGAATACCTCGCGCAGCACGATGCCTTCCTGCTCCAGCTCCTTTAGCCGTTCAGACAGCAGCCGGCCGCTGACAGGCAGCGAGGACTCAATTTCCCCGAAGCGCTGGGGTCCCAAGAGCAGCTGATAGATGATTAAGCCCGTCCAGCGTCTGCCGATAATATCCATGCTTTTTTGTAATCTTGGACATAACTCTATGGATTTCATTAGGCTCACCTCTTACTGTACATTATAAACGAAAAGCCCTGCGCCTAAAACAAATTTGAATGAAAAGCACGGCTTGAAAGGATGATTTCTCTTGGCTAAAAAGAAGAAAAATACCCCGGCTCCGCGTCCTGCGGCAACGGATGCTCCCGCAACCCTTAAAGACATGCTCAGCCGCGAGGTGCTGGATAAGCTGAAGGCGCAGTCTGATGCGCTGAAGGCCGAAGAGCAAGGTAAGAAGGACGCAGTCCTGAAGGCGGCGGAGGACAAGCGCAAGGCTGAGCAGAAACGGCTGGAGAATGATTTCGGTCATCTGCTGGAGAACAGCAATCAGGACTGGTCCAAGTTTAAATAAAATTAAACTTTACCAGAAAAAGGGTTGACAATCTGCTGCAAGGCCATATATTATTGGGTTTATCATTTAGAGAAGGGAGGCTGATGGGTCATGATTGGAACAAATAAACGGAACAGACAGCAGGATCACCTGACAACCGCATATGTACGATCTGATCTCATCGCCTTCGTCCGGAAGACATAATACGCAGGGTATTGCTGCTGATGTCTGAACTGAATACGGGTGTGCTTTGAACGGGTGCAAGCTTCAACGGGAAGCTGCACCCTGCACGCCGGGAGCCGCATGATCAGAACTGGTCTGCGGCTCTTTTTTGTGTACCTGAAACCCAACCTGAGAGGAAATGAACAAATAGATGAATAACATGATGCCCCAAGCGGGGGAGATGTCCCGCTACAAACATGAGGTAGCCCTTCCGGGCGGCGACCTTAAGGTCTACGCCAGCGAGCAATTATTCGGCTCACTGGATTACAAGGTCCTGGAAATGGCCAACAACAATCTGCAGATTCCGGGTATTGAATATATGAGCTATACGCCCGATGTGCATGTAGGCGTCGGAACCTGCATCGGAACTACTGCCGTCTGGGACGCCGCGTCCGGCTATGTGTCGCCGTCCATCGTGGGCAGCGATATCGGCTGCGGGATGCGTGTGCATCTGACCAATCTCCATATGGATGATCTGCGTGAAGTGAAGCTGCGCCGGAAGCTGGTCCGTGCGATTGAGAAGTATTTGCCGATGGAGGCCCAGCAGCGCGGCCATTACAGTGATATCCGGCTGGAGAATATTGTCCGCAAGGGACTGCATGGCCTGCCGAACAAATATGTTCCGGACAGCTACACCCCGAAGAAATCAAGCGCGCTGTCCCATGTGGAGATCAGCAAGCTGGCCTTCGATGACGAGATCCTGAATGAGCTGCCGGATATGGCCTGGCACCGCGGCCACCGCCAGCTCGGCACGCTTGGCGGCGGCAACCATTTCGTCGAGATTCAGGCGATTGAGATCGCTGAGGAGCAGCGTGAGGTCGCTGAAGCGTGGGGACTGAAGGACGGGCAGATTGCCGTGATGATCCACTCCGGCTCCCGGGCCTGGGGAGGCATGGTCAATCAGTTCTGTACCCCGGCCTTCGCCAAGGTCATGGGCCAGCTTGGACTGGGCAGCGCCGACCCGCGCCTGATCTATGCGCCTCTGGCACATCCGCAGGCCCGGCGCTATGTTAATCTGATGTACTCGGCGCTGAACTATGCGGTGGTGAACCGCCATCTGATCGCTTATGGAGTCCGTGAGGGCTTCCGTGACGTCTTCGGCACGAAGTGCGAGCTGCGCACCCTCTACGATCTGATGCACAATTACGCCTGGGAAGAGAAGACTTCCTCAGGCAGCAAGTTCGTCCACCGCAAAGGAGCCACCCGCGCCCTGCCCGCAGACCATGCGGATAACCCGAAGGCTTATGCGGCGACCGGGCATCCGGCGCTGATTCCAGGCTCGATGGGCACCGCTTCCTACATCATGGTCGGCCAGCCCGGAGGAGAAGAGAATTATTATTCAATCTGCCATGGTGCAGGACGTATCCGTTCCCGCTCGGCAACGAAGCGGCTGGTGTCTGTCCATGAATTTTCCCGGTCGATGAAGGTGGGGACGGCAGATGAGATTGTAGTGAATCAGCATTCCCTGGAATCTATCATTGACGAATCTCCCCAGGCCTATAAGAATGTAGATGAGATCATAGAAAGCGTTACGGGCGCCGGCCTGGCTGCCGTTGTGGCCAAATGCAAGCCGCTCGCAGCGATAAAGGGGACGAAATAAAGATGGAGCAGGAGAATAAGAAACCAGCTGTGATCTATGAATATCATGAGGACAGTGCCGGAATCATCAAAGGTTATGAGGTATACGCCCGCTTGGTGGACGGTATACTTGAAGCCCTTCACACCCGTTACGGCGTCCGCTATGAGCTGTATGCCAGCGATGACCCCAACAGTGAGTACTGGAAGCTGCTGGAGAACGATGTGCAGAGCGGGAATGCCGGAGTGGAGCATGTGGCGCGGATTTTTGACCGCCTGGAGGACCGGACGTTCGTGTTCGACGATGAGAAAGAGCAGCCGGAGTACCATATCCATCTGTCGGTTCGCAATAATGTGCTGGCGTATCCGGCCATGGGCGTAGCTCTGGCACGGGTGCCGGTGTTTCAGGAGAACGGCATTAACTTTCAGGATTATGTATTTGCCGCCTCCGATGCGCAGCTGCAGTTCTTCCTTGGCAATGTGCGCAAGCGTCAGCGGGAGCAGAATATCAACAAGGTGACGGTGTTCACCGACCGGCGCAACGGGATTTCCCGGGAGGATGAGCCGATTACGCGTGCGGTTAGGCGTGAAGAGGTAATTTTGGATGCCGGGATCAAAAAAGAGATCTACCGCTCACTCGACCAGTTTTTTGATAGCGACCGCAGCTTCTATGTTACCTATGACATCCCGTATAAACGGGGGATCCTGCTCTACGGGCATCCGGGCAACGGCAAGACTACGCTGGTCAAATCCATTGCCGGAAGCGTTCCGGGACCTGTGCTCTACTGGCAGATTACGGAGTATACGAGCAGTGAATCGGTGAATGAGGTGTTCGAGGCTGCGGCCCGGCTGGCGCCGATGGTGCTGGTGATTGAGGACATCGACTCCATGCCGCAGGAGGTGCGCTCCTTCTTCCTGAACACGCTGGACGGGGCCACCTCCAAGGAGGGGATCTTCCTGATCGGCACAACCAATTACCCGGATAAAATCGACCCGGGTCTCATGAACCGCGCCGGGCGCTTCGACCGGGCTTATGAGATCAAGATGCCGAGCGAGGCGCTGCGCCTTGAATACCTGCAGCTTAGAGGCTTCTCCGCCTTCGTTGGAGAAGAAGGCACGGCCACGGCTGCGCGCTTGACCGGAGATTTCTCCCTGACCCAGCTGGGGGAGCTGTATGTCAGTGCGGCGCTGGAATGGCATGAGAACGGCACGGCTGAGGTGGAGTCGCTGGTGCGGGGGATGCGCGGCGAGCTGGACAAAGGCCGCAAACGGGAATGGATGAAGGATGCTTCGTCCAGTATCGGGTTTTATTGATTCGTCTGCTGGAGGTAGTCCCTATGCGCTCGCGGCAGGACCGTAACTGAATACGAAGCTGTACCGGAGGGAGCCTTGAGGCTCCCTTTTTCCTGGAAGGATAAGAGTTTATGTGTTTGGGGGAGGCGAAGCTTACTCCTTATTTAGTGGCTACCAGGACTGCTGGCTTAGTTGGAAAAAAGGCACTTAATTCTGCTGAAACGGAGAGTTGTGAGTGAGCAGTTGGAAAAAGTCCACTTAATCCACCGAATTCCCTGAATTCAGCTGAAATCGGACCGATTAAGTGCTGTTTTACCAACTGCTACCTATAAGTGGAACTTTGGCGCCAAATTAGATGTACTAATTCCACTTAGGTCATCCGTTAACAAGCTCCGTTTACCCTCTGTCCCCTCAGCAACGGCGCGGATACGGGGAATTTCCTGCAGAAGTGTAACTTTTCGCATGCTCATACGTGGATGGAGTAAGGGGGGAGGAGATGGAGCCGAATTCGCTGGATGAACTATATGAACTTTATGTTGACGACATCTACCGCTATCTGCGCTCCCTCTGCCAGGACCACCATGCGGCCGAAGATTTGATGCAGGATACCTTTTACCGGGCGTATCTGTATCTGGAGGATTGCCGGGAGGAACGGGTTAAGCCGTGGCTGTTCAGGGTCGCGTATAATGCATTCGTGGATTATACACGCAAGGAGAAGCGGAGTGTGGCGAAGGAAGGCGCTTATTTCAGCAGCCTGCCCCACCCGGAGACAACGGAGGGCACTCTGCTGAAGCAGGAACGCTGGGAGGAAGCGGCGCGGGCACTTAGCCTGTTGCCGGAGGGGCAGCGCCATGCGCTGCTGCTGCACGATGTGCACGGGCTGAGCTATAAGGAAGCCGCTGACATTATGGAGGTGGGCTTGTCCCAATACAAGATACTGGTATTCCGCGCCAGGCAGAAGCTGCGTGAGGCGGAGCGGAGGAGGAATGAGCATGAGTGAGGAATTCAAAGAGAAGCTGCGCAAATACAGTGAAGGTACCCTCCCGGAGGAGGAGCGTGAGGAGCTGGAGAGCGAGCTTGTGAAGCTTGAGGCATATCAGTTGTATCTGGAGGAGCAGATGGAACGGGAGGAGCAGGAAGGGCAGGCCACCGGGAATTGGACCAAGGCGGACCCGCAAGGTAGCGCAACTCCAGGGTTCAAGAAGGCGAAGAAGAAGCGAAGAGAGAAGTCCATTATTCGCCGGGGCAAATGGAAGGCGCGGATTAACAATACACTTACTGTATTTTCGGCGTTCCTGATCTTTACGGTCATTAGCAGCATTATCACAGTAGTCTTCTACAACACCGGAGACCGCGGCGACACTTACCGTGATGTGGTAGAATCAGCGATTGCCGTTACCCGCCCCAACACCACGGTGCGCCTTTCATCGGATGCACATTATTTTTTCCGGATGGAGTTATCCGGGAATCTGCTGAAGCAGGTGGGCAGCGAGAGCATTCAGGCCGGTAATTATTCACAGAATTTCCTTCTGGGACTGGCCAATAATGGTATATATAATTGGATGGATGAGCGGAACGGGTCTGGAAAAGTGTTCTATTATCCGTCAGCGAAGGGCGGCGCCGTTGGAGGGGATGATAATGACCAGTGGAAGAGGCTTGCGAAGCTTCCTGAAGGTACGGTTGCTGAGGCGTATCTGTCACTCGGCCATTTATATACCACAGATGAACTCCTGAAGCAGCTGGAGCCGCTGAACCTTCAGCCTGTCTGGTTCGGGGCGGATGCCGGACCTTTAACGAGGGATAACGATGTGGTTATATATCCGCTTGGCTTCCCCTATCAGCCTATGTGGCACAAGGACGATATGAAGAAATCCGAAGTCACCACTACCAAGACAGGCTGGTTCAGCTCGGTATCCTCCTATAGCAGCGTATCGCCTTCCGTTGAAGAATACGGGAGCGGCGCGCTGCGGGATGCCAACTTTATCAAGACGCTTAAGCTGCTGCAGCAGCATCAGACACTCGCTGGCAGAGCGGTGCATATCAATCAGTTAGATACCTCCGTGGCCTATCTGGAGCAGAACGGAGTGAAGCTCTATGGGGCCGTAGTCACCGGACCGGTCAAGGAGCTGCTGAAGCTGCGCGAGGCTTCATGGGTGAGCCACCTCCAGGTAGGGGAAGTACGGCTTTGGAACTGGACGGAGTGAGGATCGCTATATATGAAAGGTCCTCTCAAATTATAGGTATGTCCATTCATTATAAGGTTCGCAAATGCAGAAGAAAAGCACCTTGCCCGGCAAGGCGAAGCGGCGGCAGACGCCGGGCCTTCCGCTTGCATTCCCTCTTCAGGGCATCGTACAATGATAGAACGTAAACTTGGATTTGAACATAAAAATGGCTGGGAATCGCAGTTTACCGCGCTTCTTAGCCATTTTGACTAAGGAGGAGAATGCAGATGAAGATAGGAGTGGTCTCGGATACACATCTCTCAAGCAGGGCGAAGGGGCTGCCGTCCGTGCTTATTAAGGAATTCCGCCAGGTGGATATCATTCTGCATTTGGGAGACTGGGTGTCGCCCGAGATTTATGAACTGCTGGCCGAGCTTGCTCCGGTAGAGGGGATTGCCGGGAACAACGATGGCTATGAGATTATTGAGCGCTTCGGCGAGAGCAAAATCCTTACGCTTGAAGGCATGCGCATCGGAATGATTCACGGACATGCGCCATATTCCCGCAAGGGAACGGATGGGAATGCGCTGCTGGCTTTTGAAGGGGAGGATGTGGACTGCATTCTGTTCGGCCATTCCCATCAGCCGCTGATGCGCCGGGAGAAGGGGATTCTGTTGTTCAATCCGGGCTCGCCTACGGACAAACGCCGGGAGAAGCAGTATTCGTTCGGCTTGATGGATATTGAGGACGGTAAAATTACCGCCCGTCATGTCTTTTACGATTCCAGGGAATAAGGGGGCGCAGCTATGCTGAATTTTCGCTTTGAACGGGCGGCTCTTGAGGATGTGGAGGAGCTGGCACCTGTATTTGATGAATACCGCAGCTTTTACGGCCAAGCCGCTGACCTGGAAGCTGCCCGCGAGTTCCTGACGGCAAGACTGCAGCATGAGGAATCGGTTGTCTTCATGGCAGTTGCCGGTGAGGGTGAAGACAGGCGGATCTATGGGTTGGCGCAGTTATATCCCTCGTTCTCTTCCATCACGGTCCAGCCGGTATGGATTCTGAACGATTTGTTCGTAACAAAGGAGCAGCGGGGACAGGGACTGGGCTCACTGCTGCTTGAAGGCGTGAAGGGCTTCGCGCAGGGGACAGGCGCCAAGGGTTTGACGCTGTCCACCATGACAACCAATACCGGTGCACAGCGTCTATACGAAGCTCATGGTTATGAGCGGGACGAGAGCTTTTTCACTTATCATTTATATTTCTGAAGATATTTGGAAGATATAGTTAGGAGAGTTAATGTAGTGGAGACAAACCGTAAGCTGGCTGTGTTTTTTGATCTGGATGATACGCTGTATGACCACCTGGTTCCCTTCCGGGAAGCCGTACGTGAGGTGCTGGCCCCCGAGGAGGACAAGCTGGATTACGCTGAGCTGTTCTACACGGTAAGACATCATAGCGATTTGCTGTGGCCGAAGTATCTGCGCGGGGAGATGGAGCTGGAGGAGACGCGGGTGCTGCGGCTGGAGCTGGCTTTTGCCGAATTTGGCTTGCCGCTCTCCCGGGAGCAGGCTGTGCAGATACAGGCCTCCTATATTGCCCGCCAGTATACGATTGAGATGATCGAAGGCGTAGCGGAGCAGCTGCAGCGGTTCATTAATAAGGGCCATACGGTAGGCATTATCACCAACGGCCCGCAGGAGCACCAGATGGGCAAGCTGCGCGGGCTGGGCATCGACCGGATCATTCCCCCGGAGATGATCTTCATCTCGGATGCGGTCGGTCTGGCGAAGCCGGACCCGGCCATCTTCGCCCATGTCAACAGGGTGACGGGAACGACACCGGAGAACAGCCTATATGTGGGCGATACCTGGGCCAACGATGTGGTCGGGGCGCTTACGGCAGGCTGGCAGGTGTGCTGGTACAATCCACGCGGGCGGAGGCCGGGCACGGACCATACGCCGAGCTATATTTTCACGAATTACAAGGAGTTCAGCGAGCTGCCGCTGGTGTGATATTCATACAGAAAAGGTGCCCTCCGTGAGTGGAAGGCACCTTTCTGTATTTTACCTGGAAGTTACTTAGCCGCTCAGGCACCAAGCTCCGTTAATTAGCGAAGCTATAAGTCGGATCGGTCAGATTCAGCCGTTTCTTCAGCTCAGAGGTGGCATAGATCTTGTTGTCATCCGTAATGAAGAAGGCCTCAACCTTCTCTGGCATTGCTTCAAGATATTTCAGGCCTTCTTCCAGGCCCATGAGGAACACACCGGTGGAAAGAGCGTCCGCGTCTGTCGCGCTCGGGCTCATGATGGTAATACTCTTCAGCCCGTTCTGGGAAGGGAAGCCTGTACGCGGATCGAGTATATGGTGGTAACGCACCCCGTCCTGCATGAAGAAGCGCTCATACACCCCGGAAGCATCAATGACCTCATCGGTAATCTTAATCGTGCCCAGTTGGGAGCCCCGGCTCTGATCCGGGTCCTGCAGGCCGATATTCCACTGGGAGCCGTTCGGCTTGTTGCCAAGGGCGATAATGCTGCTGCCGCCGAGATTGATCATCGCGCTGTTCAGGCCCTGAGCCTTAAGATAGTCGGCGATCCGGTCAGCCGCATAGCCTTTGCCGATTCCGCCCATGTCCAGCACCATGCCTTCTTTGGCTAACTTGACCGTCTTCGCGGCTTCATCTACGATAACATCCTTATAGTTGGTCAAGCTGCGGGCCTTGTCGATCGCAGCCTGGTCAGGCACATGGTCCCCGCCTTCGCCAATCGCCCAGAGATCCACAAGCGGGCCAACCGTCGGATCATACAGCCCGTCCATTTCCTCGGCATATTTGAGGGAGAGCTTCACGATATCCAGCGTTTCATCAGACACAGCAACGGCTTCTTTGCCCGCGGCCTGATTCACTGCGTACAATTCTCCGTTTGTCTTGGTGCGGCTGAACTCGATGTCCATCCGTTCCAGCATGGCCTGAATGTCATCCATATTCTTCTGCTCCACCGTGTTACCGAACACCTTGATAGTCACGACGGTATCATAAATATAAAACGTCTGCTCCAGGGACTTCGTATCGCCGTCTTTGGAGGCAGAGGCGCCGCCAGGGGTTTCTGTAGCAGCCGGGCTGTTTTCACTCTTGTTGTTGCCTACTGTAAGCCAGATAACCACAGCCGCAGCGATAACAACAACGAGCGCGGCCAGAATTACAACGGTTTTTTTGTTCTTAGATGTTTTTTTGATTTCAGACATATTTCACCATCCATACAATTAGTTTCGTGGTTGCATCTTTACTATCATACCCCAGAAAGAACGGCAATGGATACTCATTTGATGACATTTTGTGCAGAAGAGCGGCTTGCCGAAGGGGGAGGCATGTGATATTTTCAAAATATAAGTTTATATGTTTCACGTTATAACTTATCCTTCTATTTCTCCACTTGTTTACAGTAAAGGAGCATGACCCATGTCTATTGACCGTAAAGCGTTAATCCTGCAGGCAGCAACCCTGTCTTTTGTACAATTTGGCTATAAGGCTACAACGATGGATCAGGTATCCAGAATCGCCAATGTGGGCAAGGGCACGATCTATACCTTTTTCAAAACCAAGGAAGAACTGTTCGAGGAAATTCTGGACAAGGCCACCTCCGAATTAACATCGGTGATGAGCCGTGTGGCTGCGCAGCAAACTTCCTTCGTGCATAAGCTGCTTAATCTGCTGGACTCCATTCTGGAATTCCGCCTGGACCACGAGCTGTTCGTGAAGCTGGCCCAGGAGGTACGGGATATCGGTACGGCCCAGGCGCTCGAAGGTGTGAAGCGGATGGAGGGCTACGCGCTGGACTTCCTGCAGCAGCAGATCGAGGAGGCCATCGGGAGCGGAGAAGTGAAGCCTTGCGATGCCAGTGTGGCTGCGTTTATGATTCTGCGGATGTATCTGGCTCTGACCACGGAATGGAACAAATCCCATGAGCCGCTGGATCAGGACAAGATCAAAGAGCATATGATTCTGTTCATTTCCACCGGAATGCTGCAATAGAGGCAAACTAGCGAATTGTTGTAATAACTAAACAGAGCTTTAGATTGTACGTTGAGCTGCTCCGGTACCCCGGGCTATAATGAAAGCGTTAATGTAGACGATTATGGCGCAGCTGAAGTCAAAAGCGGGCATGGCAACGGGTGAGAGCTGTCCTGCTCCTGATGGGTGAGAGCGCCTTCAGACAAAGTGAGGCTGATGGATATGGAAGAGTATAACAACGGTACCGTTTTTGGCGGGCAGGAGGGTCCGGCGGCACCTCAAGATCCAGTGGAGCGCCGTGACGGCTTCTTCGTCATGTTCGAGACGGCGATTGAGGCAACCGCCCGGGCGGAGGGCAAGCCCTCGCAAGAGGTCTATCTGGAAGGGAACTATCTGATCGATAAGGCCAAATACATAGGCGGGGTTACGGATGAGCAGATGCTGGGGATGCTTAGAGACTGGACCGGCTTCCGCAAGCTGGTGCACAGCATTGGAGTGTCCGTGAAGACGGCGGAGGAAGGGGCAGCGGTCACTTTTCTCATGCAGAATTGGGGCAGAACCAGCAAGTATGAGACCGGCACTCAGCTGCGGGTCCCTTGTCCGGGCGATGGAACGGAAATCATAGTGAGGCTGGAGGAGAACGAGTGGTCTGAGGAGGATGTGGCTCCCGGCAAATATGCCTTTGAATTCAGTAAGGAGGGGGAACTGGCGATAGCGAGCATCGTGCTCTACCTGAATGACGGGTACACGGCGCCTGAGCTGACAGCTGAACCCCCGGTAGACTTCGATTCGTCTGCCTACCGCGGGATGATTGCGAAGTCTCTGCTGCATGCGGGCAATAACCGGCGGCTGAAGCGGGCGATGGACAAGGCTGCAAGCGGCGAGGATGTGACGATTGCTTATATTGGCGGGTCTATCACACAGGGGGCCGGAGCCAAGCCGATCCATACCGAATGCTATGCTTATCAGTCGTACTTGAGATTTAAGGAGCTATTCGGCAAGGACGGAGGAGAGAATATTCACTTCATTAAGGCCGGGGTTGGCGGGACGCCCTCCGAGCTGGGGATGATACGCTATGAGCGGGATGTGCTGAAGGATGGTGCAGCAGCTCCTGACATCGTAGTGGTGGAATTTGCCGTGAATGATGAAGGGGACGAGACGAAGGGCAACTGCTTCGAGAGCCTCTGTCTCAAAATCCTGTCTGCCGAAAGCCAGCCAGCCGTCATCCTGCTGTTCAGTGTCTTCGTGAACGACTGGAACCTGCAGGACCGCCTCTCCCCGGTAGGCAGACGCTATAATCTCCCGATGGTCAGTGTCAAAGATGCAGTAACAGAGCAGTTCCGGCTTAGCAAGGCCGAAGGGAATATCATCTCCAAACGGCAATTCTTCTACGATATCTATCACCCCACGAATGACGGGCACCGCGTAATGGCGGACTCCTTAGCCTACCTGTTCTCCGAAACTGCTAGGGCGGCGATGGATAAAGAAGAGGAGGATATTCTGGCGGGACCGCCTGTGCTCGGCAATGATTTTGCCCATGTCCGGCTGCTGGACCGTATAAGTGATCTGGGCAGTGCAGGTGCTGCGATTACTATTGAAGCTGGCGGCTTCCACGGTACGGATGAGGAGCTGCAGCAGGTGGAGATGGATGCCGATCCGTTTGGCACTCCGCAATTCCCGCATAACTGGATGCACACGGCTGCGTCCGGTGAGGATGGCTTCAGGCTGACAATCACCAGCAAGAATCTGATCCTGGTCTTCAAGGATTCGGGCAGCCCGGATGTAGGCAAGGCGGAGGTTTACGTGGACGGCAAGCTGGTTCTGACGGCAGATCCGCATGTGAATAGCTGGACGCACTGCAACGCCGTGATTCTGTACAAAAATGAGCAGAGCCAGCAGCATTTGGTGGAAATCCGGATGGCGCCGGAGGATCAGGAGAAGTGCTTCACCATCCTGGGCTTTGGCTATTCGGCTTAAGAATAATATAAGGGTGCCACAGAGGCCGCATTGAAGCGGCTGCCTGTGGCACCCTTTTTGTACCGTTCATGAACAGGACGGCGTTTCAGCTTGTGGCTCAGGACTTCTGGGGTAGCGCGGAATCCGTCTAATCCAGCATGAATTCCCTGTATTTATTCTTGCGGGGATTAAGGACGAACAGAATGCCGCTGGTGTAGCCCGAGACGGCATTGAAATTTCGTTTCAGGGTAGCTTTTGCCGTCAGATAGGTCAGTGTCCAGAGCAGAGCCGCATAATTTTTCACGGGTGCTTTGCGCAGATTCAGCAGATAATAATGATTGACTGCGGTCGCCCGGGCGACCCGGCCTGCCTTGTCGCGCGAGCTGGGCGATTCATGATGCATGATTTTCAGCTCCGGGTTAATCACCAGCTTGCCGTATCTGCTCGCCAGATGGCACATATAGATGTCGTCCGCCACCGCGTAGCTGGTCATCCAGGGGTACGGCTTCATGTCCTGCAGCGCCGAGCTGCGGAAGGACATATTGCAGCCATGGAAGAAATCCGTCTCAAAAACATTCTCGGTCTCCCCCCACAAAAGAAGAGATCCGGCCAGTGTACTTGCCGATAGTCTGCCTGGCGAAGCCGACATTTGACAGGTCAGCCTGCCGAGCAGCTTGCCCGATTTACTGCTGGAGAGACCCTTGGCGATTCCGCCGACCCCGACAATGGACGGGTCTGAGGCGTAGGTATCAAGCATCCGGCGGATATAGAGCGGATCGTCCAGCTCTGCATCGTCATCGAAGCTGAGCAGAATCTCCCCGTCGATGAGTCCGAGGGCCTCGTAGCGGGAGAGCCAGACGCCAGGCTTGGTTTTGCGGTAATAACGCAGGCTGGCATCCGGAAGACGTCCGAGCACCTCGCGGAAATATTCCAGCACCTGCTCTTCGATCTCACCGTCGTCCACGATCAGCAGTTCGATGGAGACATTCTCCAGGCCGGTCTGCACGCCGATGGATTCAATACAGAGGGTCAGATCGCTGATCCGGTTACGCGTGGGAATGACTATAGACAGGTCATGCATGCCGCTGACTCCTTTCGGGACGCCATAGACCGTCCGCTTTGAATTAGTTGCTCTAATTTTACCTGCCCGGCCGGGCGGACGTATATACCTCTTTCGTTTACTTTTCTCCCGGAAGCCAGCAGAGAGGGGGGGGTACGGGGTATCCAGCGAGCGAGGGCCGTTCAGAAAGTTTGTTTGTAATTTTCGGTTTTTAACTATATAATAGTAAGTGAATTGCAATACCAATACCACTACCATTCAGGAGGAATTCCCATGAGAATAGATATATGGTCCGATTATGCCTGCCCGTTCTGCTATATCGGCAAAAGACGGCTGGAGCACGCGCTGAGCCAATTTCCCGGCCGTGACCAGGTGGAGGTCGTGTTCCGCAGCTTCCAGCTGGACCCGAATGCACGCACTGATGAGACGAGAGATATCCATGAGCTGCTGGCCGGCAAATACGGCATGACCCGTGACAAAGCCAAGGAGATGAACGCACAGCTGGCCGAGCAGGCGCAGGGTGTGGGGCTGGAGTTCAATTTCGATACGATTCAGTCTACAAATACCTTTGACGCTCACCGCTTGAGCCATTATGCCGCTACTCAGGGCAAGGCTCCGCAGCTGACCGAACGGCTGCTGCGCGCTTATTTCACCGATTCGCTTAATGTGGGTGACCGCAAAGTGCTGGCTGAACTGGCCGCCGAGGCCGGACTTGATCAGGCTGAAGTAGCAAAGGTGCTCAACAGTGAGGCTTATGGTGACCGGGTTGAGGCTGACATTGAAGCTGCCGGGCAGCTGAACATCACCAGCGTTCCGTTCTTCGTCTTCAATAATAAGTACGCCGTCTCCGGTGCGCAGCCGGGTCCGGTCTTTACTGAAGTGCTTGACACGGTATGGGCGGAGGAACAGAAGGGTCCAGAGCTTCAGGTGGTTGGCCAGCCGAAGTCCGGGGCTGCACCGTCTGCTGACGGCTGCGATGACGGTTCTTGCAGCATCTGATTGCGATCAGGTGTGGGCTTGAGTTAAGTGTAGCTGTGTGCTGCGCCGGGACGAATGAGTCTGGTTACGGACTACAGTTCTGCTAATTGCGCCAAAAGGCCATTTTGAGCGGCTTGCCGGACTCAGAGGACGCTATGCAGGTGTATTTGAAGCGAAAATGTAGGATATTCGGCACTTAAGCGCACTGGGGTCCGCAACGCTGCCGCAAAAGATGATTTGGTACAAATAAGCGCACTGGAGTCCGCTGCTTGAGTCCATGTAGCGTGCTCCAGCCAGCCAGGAGGCTTGGGCTGATCGGAACAGGCTGGAAAGTGTGATATTCCTGCCGCCACTGGCCCTTCAGAGTAAATCTGCAACATATTGACGCACCAAACCCCCGCCGCATGAAATTCATGCAGCGGGGGTTTTTTATTGCGTACAGGAAGCACTAGTCTTGAGCGGGAAATCGAACACAATGGCAATGTGCTAGCACGAAGGTGAGTGGTCCCAATGTGTGCGGAAAACCGAATACATTATGCCGCCGACGCATCTCCATTCCGTTACCGGAACGAGGTCACCAGACTGGAGAGCAGAGTGCGGACATCATGCTGGTACGCATTGATCGGCTCCACCGGACGGTTCAGGCCGAACAGAGTGTAGACGGCGATGCGGGCGGCACGGACTGAATATTCTTCTGTGAAAACGATATCGTCCGGGATTTCGCAGTATTGGCCGATAAAGGCCAGGTTGGTTGAGCCTTCAGGCACCACCTGCGGCCGGTCGCTGTTCAGGCGCGGCATGAACTGGGAGGTGATATACGGCATCATGCAAGGAATACAGTTGGCGGTAGCCATGATCTCTTCCTTATGCTCTGCGAAGTGCAGATGCCCGATCAGCTCCTCCATAATTTCCTCGCCGGTACAGTCGCACATTTTTTTGTGTACATAATCGCCGACCTTGTCCGGGTACAGGCCATATCCCCAGAAGACCTTGACATGCTCCGGCTGGTTGCGGAAATGCGGCTGGAAGGCCAGCACGACAGACATCAGCCAGCTGGAATCCTTGAAGGTGACGAGTGCACCGGTTCCGGCCCGGTTGCGGGTGAACTTTTCCATAAGGTCGAAGAACTTCGAGTCCTGGAAGGTCACTGTGAAGGATTCCCATTTGGACTCATCCACATGATCGTCGAAGGAAGAAGGATTGCCGAGACCCGGCTTCTTCGCGGCGATTGTCTCCCACAGCTTCCATGAGCTGCCCTTACCGTTCAGCCCTGGAGCGGAGGTCATCGATCCGAGGCTTGCGCCTTCGGTCATCGAGCCGTTAGTCACAATCACGCGGTCGCTTTCATGAACCTGGATCGTGTCTTCCACGCCATCGCGGACGACCTTCATCCCAGTCACTGTAATGCCGTCGCCTTCTTTGAATTCCAGATCAGTTACCGTACATTTCAAGTTGAAATCTACGCCCAGCGGCTCCAGATATTGATGCAGCGGCAGAATAATTGAATCATATTGGTTGTACGGGGTGCGGGTTACGCCTTCAAGCGTTTGAATTCTAGGGAACTCGTGCATGAAGCGGAGCATATAACGCTTGAACTCAACCGCACTATGCCAAGGCTGGAAGGCGAAGGTGGTTGCCCACATGTACCAGAAGTTCGTCGTGAAGAAATGCGGTCCGAACCAGTCGTTAATCCGCAAGGTTCCCATGGCCGGCTCTGGCGTAATGATCAGCTTGCCCAGGGCCAGACGGTCTGCCATATCGAAGCCCATTGAGGTGACATCCTGAACCTCACCCTTGCTGTTGATCAGCCGTGCCTGGCCGCGGGTTGGATTGGACTCGTCGAATTGAACAATTTCTTCCCGCAGCGTCAGCCCCGGCTGGTCAATGGACGGAATGGTACGTAATAGCTCCCACAGGTTCTCATAGGTCTCATCGTTCAGCATCCGGCCGCCGCGAATGACATACCCATGCTCTGCATCGCCGGCTCCGTCATTGCTGCCGCCAAGGATCTTCATCTCTTCAATAATGTGAATGTTCTGTCCGGGAAAATTGCAGTCTCTAACCAGATAGGCCGCACCCGCAAGGGATGCAATGCCACCGCCTACGAAATATACCTGCTCGTTACCGTACTCTTTTTTCACTGATTACCGCCTCCATAGGTTTGCTTGATTACTGGACCTGAACCGAGTGTAATCCAGTCCCGCCCTGGAGGGTATCATCAAAGCAATGGATCTGTATAAAATTTGGACATATGGAACAAAGTGTAACATTTTTGAGCAGAAAAAATGCCGTAGCCTCTAAGGTTACGACACAATGTTCTCATATTTATGCAGCGCCTTCAGAAAGTTCCCTTCAATCAGGACGCTCAGCTTCTCGATCATCGGCCCCGGCTGCTCCTTCATCCCGTCCTGCATCCACTGAATGACCAGTCCGGTGAAGGCCAGGGTGTAAAAGTTGGCAATGAACTGCTTATCCGGCGTCCCGACATCCAGCCCGGTGGCCAGCTCGTTGATGACGCCCATGACAAGATCATTCGTCACCTCATACAGATACGCGTCCAGATGCCTCCGTCCGAGGGAGTCCAAGGTATTGCAGCAGAACGCCTTATTGTTCTCGATATAGCAGAATATCCGGTAGAATCCGTCTGTCCACGTGCTGTAGCTGCGGTACTCAGCAATGCTCTCGACAGCCTCAGTCTTGTAGATCCAGCCCAACAAATCATAGATATCCTGAAAATGATAATAAAAGGTCTGCCGGTTCACGCCGCAATCCTCGACCAGATGCCGGACGGAGATTTTGCTCAGCGGAAGATGGGCCATCAGGTCTTTGAGCGAGCGGGCGAGCGCATTTTTGGTCAGCAGGGAATTGGACATAAGGGTCATCAGCTCCTAACAGGAATCAGCGTGAGCGCCAATAGTGAATCAGCAGCCGGCCGCCCTCGGCGATCAGACCCAGAGCGAAGCCGCCTGCTGTAAACAGGCCGAAGGAAAGAAAGCCCGCAAGATCCTCGAAGCCCGACATCTCACGGTAAGTGTACAGGTACATCAGGAAGAGCCCGGCCACAGTTCCAGCGGTTGAGAAAATCCACACAAGCTGCGCTCCCAACCAGCCGAACCCGTTGACTATACCGGAGATGACGAGGGCAAGGATGGCCCAGCGTACGGCAAGAATAAGGTTGAAAGGCTCACCTAACCACATGTACCGGTGCAGAATCAGCAATAGCCACAGCAGCAGCGCGTAACCGGCAGACCATGCCAGCCAGCGGCCCGTCCGGGCAGGAGGCAGGAAATTCATCATCAGCTCACCCCATGTATAGCGTTATACCTCTTCCAGTTCCTCCGCGCTCTGCAGCAGGAACTTCAGGAGGTTCGGAAGATCTTCCATTTGCTCCTCGGTAATTTGCCGTTTGAATTGCAGTTCAACACAGTTATTGTACGTATCGTCCGTCTGTCCATAGCGGAAGCTGAGCGATTGCACCGGCTGGAATTCGGGTCCCCAGATTCGGGTCAGAATCTCTTCAATGGCCGGACACTGCTCATTCACATCTTCAATCTCCATATAAAAGCGTATTAAAAGACTGCACCCCGGATCGCTGCCCGGCGTCTCCAGAATCTCATCGCCGAGGTCCTTCACTGTGGACTGCAGCAGAATCTCAGACGTCACATTCAGGCCTCCGGTCAGCTTGAACGCGAGGCTGAATTCGCGCGACATCAACGCGAGATTGAGCAGATCGGACCGGTCCGTTACAATTAGAATCCCATCCAGATTATCGTAGTCATAGATCTGGTTCTCCAGGGCGATTTTGATATTGTCAAAAACAGTAGGGTGGAACAAGAGCGGCACCTTCTATCGTTTATCTATATTATATTATGATCTGCTGTCGACACTCACAGTTTAGCAATTAGTTCGTAGGTGCCGGTGCCGTGTATTTCAGAAAAGTCTTCGGAATCGCGCTCTCAAACGTCAGAATTTCGCCTGTGGTCGGATGGACGAACGAGAGCACGCGGGCATGCAGGCCGAGACGGCCGACCGCCTTGGTCTCTGCGCCGTACTTCTTGTCCCCGGCGATCGGATGGCCGATGTCGGACATGTGGACACGGATCTGATTCTTCCGTCCGGTCTCCAGATGCACCTCCAGCAGGGAGAAGTGGCGGTTCGCCTGGATCAGCTTGTAGCGGGTTACGGCATGCAGCCCGTCTCCCTCATGCGGACTGGAGTACATCTTCAGCGTGGAGGTCTCCTTCAGCCAGGAGCTGATCGTGCCTTCGGATTTCTTAACGGCGCCTTCCACCAGAGCCACGTAGGAGCGTTCCTTGACGGTTTCTTTCCAGCTGTTCTGGAGGGACTGCTGAATTGCCTCACTGCGGGCAAACATCATGACGCCCGAAGTATCACGGTCCAACCGGTGCACCACATAGACGCGGTTCTTCGGGTTGCTCAGGCGGACATGCTCCATCAGCTGGCGGTAAGCCGTCAGTTCATTGTCTTCTCCGGTTGCGATGGACAGGAGCCCCGCATCCTTCTGAATCACGATAATATCGTCATCCTCATGGACAATGGTCAGCCCGAGCATCTCCTTGGCTTCGGTAGGCTTCTCCTGGTCAATCGTTACGGTCTGGCCGGGATGGAGCTGATGGTTATGCCTCGTCACCGGCTTGCCGTTCACAGCAACCTGCCCACGGGAGAGCATGGATTTGATCGAGTTGCGCCCCTTGTTCGTAATCGTCTTCAGCAGAAAAGCAAGCAGCTCCGCAGGCTCCGCTACCGTAAAGGATTTGGGTGCAGCTGCCGGCTTGGCCGGGGCTCCGGATCTTGCTCCCTGTTTATGGTTAGAGGTTCTGTTCCCCTGATTTCTGGTTCTTCTTGTATTCATGACCGCATTCTCCGTCCTTTAAGTAGGTTACTCCTCAATATACCATGGGCGGTGAAGAAATACTACGAAGGGAAGGGGGCGCTAGATATAGAGGAGCAGGCCGATTATAAGGAGCAGGGAGAGGAAGCCGAAGCTCCAGGCCAGGATGGTGGCGTATTTGTGCTCCCGGAGCCAGCCTCTGCTGCTGTAAATCCTGACATCTACAGCCAGCAGGAGTATAGCGGAGAATAACAGCATCCCGGCGATGCTTCCCAGTAATCGAACCATACGTTCCCTCCTCCTTGCACAGATATTGGACTGGGGCCGAACTTATTTATGCTTGAGTCCGACTCTCCGGATATGCAGGGTCAGCTTGATATCCGCACCAACGCTGCTGTACATGCTCTCCCAGTCGTTCTTGTCGTGAACATGCTCCTTCCAGTAGGCCGGATGATGGCTTCTGATCATTTCGCCCATGCCAAAGATATCGGAATGATCCTTCTGCGTCTGTTTGACCAGCCGGGTCAGTACCGTCTGAATCTGCTGCTCGAAATCCCGCTCAATCTCACGCAGCTTCAGGGGAGAGTCGATGGGAATATCGCTGCTGTAATGCTCATCCAAATCCCCCTCCAGGAAAATATGATAGCTCAAATGCGGCTTGCCGTCCCTGATCTCGCTCCGGGTCCGGGTGAAGCGTTCATTAATCTGGGTCATAACGATTCCCAGGTTCCCGGTATGGAGCATGGTGGAATACCCGCCGGGGTCCATCCCCATCATGGCCATGAACCCGCCGATTTCTATAGGGGCAGTCTTGCTGACCATTTTGCCGCCGCTGAAATAAGCCAGCCCTTTGATCAGAATATTGTCCCTGTTACGCAGTGCGACATAAGGCAGATAGGCGCTTTGTCCCCATTTAGAATCTGCTGACCAGAAGGTGCCGATATAATCGCGGGGGAACTTGCCGGAGGAGACAGATTTCTCCATCATCGACAAGATATAGAGCGTAGGTACGCGCTGCAGCGGCGGATTCACATCCATAAATGCCGAAGCGCGGCCCTCGGAGACGAGCAGCCAGGTTCTGCGCCGGATTTCCGGGTTGCGCCGGAGATAATCATTCAGCTCTGCAAGGCTGCCGCGGGCAATATCCTCGCTGATGATGACGATCCGCAGGTGGACCAGATAACGCGGGTCGGCAATCTGCTGCTGCAGGTTATTCATGGCATCGTCGAGGGAAATGCCTTGGACCGTCACCACCCAGACGGGACTGGTCTTGCTGTCGCCGGCACTCCCTCCGCCGGTGCCGGGTCCAAGGGGGACTCTGCCCGGGACGGCAATCTGTGCGGTGACACTGATCATCTCAGCCGGTAGACCGCCGTCGTGGATGTGTGTGACTCTGTCTTCCATTTGCGCCTCCTCCGCAGAGATCTTGTCAATGGACAACCCGAGAACAAGGGCGCGGTCCTCAATCTCCACCTGATCCCAGCATCCGCTGAGCAGCGGGGCAGCGATAACCAGCATGAGCAGCAGGGCGAGTGTACGCGGAAGCTGTTTGTTCATGGGGAAACCTTCTTCCCGTGTCGTCTGATGAGATAGACCGTCCATAAGAGCAGCGAATAGCCCAGCATCATTATCATACCGGCATTGCCCAGATGAAGAGACCACCTGTAGGTCTCGAACACATTGGAGGGCAGCATGGACAGGATGAACATCACCGGCAGCAATACACTTGAAGCCATACGCTGGTCGCGGAGACGCAGCAGCTTCTGCAGCAGATAAGCTGATATGTAGTAGGTCGTATAGATCGTCGTGAAGACAGAGATCACCCAGATGATAATGAAGATAGCATCCAGCCGCTCCAGGAATCCCTCGCCGAAGGCCGCCGAACGGGCCATCTCCAGTGTGGGGTAGATTAGCAGCTTGGTCTCTTCGGCACCAAACATTCCTACAGAGGCAATCACAATCAGCACGTAGATCGCCCCGGACATGAAGATGGCCCATGCTCCCGCCCGGACGGCATGATTCGGCTTCTCCATTAAAGGGATCAGCAGCACAACAACGAAGGCACTCTGGAACAGATAGGTGGCCTGCCGTGCGCCGTTCCAGAACTTAACGCCAGGTGCCATCAGCACAGGCTGCAGATTGAGCATGTCCACATTTTTGAGCGAGATGAGGATGGTAACCAGAATAGAGCCTACAATCAACGGCAGATAGAAAGAATGGATATAAGAGAACTTCAGAATATTGCGCCTGGAGGACAAGAGACTGATGAGCAGCATCAGGAATATGGTTGCTTCTATCGGCGTTTTTTTATACAGCACAGTTGTGGCCACATCCCCGAATTGGCGTACGGTGAGGCCGGTCAGCACAATGAACAACAGCATGATGGCCAGGGTGAATACAGCGGCAAGCGGACGTCCGATCAGCCGGCGGCTGAACACAAACAGGGTCTCCTGGGGGAAACGCTGGCATAGGGAGACCAGCAGCCAATAGATGATGAAGGAGATCAGCACACCGCTTAACGCAACGAATGGAGCGCTGGTGTTGCCCGCTTCTGTCATATAGCGCGGGAAGCTCAGGATTCCCACTCCGATAATCGTGCTGCTGATCACGGCTACCGCGCGTAGGGTTGTGATCTGGCGTGGCTTATTCATTCTTCTCATCTCCCTGCCTGAGAATCTGGTCTATTGCCCGGGACGGAACACTGCTGGGCAGCCTGTCACTATCCTGGGTATGCAGGAAGCTGGGACGGCGGCGCATCCACCATAGCGGCGCCCTTACCAGAGTATCCTTGAGATCGCGCCATTTGCCCGGAATGAACGGGGACATATACGGAACCCCGAAGGATTCCAGGAACAACAGATGGTTCAGAATCAGAATTGTACCAATCATGCCGCCATAGAGGCCGAACATACCGGACAGGATGATTAGCGGAAAGCGCAGCATCCGCAGGGCAATTGCCGCATTATAGGCAGGGGTGGCGAACGAACCGATCGTCGTCAGGGCCACAATAACAACAGTGATCGGGCTGGCCAGCCCGGCGCCTACCGCTGCCTGTCCGATGACAAGGACGCCTACAATAGATAATGCACCGCCGATCATCTGCGGCAGACGGATCGTCGCCTCACGCAGGACCTCCATGGACACCTCCATGATCAGCACCTCCACAACTGCCGGGAACGGTACGCCCGCTCTTCCGCCCGAGATGGCCACCGCGAAATCCGTAGGCAGCAGCTCGGGGTTAAACGAGATGACAGAAACATATAACGCCGGGAAAAAAAGCGAGCAGGCCAAAGCAATCAGCCGGATGATGCGGATCAGGCTGCCCATAATGAAGCGCTCCGTGTAATCATCCATCGTCTGAAAGAACTGATTGAACAGGGCGGGAACAATCAAGGCAAACGGCGAGCCATCGACGAGAATGGCCACCCGCCCTTCCAGGAGTGCGGCAACGGTCTTGTCCGGCCGCTCGGTGCTCTGCACCTGCGGGAAAGGGGACAGGGGCTGGTCTTCGATGAATTGCTCAATGTACCCGGCATCCAGGATGCCGTCAGTATGAATCATCGAGATTCTGCGCATGGCTTCCGCAACCAGAGCGCTGTCAGCGAGGCTGTCTATGTAACACAGAGCCACTCTAGACTGGGTACGCGTTCCGAGCGGACTGATCTCAATCCGGAAGTCCGTACTCTGCAGCCGGTAGCGCAGCAGGGAGAGGTTATTCTCCAGCTTTTCCACATAGCCTTCCCGGGGACCCCGGATCACCTGCTCCGTCTGCGGCTGCTCTACACCGCGCATCTCGATCTGCCGCATGTCCAGGTGGAGCGCTTCGGGAACCCCGTCAATCAACAGAATGAGGTCCCCCTTGACGGCGGCTGGAGGAAGCGTGGACAGGTCTGCCGTGGTTATCCCTTGTGTGACCTGGACTACTGTGCTCCAGATATAATGGGTCATTCCTGCCGCTTGATCCGGCATTCCCGGATGTTCAGACGGGCGTGCCATTAGCGGCTTCAGTACATGCTCACGCACCTGCTCCGTATTCACGAGGGAAGAGAAGAAGATCATCGCGGCCTGGCGGGTTCCGAAAAGCTGAAAGTCCCGTACGACCAGATCGCCGTTCTCCCCGAGCCGTGCCAGAAGCTCCTGGATATCGGTCTTCAGGTTGCCTGTAAGCTGGCTGCCGCTGGCCGGCTGCGGCGAAGAAGCCTGCTGCTTGTGTAAGTAGGAGGTGTATTTATCCTTCCAATCTTGCAAATAGGTTACCTCCTTAACAGGCAATTGGATTGAATCTATATAAAGTGTTGCTTGATCATGCTGTTTTTATGTAATTTCTAGGCAACAAGCTCTGAAAGAGTGCTATGATATCTGCCTCAGGCGGTTGCTTGGCAGCCGGTTGCCCGGTAAACTAAAAGGTAGAAAGCCTTAAGGAGTTTGAAGAGATATGGAGATGCAAGGATCATTAATGGAGCAGGCCCAGGCCGAGCTGCAAAAATATTATGGTTATCCCGATTTCCGGGAGGGCCAGAAAAAAATTGTGAACAATCTGCTGGAAGGCCGCGATACGCTTGGTATTCTGCCTACCGGAGGCGGTAAATCCATTTGCTATCAGGTTCCGGCGCTGCTGCAGCCGGGGCTTACCCTGGTTGTCTCGCCGCTGATCTCCCTGATGAAGGATCAGGTGGATGCTCTTACGACCGCAGGGATTCCCGCTGCTTATATCAACAGCACCCTGAGCGGCAAGGAAGTGAATGAGCGCATCCGCGCGGCCCGCCGTGGCGACTTGAAGCTGCTCTATGTAGCTCCCGAGCGTCTGGAGCTGGACTGGTTCCGCCTGGAAATGGCGGGACTGAACATTTCCTGCGTGGCTGTCGATGAGGCCCACTGCGTCTCGCAGTGGGGCCATGACTTCCGCACCAGTTATCTGGCGGTCTCCCCGTTCGTGGAGCAGCTGCCGCAGCGTCCGATTCTGGCGGCCTTCACCGCTACGGCTACCCCGGAGGTCATGGAGGATATGGTCCGGCTGCTGCGCCTGCGCGAGCCGGGCGTCTTCATGACCGGACTTGGCCGCGACAACCTGGCGATGTCCGTGCTGCGCGGAGAGAACAAGCGCGAGTTCGTGCTGGATTACGCGGCTCAGCATGCCAATCAGCCGGGCATCGTGTATGCCGCCACCCGCAAGGAGGTGGATGATCTCTATCAGCGCCTCCAGGCCGCAGGCATCACCGCCGGGCGTTATCATGCCGGAATGAATGACCAGGAGCGGGCAGATAGCCAGGAAGGTTTCCTCTATGACGATATCCGCGTCATGGTTGCCACGAATGCCTTCGGGATGGGCATCGACAAGTCTAACGTGCGTTATGTCATCCATTACAATATGCCGAAGAACATGGAGGCCTATGTTCAAGAGGCGGGCCGTGCCGGGCGTGACGGGGAGCCGAGCGATTGTATCCTGCTGTTCAGTGCGCAGGATATCATGACCCAGAAATTCCTGATTGAGCAGAACCCGCAGGACCCGGAACGCAAAGCCAACGAATACCGCAAGCTCCAGCAGATGATTGAATACTGCTATACCACGCGCTGCCTGCGCAGTGCGCAGCTCGACTATTTCGGCGAGAGCCATGACGACGATCACTGCGGGATCTGCAGCTCTTGTACCGACGAGCGTGAGCTGGTGGATATCACCGTAGAAGCGCAGAAGATCTTCTCCTGCATCCACCGGATGCGGGAGCGTTACGGGGTGGCGCTGGTCTCATCCGTGCTGAAGGGCTCGCGTAACCAGAAGGTGCTGCAATACGGCTTCGAGCAGCTGCCGACTCACGGCGCTATGTCCAGCCGCAGCGAGAAGGAGATTACCGAGATCATCAATATGCTGATCTCGGAAGGTTATCTGGCCTTGTCCGAAGGCCAGTATCCGGTGGTCCGGCTGCAGCCGCTGGCAGCCGAGGTGCTGCGCGGCCAGCGCCAGGTGCATCAGCGCGTCGCCCGGACGCTTGTCACCTCCGGCACGAGGGACCGCAGCCGCTCGCGCGATATTTCGCCGTCTGCGGTCAACGAGACGGTGTTCGAGCAGCTGCGCCTGATCCGCCGCGAGCTGGCGGGGCGCGAGCATGTGCCGTCGTACATCATTTTCAATGATGCGACGCTGCGCGAGATGAGCGTGGTCTGTCCGCAGACGGAATCGGAGATGCTGAGGGTGAAGGGTGTCGGTGAAGTGAAATACCGGAAGTACGGCAAGGCCTTCCTGGAGTTTTTTCAAAATGACATGTAAAGAAGGTTATAAGGCATGAGAATCGTCCTGGCCACATTAAATGCCAAATATATTCATACGTCGCTTGCGATCCGGCTGCTGAAGGCGTATAGCGAGCATGAATTCAAGGATATCCTTTTGGCGGAATATACCATCAAAGATCCCGCGATGAACATCGTGTCTGACCTTTTTCAGAAGCTGCCGGATGTGATTGGCTTCTCCTGTTATATCTGGAACATCGAGGAGACCATCAAGCTGGTCGGAATCCTCAAGCAGGTCATGCCGGAGGTCAAGATTGTGCTGGGCGGGCCGGAGGTATCCTATGAGCCGCTCTACTGGATGAAGCGGGAGGCCGGAGTGGACTTCGTCGTGAACGGTGACGGGGAAGAGACCTTCCACCATCTGCTGCAGGAGATCCGGGATGAACACAAGTACCATTTCGTATACGGTGCGGCTTACCGCAAGGGCGAAGAGCTGATCGTCAATCCTCCCCGTCCCAAAAGCGATCTCAACACCCTGCCGACTCCGCACCGTTTCGCGGAGGATCTGCCGGAGCTGAGCAAGCGTATCGTTTATTTTGAGACGAGCCGGGGCTGTCCCTTCAACTGCCAGTTCTGCCTGTCCAGCATTGAGGTGGGCGTGCGTTATTATGATATCGAACGGGTGAAGTCTGATCTGCTGTATCTGATCGAAGGCGGGGCCAAGGTCATCAAGTTCCTGGACCGTACCTTCAATATCAACCGCAATTATGCGATGGAAATGTTCCAGTTCCTGATCGACAATCATCAGGGCTGCGTGTTTCAGTTCGAGATAACCGCAGATATTATGCGTCCCGAGGTACTGGATTTCCTGGCACAGAATGCGCCTCCGGGCGTCTTCCGCTTCGAGATCGGCGTCCAGTCCACGAATGACGAGACGAATGAGCTGGTCAAGCGCCGCCAGAACTTCACCAAGCTGTCGCGCACCGTGATGAAGATCAAGGCCAGCGGCAATATCGACCAGCATCTCGATCTGATCGCCGGATTGCCGATGGAGGATTATGCCACCTTCCGCAAGACCTTCAATGATGTATTCGCCATGGAGCCGGAGGAGCTGCAGTTAGGCTTCCTCAAAATGCTGCGCGGAACCGGGCTGCGCGCCCAGGCTGCCAAATACGACTACACGTATATGGAGCATGCGCCATACGAAATTCTCAGCAGCCATGTCATGCCGTTCTCGGATATTATCCGGCTCAAGCGGCTGGAGGATGTGCTGGAGAAGTACTGGAACAGCCAGCGGCTGGCTCATTCCGTCAAGTACCTGATCCGCCATGTCTTCCCGTCACCGTTCGACTTCTTCCAGGAGTTCGGTGACTACTGGGAAGAACGGGGCTGGCAGAAGATCGGGCATCAGCTGGAGGATCTGTTCACCCGGCTGCATGATTTCCTGACGGACCGCGGCACGGCCTCCATGGACATTGTCACCGGCCTGATGAAGCTGGACTACTTCCTCGCCCATAAGTACAAGCCCCGCAAGATCTGGTGGGACGATGTCCTGGACAAGAGCGAGTGGACCAAATACATGAAGCAGATCGCCGAGCAGCCCGAGCGGGTTTCGGCAAAGCTCGCGGAGGCCGGACTTAGCGAGCGGGAGCTGCAAAAGTTCATCGTGCTCGACGAGCTGCCGTTCCGTCTTGCGCCGGTGCTGGAATCGATCAGCGGGCTGCGCTATGACGGGGAGCTTGGCGCTGAGGCAGGTGCACAGCCTGAAGCTGGTGCCAGGGACGGGGACGGCCGGGAGCTTCGTGGAGCGGCGGCCGAAGGAGAATCGGCGGAGCTTGCGGTAGCAGTGGCCGAGACTGGGGCGGTCCATAACGATCCGCACCCTGGTGCAAGCGATGGCCGCACGCTGCTGGTCGTCCTGTATCAGCAGGACGAGAGCCAGCGGGCGCAGTATTATATGCTGCCTTTGTAGGGAGTGGGGGATCGCCCGCGTGAAGGCTGTCTAACTGTCCAGTCAAGCAGATAGGTGTATTTCGTGCAATTAAAAGTCAGCGAACAGGCAGATTTGCCGGGTTAACTGCATTCCGTACAACTAAATATGGCGGATATGCTCTCTTTTCCACAAACTCAGGATTATAGCTGCACCAAATACAATTAAACCGTTCACACCCCAATATTTCTTTGTTTTAGTTGTACGAATTACAGTTAGGCATCTGGGTGAATAGTTGAGGTTATCACACAGAGGTAGCTTAGAGTGGAGGGTTCAGTCATGAATGAGCAGCAGCAACGTCTTACAGAACTGTTCACCCGCGATACGCTGCTAATGGATATTTTCAAGCGTGCCCAAGGCCTGGCCCCGTTCCCGTACTACATAGGTGCAGGATGCCTGGTGCAAACGGTGTGGAACGAGCGGACCGGGCGAGAGCCGGGGTACGGAATTAGTGACATCGATATTATTTACTACGATGCGTCGGATCTGAGCTATGCTGCTGAGGATGAGGTGATTGCGAAGGGCAGGGAGCTTTTTGACGGTATTGCCCTTCCGGTCGATCTCAAGAATCAGGCCAGAGTTCATCTGTGGTACCCCCAGAAGTTCGGTGTGGAGATCAACGCCTACCTCTCGCTTGAAGCGGCAATCGACAGCTGGCCGACTACAGTGACCTCACTGGGAGTAAGGCTTGAGCTGAACGGGGAATGGAAGATTTATGCTCCATTTGGTCTGGAGGATTTATTTCAATTGATTCTACGGCCCAACAAAGCACTGATCAGCGAGAAGATCTATGAAGCGAAAACGCAGAAATGGAAGTCGAAATGGCCGGAGCTTACGGTGGTTCCCTGGTAGAATATATGTGAAGTTGGGGGAATATAAGTGACGCAATTCTATCTTATCCGCCATGGTGAACCGCAGTGGGTTATTAATGAGCAGTACAAGTTGAAGGGGCATGGCCGGGATCTGGTTCCTCTTACCGCTTCAGGAGTCAACCAAGTGTTTCTGGCAGCACGGGATGAGCGTCTGCGGGATGCTGACCTGATCGTCTCTTCTCCGTATACGCGGCCGCTGCAATTTTATCCAAGGAATTAGGTTTGGACATAAGGATTGAATTCGATCTCAGGGAATGGCAGCCCGACTTAACTTTTGAATATGATTCATTAGAGCGGTTGACAGAGCTGGGGAATGATTACGATGCTCATCAAGGAGTCTATCCTCCAGGGGAAACTAAGCTTTGGGAATCCAAGGAGCTGCTGAGGAACCGAGTGGAGAAGGTGATTGACCAATATTTGGGCTTCCAAAAGGTGATTATTACCGGACACGGTATGGCTTTTCGTACCTTGGTAGGAGAAGAAGCAGAAATTCCACATGCCTCAATCAGCGAGTACACTAAAGTGAACACCTAATTGTGTTGGCTCTTTACCTGCCTGTCCTCCTAAAACGTGAATGGGGGAACGATACATGCATCCAAACATGCATCCAAAATTGATCTTAATCGAGGGTCTACCCGGCTACGGGAAGTCCACAGCGGCACAGCTGGTTTATGAAATTCTTACGGAGATGAATATGGGCGCTCAGCTTGTCCTGGAAGGGAACCTGGATCATCCCGCTGATTATGAGGGAGTAGCCTGCCTTACACAAGCAGAATACGATGAGTTGTCGAGAACCTGCGGCGGGAATCCGCGGGAAGTATTAAGCGCGCACACTACCTGCCAAGACAACTATTACCTGGTCGGGTACCGGAAAATAATAAATGATCACGGTCCTCTCCTTCCGAAGGAATGGATGGGCACATTGGCACGGAAGGATGTATATGAACTGCCGCTGGCTCAGCACAAAGAACTGATTACAGCAAGGTGGAGGCAGTTTGCGGAGAGGGCTTTAACGGGGCCGGATACGTATGTGTTTGATTGCTGTTTTATTCAAAATCCTGTGACTATGGGGATGATCAAGCACGATGCAGCCGAGGACTACATGATAAGCTACATTCAGGAACTGGAGGCCATTACAGCCGGATTGAATCCGCTGCTGATGTATATTGAACAGGACGATCTGGAGCATTCTTTCCGCAAAGCGGTCCGCCAAAGACCCCTGGAGTGGTCGGAAGGGTTCATCCAATATTACACCTCACAGGGATATGGCCTGAGACAGGGACACCAGGGCATAGAAGGAACTCTGAGGGTGCTTGAGGCCAGACAGAAACTGGAGGGAATTATATATAACCGCGTAAACATGGATAAGATCAAAGTCAATAATTCTTCGTATGATCTTCCGGCGTATAAGCAAGATTTAGCGGGGAGACTGGCAGGGTATTTAGAGCGTGAATAACGCGTCTTCGTAGAGTTACTGTTAATAGCTGCGTAATACCTGAGGTGATCATTTGGGTGTTGGCGCGGTAAGTGGGGGCTTAAGTGGTAAGTGAGGCTTAAGAAGAAGCCTGGAAATCGTGTATGAATTACAACATTCGCTGCTTCTGGAGCGTCAACATGGCGAAATCCTGCACAAAGTGGAGCGACCGATGCTCCTAAGAGCGTTAATTTGTTAGAAATCATGCAAAAAGTGCAACATTTGTTGCAATCGTGACAATTGCTGCTGCCGGATCAGAGGCATGCCTTACGTTGCAGCTAAGGGGAGAATTATCGCATACCTTAACTCGCTTACCTTAACTTACTGCCACGGCAAAATGTTACCATAGGCCTTAACTTACTGCTAAGGCCTGCTACGGCAAAACAATCGAAAGAGAGGCACTCCGTCCGGGCGGAGTGCCTCTCTTTTTCTGTAGATCAAAGTTCAGTAGTAACATTGGTCTTCACTGTGCAGACGAACGCCAGCATCAGACTAACACCAGACCAGTACGTGCGTCTGCATCAATAGGCTAATCCGCCGTAGGCTGTAGCCGCATAGATTCGGCAGGCAGGTGGCGGGCCAGCCAGTCTAGCACATCGGCCGTGACCTCGTCCCGGTTGACCTCGTTCAGCATCTCATGCCGGCCTCCCGGATACAGCTTGCACTCAACATCCTGAAGCCCCTGCTTCCGGTATAACTCAGCCAGACGCATCACCCCTTGACCGTTCATCCCCACAGGGTCCTTCTCGCCCGCGAATAGGTAAACCGGCTTGTCACTGCACAGGGTCCGCAGAGTAGACTTGGTATGAAGCTCGCGCAGCATATGGAAGAAATCCCGGAAGAAGCGGGTGGTACAGATCGCCCCGCAGTACGGGTCGGCAATGAAGTGGTCCACTTCCTCCGGGTCGCTGCTGAGCCAGTCAAAAGCCGTCCGCACCGGAGAGAAGGAGCGGTTGTATGCACCGAACACAATTCCGTTCAACAACACGCTGCGGTGATGGTCTCCCTGGAGTCTTAACTGCATCGCCGAGAGGGATTCCGCCATCCGCAGCATACTCCGGGGCCCATTGGTACCGCTGAGGATGAAGCCGCTGTAGATCTCATGGCCTTCTTCACACATCAGCTTTTGAGCCAGAAAGGAACCCATGCTGTGGGCGAACAGGTAGATAGGAGCTTGCTCATGCCGGGAGCAGGCAATGCCCCCAAGCTGCAGGAGATTGCGCCGCATCCAGTAGAAGCCGTTCTCTCCGCTGTCACCGAGCAGATTGACTCTGCCGGCGGTAAGGCCATGTCCCCGGTGGTCATTGGCATACACGGCATAACCGGCTGCGGTGAGCGCCGAAGCGAACCGGGCATATCGCGCAGCCGTCTCACACATACCGTGCGCAATCTGCACAATTCCCCGGATCTCCGTTCCCGCGTCCGGCAGCCATTCATAGACATGGATTTGGACATCTAAGGGATCAGTCATGGTAAAAGTGTTCTCAGTCATCGCCTGTCCTCCTGAAAGTGAAGTTCAGCATTCCTAGCGTAAAGAGTACCTTGTGCTACCCTAATCCAAGTGCAATGCAGTCCGGCTGCTTAAGGCAGATAAGAGCGCAGCACGGTAGATTGTCCTTCAATGCTGTAAGCGCCCAGGCTGGAAGGGAGCAGATAACATTCGCCAGCCGCATAAGGCTGGGAGCCGCCCTCCCAGATCAGGTGGCCGCTGCCCTCGCAGATCACCAGAATGGTGAAGCTGTCATCTGTAGTGGCGAGCTGCCATTCGCCGGCGACCACACCTTTTTCAACAATGAAATATGGAGAGGAGGCAATTTGCAGCCATTCCCCGGCCACGGCACCATCCGTCTTCATCGAAGTCGCGCCTGCTCCCTCATAAGCGGTCACATTCAGGGAATCCTCGATATGCAGCTCGCGCGGCTTCCCGTCGAGACCCGGACGGTCATAATCGTAAATCCGGTATGTAGTGTCAGAGTTCTGCTGGATCTCCGCTACAACGACACCTGCGCACAAGGCATGTACAGTCCCGGCAGGGATATAGAAGGAGTCTCCGGCAGCTACAGTTACTTCCTGCAGGCTGTCCATAACCGTTCCGTTCTCCAGCGCGTCCTTCAGCATCTCGCGGGTGACGCCTTCCTTCAGGCCGTAGATGATTTTGGCGCCTGGCTTGGCGTCCAGCACGTACCACATTTCGGTTTTGCCCAGCTCGCCCTTAGGCAGGCCGGCATAATCATCCGTAGGGTGTACCTGCACGGAGAGGTTATCGTTGCAATCCAGCAGCTTGATCAGCAGCGGGAATCTTCCGCCTTCTTCCGTGATGCCCTTGCTGCCGAACCACTCGTGCCCGAACTGCTCTCGGATGGCATCCAGGCCTTGTCCGGCCAGCTCGCCGTTGACAACAGAGGAGGTGCCGTTCGGATGATCGGCAATCATCCAGCCTTCGCCGATATGGCCTTCCGGCAGATCCAGGCCGAATTTCTCCAGCGCCCGGCCTCCCCAGACACGTTCTTTGAATTCCGGCTGAAATTTCAGAGGATATGGTTTCGTCATTACAACATCTTCCTTCCTGATAATAGAATGATCTTCAGTTACAGGGGGCTTGCTGCCTTCAGATGCTAGCCCCTTTGTCTCTTCTCTACAGCTACAACATACGGCGCAGACTCGCGCTGAAGCTGCCGGTACACGATAGTCTGCGCGTCCTGCTGGGCCAGTCCGGCGGCCCAGGCTTCGACAGCGGCGGCTTCGCGGCCGCCGCCTTCGTGGCCGGGATACAGCACGGCCGTGATGATCCCGCCCGGGCGAAGCAGCAGCAGCGCGGCCTCCAGCGCGGCCAGCGTGCTCTGCGGCTCGGTGATGATGGTCTTATCGGCATCGCCTGCGGGCAGATAGCCGAGGTTGAACATCACCGCCGCGACCGTTCCGCGCCAAGCGGGCGGAACGGCTTCAGCCATGGCTGCATGGCTCTGCTGCAGCAGCGTCACGGGAGCCAGCGCAGCAGGCGCTTCCTCCCGGGCCAGCCGCAGGCGCTCGCCGGCAAGAGCCAGCGCCTGTGGCTGAATGTCGAACCCGTACACCCCGCCGCGCGGCCCGGCCGCCTTGGCGAGGAACAGGGTGTCGGCTCCGGTGCCCACGGTGGCGTCGATAGCCCATCCGCCCGACGAGAGCCGCTCAGCGGTCAGCTTATGGGCGAAGCTAAGGACAGACAGGAAGCCCATCAGCCCTCCCTCCAGTACTTACCCTGCCAGGTGTCGCGTGCTGCCAACTCGTGATCTATCGCATTCAACACTTCCCATTTCTTGAGGCTCCACATCGGGCCGATCAGAGCATCGCGCGGGGCGTCACCGGTCAGCCGGTGGACGATCATGTCCGGCGGCAGAATTTCCAGCGAATCGGCAATGAGCTTCACATACTCATCCCGCTCCAGGAACCGCAGCAGCCCGGCTTCATACTGCTTCACCATCGGCGTTTTGCGCATGAGGTGAAGCAGGTGGATTTTGATCCCCTGAACCCCCATATTCGCTACAGCAGCTACGGTCTCCAGCATCATCTCATGCGTTTCTTGCGGAAGTCCGTGAATGATATGGGTACACACCCGGATGCCGTGACGGCGGAGCTTGGCAACAGCTTCAGTATAGCAGGCGGTATCATGCGCGCGGTTAATCAGATCCGAGGTGGACTGATGAATGGTCTGAAGCCCCATTTCCACCCATAGATAGGTGCGCTGGTTCAGCTCCGCGAGATACTCCACTACATCATCCGGGAGGCAGTCGGGGCGGGTGGCAATGGCGAGGCCGACAACCCCGGGCTGCTGCAAAATGACTTCATAATATTCCCTTAGCTCCTCGACAGGAGCATACGTATTAGTATAGGCCTGGAAGTAGCCGATATATTTGGCATTCGGCCATTTCTGATGCTGGCGGTCGCGGATATGGTTGAACTGGGTGACCAGGTCATCCCGGCGGCTTCCGGCGAAATCGCCTGAGCCTCTGGCACTGCAGAACGTACAGCCTCCTTTGGCGATGGAACCGTCTCGGTTCGGACAGGTGAAGCCTGCATCGAGCATGACCTTGAACACCTTGGTATCCATCTGCCCGCGCATTTCGTAGTTCCAGGTATGGAACCGTTTATCCCCCCACAGAAGCGGAGAGGAGGCCTGTAAAAGATTAGACATGTGCAGCTCCTTTCATTAACCTTCCCATTGTATCAAAAATCCGTGACGAACGTAACAATCCCTCCCGGAATTCCGCCGAAAAAAAGCTGGAAATAGGCCGTGAATTACTGCGAATTGGCTTGAAAATGCTTACACATTATGTTATATTTAAAGTGTTAAAAAAGCCGCTGCAGCAACCACAATCACATGCTTTGAATTCATAATTTCGTGTCGTCCGGTCCATACTAAACCTTAGAGGTGATAACGATGAATTCTCCAACGGTATTTGCTGATAACAAAGGTTCGATTGATGTGCAGCTGACTCCCGATGAAGCTCTCGCCCTGACAGGCGTAGAATTTAACGGCAACCACAAGATCAAGACAGAAGCGCAGCGGAAGATCCGCAGTGCGTTTGAGAAGACGTTCGAGTTCGATAAATAAATAGCAGTCCGCTGAACGGCGGGCCGGTAATGCAGATACAAGACGCACGGAACTTTCGACCAGTCCAACAGGGGCAGGATGGAGGTTCCTTTTCTTTTGCTGAAATCCCTTTACTTTTGCCGGTAAGTTCGGCACAATATTGCAAGTGGCATTTATCCTATTCACAGATAAGGCAATAAGAGATAAGCGGAGGAGTACCTATGCGTTTACGCGGAAGAAAAGGAATACGTGAAAGTCTTGAGGAGCAGACCGACCTGGTCATCCTGGAACCACGCAGCCTGAAGGGGCGCTGGTCCGAATTGTTCGGCAATGACCATCCGATTCATGTGGAATTCGGAATGGGCAAGGGGCAGTTTATCAGTCAAATGAGCTTTAAATACCCGGAGATTAATTTCATCGGCGTGGATATGTATGACGAGCTGGTGCGGCGTGCAGCCGAGAAGGCCCGGAATGTATGGGAGCCGGCAGGCGAAGCGACACCACCGAACGTGAGAGTGGCCCTGGCCAATATCGATTACGCAGAGGAAGTGTTCGCTCCGGGGGAGCTGGAACGGATTTATCTGAACTTCAGTGATCCCTGGCCGAAAAGCAAGCATGCCCGCCGCCGCCTGACGCATCCGCGTTTTCTTGATAAATACCGCGGACTGCTCAGTCCGCTTGGCGAGATCCATTTGAAGACGGATTCCCGCAGCCTGTTTGAATTCTCGCTTAATGCATTTGCCGACTACGGTCTGCAGATGAAGAATATTTCGCTTGATCTGCATGAGGACGGCGTGATCAATGAAGAGCATGTCATGACCGAATACGAGACCAAGTTCTATGGCCGCGGCGTGAACATTCACCGCTGCGAGGCGATTGTCGGAGACGAGGCGCTGAAGCAATATCAGGCCACACGTCTGGACAAGTACCGCCTCTAGGCTGCAATACCGGTAATTACAGCAAAAGGCAGTCCGGTTCATTCATCCCGGACTGCCTTTTTTGCCTTCCTTGCCTAGTTCCTTACTCTTCCAAGTGTGGTAAGACGATTGAATGATTTCTGGTAACGCAATAATATTCTTTTTTGCGCAATGTATAGTTCGCCTGTTCGCTAGAGGTATTCGCTGGCCGGACGCCCCTTAGGCATCATATCCACAGGGCAAGCGTACCGGCTGCGACTCCAGACCCAATGACCGCCCCTGCGAGGACATCAGACGGATAATGCAGTCCAAGGTAGATCCGGGAGAAGCCGACTGTGCAGGCCAGAGGAAGCAGGACCGCAGTCAGGACAGGATAGGCTATCATATAAGGAACCGTTGAGGCGAAGATAGCGGTCGTATGGCCTGAAGGAAAAGAGTGATCCTTAAGCGGATTACGGAACGTATTGGTATCCGGCAGGGCCAGATAGGGCCGCAAGCGCGGGTAGAGCTTTTTGGCGATAGCGACGGGTACATGGCTTATCGCCAGCGCGGCCAGTGCCTGAAGTCCTGTAGTTCTCCATGGCTGCGGGCACACTGCCCAGACCAGGAGATTGATGCCGATCGCGCTTGTTGCACCTCCGAGATGAGTGAGGTAGAAAAGCCAGAAGTTCAGAAACGGATTGTGCATCCGTCCGTTAATCCATTGAAACACCCGCTGCTCCAGGAGATGCAGTTTCTTGAATAAAGGTCTCATATCATGTCCCTCCGATAGTCCGGCTAAAAGAGTTCTGGCGCAGCTCAAGCAGCAGATTTCACGACCTGAAGCTGTCTTTATCATACTTTTTTAAGGTAACCCGTTCAAGAAAAAGCTCGGGTCCGCTCGAAAAATGTCTCTTTTGACTTGTGAGCCCCAAAGCGACTACAATGATTCAAGCGGGAAGTTCGCGTTTATAAGGTAACAGAGAAATAAGGAGCCAGCCAGTACACTGGAATCCATATTCATATCTTGTGAAACGGGACATAACACAATTCGGAATCCTGCCCGGAACTAAGGGGAAATTCTTGTCTACAGTAAGGGATGCAACAAAAGGGTCAGATAGAACGTTAGCAAGTTAGAGAGAGAAAGAGAAAAAACATCAAGATTTGGAAAAAGGGGGCATCTAAAGATCATGACAGACGCATTGTTTGTTACGCTCCAAGTGATCTTGGCGGCAATCGCAGTTTATCAGTTTGCATTTTCGCTGTTTGGACTGCGCAAGAAGAAGAACAAGGTTAGGCATGCGCCACAAAAGTCATTTGCCGTACTGGTCGCCGCACACAACGAGGAAGAAGTGGTCGGCGCTCTGATGGAGAACCTGAAGCAGCTTAATTATCCCCAGGAACTGTACGATGTATTTGTCATCTGTGACAACTGTACGGATAATACCGCTGCGATCGTGCGGGAGCACGGCATGAATGCCTGTGTACGTACCAACAGCAACCTGCGCGGTAAAGGCTATGCCATCGAGTGGATGCTGAAGGAGCTGTGGGCGCTGCCCCGCCAGTACGACGCGGTTGTCATGTTCGATGCCGACAACCTCGCACATACAGAGTTCCTGACAGAGATGAACAACGATCTGTGTTCAGGCGGACGGGTCATTCAAGGCTATATTGATACGAAGAATCCGGAGGATTCCTGGATTACTGCTGCTTATGGCGTATCCTACTGGTATATCAACCGGCTGTGGCAGCTGTCGCGCCATAATCTGAATATGGCCAATTTCCTCGGCGGAACGGGCATGTGCTTCGAGACGAACCTGCTCAAAGATATGGGCTGGGGCGCAACCAGTCTGGTTGAGGATTTGGAATTCACCATGCGCAGCGCCTCCAAGGGCGTATATCCAAGATTTAATTATGATGCCAAAGTATTCGATGAGAAGCCGCTTACCTTCAAGGCTTCCTCCAGACAGCGTCTGCGCTGGATGCAGGGTCATTTCACCGTGGCCCGCCGTTACTTCTTCCCGCTGCTGTGGCAGGGGATCAAGGAACGCAGCCTGACGAAGCTCGACCTGGCACTGTACGGAGCGAATGTATACATTGTGTTGCTTACGTTCCTGATGACTGCCGTAATGTTTGTGGATAATGCTGTGTTTGGCGGTCCGCATATTGCGAATATTTACGGACATCTGCCGCTGTGGCTCGGGTACTTTGCCGTAGGTGCCAATATTCTGACCTTCCTGCTGGCCATGGCGCTGGAGCGGGTGAAGTTCAAGAAGGTCTACCTGTACCTGCTGCTGTTCCCGGTCTACCTGCTCTCGTGGTATCCCATTACGTTCTATGCGTTCTTCACGCAGAACAACAAGCAGTGGAGTCATACCAAGCATACACGTGTAGTCCGGCTGGAAGAAGTGCAGAGCAAGCAGGTTTCATAATCCGCACTGCAAATTAATAATTCCAGAAGATGTTGACATCTTCGGTCTGATGTTGTATAGTATTCAAGTGTGCAAAACATAGGGATTGCAAGCAGAAGCACCGGCTTCTCACCTGACTGGCTAATTAGCCTGCTGGTTTTGATCTCAATGCTTTATGAATGGTTACAATTCATGAACGTTGATCAAACGGGGTGTCGGGGAATTACCGGCATCCCTTTTTTATGGAGAACCGTAATATATTATCTGAAAAATATTCGGAGGTGGAGGACTATCAGTAAGGAACATATGATCAATGATGAAATTCGTGCCAAAGAGGTTCGGCTGGTCGGAGCAGAGGGTGAACAAATCGGGATCAAGCCGATCCGCGAGGCGTTACAAATGGCGATCGATCTTAATCTGGATTTAGTCAACGTAGCACCACAGGCGAAGCCGCCGGTATGCCGCATCATGGATTACGGCAAGTTCCGTTATGAAACGCAGAAGAAAGAGAAGGAAGCCCGCAAGAACCAGAAGATCGTGGATCTCAAGGAAGTCTGGTTCCGTGCAAACATTGAAGAACATGATTATCAGACCAAGTTCCGCAATGTAATCAAGTTCCTGGGCGAAGGCGATAAAGTGAAGTGCTCCGTCCGTTTCCGCGGCCGTGAGATTACCCACGCTAGTATCGGCCAGAAGATCCTGGAGCGCGTGAAGAGCGAAGTAGAAGAAATTGCTGTTGTAGAGCGCCAGCCTAAGCTGGAAGGCCGCAGCATGATTATGATTCTGGCTCCGAAGCCCCAATAATCCTGGAGTCACTTGCATAGCAATCTGGCGCCGTATAATATTCAAGGAGGAAACACCATGCCTAAAATGAAAACACATAGCAGCCTGAAAGGCCGCTTCAAGATCACTGGAACTGGTAAAGTATTGCGTTATAAAGCTCACAAGAACCACTTGCTGTCCCACAAATCGAAACGTGCAAAACGCGTATTGAACGGCAATCCGGTAATGGCCCCTGGGGATGTAAGACGCTTGAAACAAGGACTCGCTAACTTGAAATAGTTAATCACACATTTTTGGGAGGTTTATTAATATGGCAAGAGTTAAGGGCGGATTTGTAGTTCGTCGTAGACATAAAAAAGTATTGAAGCTGGCAAAGGGTTACTTCGGTTCCAAGCACCGCATTTTCAAAACAGCTAAAGAGCAAGTAATGAAATCGATGGTTTACGCTTATCGTGACCGTCGTCAGACTAAACGTAACTTCCGCAGACTGTGGATCGTTCGTATCAATGCTGCAGCCCGTTTGAACGGACTGTCTTACAGCAAGCTTGTATACGGCCTGAAATTGGCTGGTGTAGAAGTGAACCGTAAGATGCTGGCTGACCTGGCAGTGAATGATCTGAACGCCTTCAACTCCCTGGCTGTTGTTGCCAAAGAGAAGATCAACGCGTAAGACGATATAAACCGAAAAGCACCGCCTGCGGGATCTCCCGTCTGACGGTGCTTTTTTGTGCGGTGGGAACGGACAGGTTCGCGGTTATTCCCAGTATTTCGTTGTGCTAAGCAGGGAAGCGAGCTTCTTGCTGCTGGTGCGTCTCAGCTTGCGCAGGGCGGAACGCTCGTCCGCCGACTGGCAGATCAGCTTCTCTTCCTCGGTCTGCGCCACGATGGCGGGAACAGGGGCTGTAGTGCCATCCTCATTCATGGCTACGAAGGTCAGGAAGGAAGTGGCGGCAACGGCGCGTTCACCTGTATACAGATTCTCCGAGATGATCTTGACGAACACCTCGATGCTGGTGCGTCCGGTCCAGGAGACAAAAGATTCGAAACAAACGGAATCCGTAGGCCGGATCGGCAGGAGGAAGTCTACAGAGTCGGCGGATGCAGTGACCACGTTGACCCGGCAGTGGCGCATGGCTGAGATAGAGGCAACCTCATCAATGGTGCTCATTAGTTTGCCTCCGAATAGTGTCTTATGATTGTTTACATCATTCGGGAAGACACGGCCGGTTTTGAATACGCGGGATTCGTGACAGTATTTGAAGTCGGGTGCAGCTTGTGGTGTGTGTTCTTGTTCCATTTTCAGTAACTCCCTTTGCGTACAATATGTAATCATACATGATAATAGAAAAGCTCTCCTTGTGCAATAATAATGTTAATGCACTTGGAGCCATAGGTAACATTTTGAGGTTTTCTAACATATAACGGACACAAAAGTAACAGGTGGTGTCAAGGTAAGCGATTTCTTGTTGAAAAATGCAAATTATTATTGACCTGAGGTCATTAATAGACTGGATTTTAGCTTTTTTTGCAGGTATAATTTGTACTAATGGTATGTCCAAAGCAGAACACAGAAGACATCCAATTTACTAAGGGGGATCACTTTCAATGAAGAAGTTTTACCAACTATCTTTGGTTATGGTTATGGCCTTCACTGTCATTCTGGCAGGTTGCGGTAACAATAACAGCGCTAATTCCGGCTCCAATGCTGGAACAGCAACTACTGCACCAACAGACGCAGCTGCAGCAACTGAAGCACCCGCAGCAACTGATGCTCCTAAGGCTGTCAAGCTTGGTCTCGTAACTGACGTAGGCGGCGTTAATGACAAGTCCTTTAACCAGTCTTCCTGGGAAGCACTGGAAGCTATGGAGAAGGATTTCGGCGCTGAGATCAAATACCTGCAGAGTAAATCCAACGCAGACTACGAGCCTAACCTTAACCAGTTCGTTAAAGGCGGTTATGACCTCACTTGGGGTATCGGCTTCGACCTTGGCGATGCCGTACTGAAGGTTGCCAAAGAGAACCCGAATGCTAACCTTGCGATCATCGACAGTGTAGTGGACGCTCCTAACGTTGAATCTGTAACCTTTGCCGAGAATGAAGGCTCCTTCCTGGTGGGTGTTGTTGCTGGCATGACAACCAAAACCAACAAAGTCGGTTTCATCGGCGGTATGGAAAGCCCGGTTATCAAACGTTTCGAAGTGGGCTTCAAAGCCGGCGTAGAAGCAGTTAACCCTACTGCAAAAGTAACTATCACTTATGCAGGTGCTTATGACAAGCCTGATACTGGTAAATCCCTGGCTGCAACGCTGTATGATGCCGGCAACGACATTATCTTCCCTGCTGCAGGCGCAACAGGCAACGGCGTATTCAACGAAGCGAAATCCCGTAACAAAGCCGGCGGCAGCAAAGTATGGGTTATCGGCGTTGACAAAGACCAGTCCCTGGAATTTGGCGATGATGTAACTCTGACTTCCATGATCAAACGTGTTGACGAAGCGGTTAAGAAAGTTTCCCAACAGGTTGTTGATGGTACCTTCAAAGGCGGAACTACAACCGTTCTTAGTCTGAAAGACAACGGTGTAGGCCTTCCTGAAACATCCAAAGCTAACGTTTCCGCTGATATTCTGGCTAAGGTTGACGAATACAGCAAACAAATCATTGATGGAACAATCGTTGTTCCTTCCAAGTAATTCATTGCATCAACTTTAACCGATTTAACATAACGACGAAGCAGGGCCGGTTCAAATACTGGCCTTGTTCTCTGTCAGCATCTGTTATAGACAATCACAACTGTACCGTCCTGTTTGGGGCGGTACAGCCGTGTCTAAAAGGCAATATTATATATATTCTGTGATGAGGGTGATTCCATGAGTGCTGCGGCTCCTGTCGTAGAGTTGAAGCAAATCACAAAACGCTTTCCCGGTATCGTTGCGAACGACTCTATTAGTCTGACGCTGGAAAAAGGGGAGATACACGCGCTGCTTGGTGAGAACGGGGCAGGCAAATCAACCTTGATGAATATCGTATTCGGACTGTACCAGCCCGATGAAGGCAGCATCGAAATCGACGGGAAACCGGTTGTTATTGATAACCCCAATAGAGCCATTGAGCTTGGCATTGGTATGGTTCACCAGCATTTCAAGCTTGTTGATCCTTTTACGGTCACTGAGAATATTGTTCTGGGTATGGAACCGAAAAAAGGTCTTAAAATTGACTATAAATCCGCTGCGGAGCAGGTTCGTAAGCTATCGGAGCAGTACGGTCTTCAAGTCAATCCAAATGCCAAAATTCATGACATTTCGGTAGGCATGCAGCAACGGGTAGAAATTATGAAAACCCTGTACCGCGGAGCGGATATACTTATATTCGACGAGCCTACCGCTGTACTGACGCCGCAGGAAATTACGGAACTGATGGCGATTATGAAGCGGCTCGTTGCAGAAGGCAAGTCCATTATTCTGATCACCCATAAACTGAAGGAAATTATGCAGATCTCCGACCGTGTCACGATTATCCGGCGCGGCAAGGTTATTGATACGGTGAAGACCTCCGAGACTAATCCCAATGAGCTGGCTGAGAAGATGGTCGGACGCGGGGTTACGTTCAAAGTGGACAAGCAGCCGCCGCATATTGGCGACAGCATCCTGAAGCTGTCAGGTGTTAACAGTAAGAGTAAGGATGGCGTGCCTGTGCTGAATGGCCTGAGCTTCGAAGTGAAGGCAGGAGAGATTCTCGGAATCGCCGGAGTGGATGGCAACGGGCAGAGTGAGCTGATTCAGGCCATTACCGGGCTGCGTAAGATTGATTCCGGCTCGATTAAGGTCTCCGGCAAGGAGATTGCCAATCTGTCCCCACGCAAGGTATCTGAGATGAATGTCTCCCATATCCCGGAGGACCGTCATAAGCATGGTCTGGTGCTGGATTTCACTGTGAGTGAGAACATGGTTCTGGAGACGTATTATAAGAGTCCTTATAATCAGAACGGATTCTTGAACAAAGATGTGATTAACCAGCATGCAGAAGATCTGGTGAAGCAGTTCGATGTGCGTACGCCTTCCATAGAGAACAAAGCCCGGTCACTATCCGGCGGTAATCAACAAAAAGCGATTATTGCGCGGGAAATAGACAAGAATCCGACTCTCCTGATTGCCGCACAGCCAACACGCGGTCTGGATGTTGGGGCAATTGAATTCGTGCAGAAGCAGCTGATTGCCCAGCGTGATCAAGGGAAGGCTGTTCTGCTGATTTCTTTTGAGCTGGATGAAATTATGAATGTGTCCGACCGGATTGCCGTGATTTATGAAGGCCAGATTGTCGGAGAAGTATACCCGCAGGATACGAATGACCAGGAGCTGGGTCTGATGATGGCGGGCAGTTTGAAGCGGGGAGGTCATGCGGATGTCTAGACTCCGGAAAATATTCGCAACAGACACTTATATCATTCCGCTTGTAGCAATTCTGCTGGGCTTCCTTGTCGGTGCTATCGTCATGCTTATTGGCGGTTATGATCCTATCGCAGCCTATTCTGCGCTGTTCCAGCGTGTGTTCGGCAGCTCTTACGATTTCGGTGAGGCTATACGCGAGATGACTCCGCTTATGCTGACGGGTCTGGCCGTAGCGTTTGCCTTCCGCTCAGGGATGTTTAACATCGGTGCGGACGGGCAGGTAATGATCGGAATGACGGCTGCCTCTGTAGTTGGCATTAAGCTTGGCGGCGTATTGCCGACCGTCCTCTTAGTTCCCCTTGCGGTCATTGCAGCCGCACTATGCGGCGGGCTATGGGCCGGTATTGCCGGATATCTGAAGGCCAAGCGCGGAATTAATGAAGTTATTACAACCATTATGTTGAACTGGATTGCGCTCTTCCTGTCGAATTATATTGTCCGGACGTTCCTGCTTCTGGAAGGGCAGAACCGGTCGGAGGATAATCCGGCCTCTCTCTCCATGACGTTCCTCTTCTCCACCTTCGATAACGCCCGTCTGCACTGGGGGACTGTAATTGCTCTTGCGGCAGCGACCTTCTTCTATATCTATCTGTGGAAGACCAAGCAGGGTTATGAGATGCGTGCAGTGGGTCTGAATCCGCATGCTGCTGAATATGCAGGAATGAATGTCGGACGTAATGTGGTGAAGGCCATGTTCATCAGTGGCGTGTTCGCAGGACTCGCAGGCGCTGGCGAAGTACTGGGCGTATTCCATTATCAATCGGTATTTGCAGCTTCACCTGGCTATGGCTTTGACGGTATCGCTGTTGCCCTGCTCGGATTGACTCATCCGCTGGGCGTCATTCTCGCTGCCATTCTATACGGCACGCTGACGTATGGTTCGGCAGGCATGAGCTTCGGTGCGGATGTGCCTCCGGAGCTGATCCGTATTGTAATCGGTTCGATCATATTCTTCATTGCTGCGCAAGGCATTGTGCGCTGGGTGCTCAAACCGTTTTACTTCAAGCGCAAGAAAGAGAAGGTGTTATAGATGGAAATCTTAGGCCAATTGCTCAATACAACGCTGGTGTTTTCCACGGCGTTAATATTTGCCGCCCTTGGCGGCATCTTCTCTGAACGATCCGGTGTCGTGAATATCGGACTTGAAGGCTTGATGATGTTTGGTGCGTTTGCAGCAGCAGTAGGCGGGTATTATGCCCAGGAAGCAGGTATGGGCGAATGGGCCCCTTGGGTCGGAGTGCTTAGCGCGATGGCTGTAGGGGTGATTGGTTCACTGATTCATGCGGTGGCTTCAATCACCTTCAAGGCTGACCAGACGATAAGCGGTACGGTTATTAACTTCTTGGCCGCAGGCAGCACTCTGTACATGGTTAAGCTGATCTTCGATGGCTCAGGCGAAACTCCGCTGATCGACGGATTCAGCAAAGTGGCGATTCCCGGACTCTCCAAGATTCCAGTCATCGGAGAGGGGATTTTCAACTCCTATCCAACCACTTATCTGGCGATTATCTTAGTCATTGTCATTTATTTCATCCTGTTCAAAACTCCGTTTGGACTTCGTCTGCGTGCAGTCGGAGAACATCCGAGTGCGGCTGATACACTGGGTGTCAATGTTAATAAGATGAGATATATCGGCGTCATGCTGAGCGGATTGCTGGCGGGTATTGGCGGAGCCACCATTACCTTGACTACTACAGGTACCTTTGCACATAATACCATCTCGGGGCAAGGTTTCATTGCCATTGCAGCGATGATCTTCGGGAAGTGGAACCCGCTCGGCGCCTTCGGTGCTGCGGTATTCTTCGGCTTGTCCCAGGCGATCCGCAACTATGTCCAGCTGTTTGAATGGTCCAAGAGCATTCCGCAGGAATTCATCTTCATGATTCCTTATGTGTTAACCATTATCGTACTGGTGAGTGCGGTGGGACGTTCCTCGGCTCCCAAGGCACTTGGTGAACCTTACGATCCGAGCAAACGCTAGGGTTATCGCGTTCCATCTCTAGAGCTTCACAGAACAGAGCGCATTTCCGGTTTTCCGGGAATGCGCTTTTTTTGATAGATAAGAATTTATATGTTTTGGGGTCCCCGCAAAGTACCTGAGTCATCATCGAAGCTAAAGCCCCACTTTGTGGGGTTATTTTGTAATCATTGCAGGCAGCAGCAGCGGATACTTCCAGCCCAGAGGCGGGCAGATGTACAGGCAAATATCAGGTGAGGCGAATAGACTGTTAAGAAACAAATATAGGAGGGATATTATGGCACACCCGGTTACGAAACAACAGGTGATCAAATTGATGGGCAAACATATCGTGGCGGTTAAAAAAGATGGGTCCAAAGTGACAGGCAAACTGGTCCGCATCTCAGGCAACCGGCTGATCCTGCAACGTATCAGTGGTAAAAAAGTACAAACCAAGGCGCTGATTCCGCTCGTGTTATTTGATCTGCTGGCCATCGGTACGGCCCCTTACGGTTACGGCGGGGGTTATGGAGGAGGCTACGGTGGAGGCTACGGAGGTGCCCCGTACGGAGGCGGTTACGGTTATGGCCATGGTCCTGTTCCCGGTCCTTACGGCGGCTATGGCCCCGGTCCTGGGTATGGTATTCCGCCCATCGGATTCTTTTAAGCCATAGGCTTGCCTGCTTCATCAGCGGAATTGTTTCTCAAGCTCATAGCAGTAATTTTGCGGTTGATAACGGGCTACGCTGTAGCCCAGTTTTTCATAAAAGGCCAGACCGGCGGTATTCCCGGTATCTACGGAGACCTTCGCTCTATGACATGCACGGGATAGTGCAAACCGCTCCGCCCTGTCCATAAGCATATTTCCGTATCGCTTACGCCTTGCACTTGGAGCAATGGCGAGCATATCGATGTATAACAAATCGCCATGCAGCATGAAATGCACGAACCCGAGCGGATCACTTTCGTAGTCGGGACAAGCAACAAGTGTGACTCCCTGTCCCAGGCGGCGGGGCAGATCCTTCCTGACCTGATTAATGATCGTCTGCGGAAGATGGGATAACGGGACAAGCTGCTTTTCAATCAAGTCATAAATAATCGTGTCATCCTGCCTGGGTCTGCGGTAACGAATCATAAATATTGCCCCCTTTCCACGCATTGTCGTACATCATATGCCCCGGGCGGTGTGGGCGTTCCGGCAAGAATAGAACAGGATTTTATGAAGAATTTAATGTATAACCTGCGAAGGGGTATTGACTAACCGTGTGAGGAATCATATAATGTGTCTAAACATTTAACGAGCATACATGTATCGGCAATGATGAGGACGAAGTTTTAAGGGCTCTTTTGTTCAGAGAGTGAGAGGAATTGCTGCAACCTCCACCAGAATCCCTTATATACGAGCTCACCTCGGAGCTGTTTCCCTGAAAGGTCCATCAGTAAGAGCGGTGGAATTATTAGGGGGAATCGTTTGGTCCGCGTTAGGGACTTCAGGTTACGAAGATTTGGGCCCTGCCTACATCGATGGATTTTTGTATCCTGATAAGGCATTGCATCGTGAGATGTAATGCAAACATGGGTGGTACCACGGAAGCTAAACCTTTCGTCCCTCACGCGCTTCTTCTGCGCGTGGGAGGCGAAAGGTTTTTTTGTTGAAACAGGAAGGATTCAAGCCTGTTCGCTAATATTAAAGGTTGGATACTGACGTCCTGTCATTTGAATAATGAATGTGAACGATCGAAGGGAGGAATACTGATGAGCGCGCAATTACCGGAAGAAGTGCGGTCGATAGAGCAGTTACGTGAGAAATGGAAAAATCCAGAGGTGGTTTCGGGTTCCGAAGTCCTCCTGCGCAGTCTTGTACTGGAAGGTGTAGATACTGTATTCGGATATCCCGGCGGGGCTGTACTCTATATCTATGATGCTCTTTATGGATTCGACGATTTCAATCATATTCTGACACGCCATGAGCAGGGAGCGATCCATGCGGCTGACGGGTACGCAAGAGCGAGCGGTAAAGTGGGCGTATGTATTGCCACTTCAGGCCCGGGGGCAACCAATCTAGTAACCGGAATCGCTACAGCTTTTATGGATTCGGTTCCGCTGGTGGTCATTACCGGTAACGTATTCTCCAGCCTGATTGGCACAGATGCTTTTCAGGAAGCGGATATTACCGGGATCACGATGCCGATTACGAAGCACAGCTATCTGGTACGGGATGTTGAAGACCTGCCGCGTGTTATTCATGAAGCCTTCCATATCGCCAATACGGGCCGTAAGGGTCCGGTACTGATTGATATTCCGAAGGATGTATCGGCGGCGATGACATTGTTCACTCCGGCAGAACACCAGGGGGTTAACCTCCGCGGCTACAATCCGCGCACGGTTCCCAATAAGCTGCAGCTCGATAAGCTGGTGAAGGCTATTGAGGCGGCGGAGCGTCCGATTATTATTGCAGGCGGCGGAGTCATCTACTCTGGAGCGCATGAGTCCATGTATGAATTCGTGAAGCGCACAGAGATTCCAATCACTACTACATTGCTGGGACTGGGGTGTTACCCGAGCGGCGAAGACTTATGGATGGGAATGCCGGGAATGCACGGCACATACACGGCCAATAATGCCATTCAGCAATGCGATCTGCTGATTAATATCGGTGCCCGGTTCGATGACCGCGTAACCGGCAAGCTGGACGGCTTCGCTCCCAAAGCGAAGATCGTGCATATCGATATTGATCCGGCCGAGATCGGTAAGAATGTAGCGACTGATATTCCCATTGTGGGCGATGTTAAGACTGTTCTGGAAATGCTGATCCCGGATGTGAAGCGCGCCTCGAAGGCCGATGCCTGGAGAACACAGATTGCCCAGTGGAAGCTGGACCAGCCGTACCGGTACAAGGATTCGGAGACAGAGCTGAAGCCGCAATGGGTGATCCAGATGATTAATGACACCACCAATGGTGAAGCGATTGTGACTACAGACGTAGGCCAGCATCAGATGTGGGCTGCTCAATATTACAAGTTCAACCATCCGCGTTCATGGATTACTTCGGGGGGGCTTGGAACAATGGGCTTCGGATTCCCGTCGGCGATCGGGGCGCAAATGGCCCATCCGCAGCGGCTCGTAGTCTCCATTAATGGTGACGGCGGCATGCAGATGTGTTCCCAGGAGCTTGCCATCTGTGCGATCAATAAGATTCCGGTCAAAATTGTTGTAATCAACAATCAGGTGCTCGGAATGGTCCGTCAGTGGCAGAACCTGATCTATGAGAAGCGTTACAGCTATACCGATCTGGCCGGCAGCCCGGACTTTGTGAAGCTGGCTGAGGCTTATGGTGTGAAGGGCCTGCGGGCAACGAACAAGGAAGAAGCCAGCGCCGCCTGGAAAGAAGCCATGGAAACACCTGGACCCGTCCTGGTAGAATTCGTTGTTCCAAAGGATGAGAATGTCTACCCGATGGTAACCCAAGGCTCTACCATTGATCAAATGCTGATGGGGGATGAATAACAGTGATGAGACATACGATTGCTGTGCTTGTAAATGACCAGCCTGGCGTACTGCAACGGGTATCCGGATTATTCGGCCGCCGCGGCTTCAACATTGAGAGTATTACGGTAGGACAATCCGAAGAGGTCGGATTGTCCCGGATGGTAATTGTAACACTGGGTGACCAGCATACCCTGGAGCAGATTGAGAAGCAGCTGTACAAGCTTATTGATGTGATCAAGGTGGTTGATCTGGGCGCAAAACCAATGGTTGCCCGGGAGCTGGCGCTGATTAAGGTGAAGGCAGAGCCGTCAGAACGGCCGGAGATTATGGGGGTAGTTGAAACCTTCCGTGCTTCCGTAGTAGATATCGGTACGGCCAGCCTGCTTGTACAGGTAGTTGGTGATACCACGAAGATTGATGCAATGATTGAGCTGCTGAAGCCATATGGCATCAAGGAGCTGTCTCGAACCGGCGTAACAGCAATGATTCGCGGGAATGCCTGATCGTCACATTTTACAGCTTTAACGAATTGCTGCTTGCGTGCATTAATTTAGTAAGATTAAAGTAGAGTTGCCCGCGAAAGAGCGGGGGCTTGAGGAGCGCGTCATTATATAGTAAGACTAATTAAGCAACGTGTTCTTGAAGCACCCGCTCTTTACGATGGGTCCCAAATTAAAGGAGGATTTTGACAATGGCAGTTACAACTTACTATGAACAGGATTCAGAGCTTAGCGTATTGAAGGGTAAGACAATTGCAGTGATCGGGTACGGTAGCCAAGGACATGCCCAGGCACAGAACCTGCGTGACAGTGGTCTTCAGGTGGTTATCGGTCTGCGTGAAGGCAAATCATTTGATACTGCCAAGAATGACGGCTTTGAAGTATTGTCTGTGGCAGAAGCGGTATCCCGTGCAGATGTGGTGCAAATCCTTATGCCGGACGAAACACAGGCATCTGTATATAAGAACGATATCGAACCGAACCTTAAGAATGGCGCGGCTCTGATGTTCTCCCACGGTTTCAACGTGCATTTTGGACAAATCGTAGCTCCTAAGGATGCGGATGTACTGTTGGTAGCTCCTAAATCCCCTGGACACATGGTCCGCCGTACTTATGTTGAAGGCTTCGGCGTTCCTGGCCTGATCGCTATTGAACAGGATGCGACTGGCAATGCCAAGGCAATTGGTCTGGCGTATGCCAAAGGCATCGGCTGTACCCGTGCCGGAGTTATCGAAACTTCCTTCCGTGAAGAGACAGAAACGGATCTGTTCGGTGAACAGGCTGTTCTCTGCGGCGGTGTGTCCGAACTGATCAAGGCTGGTTTTGAAACATTGACTGAAGCCGGATATGCGCCTGAGATGGCTTACTTCGAGTGCTTGCATGAGCTGAAGCTGATCGTTGACATGGTATATGAAGGCGGATTGTCCAGCATGCGCGATTCCATCAGTAACACTGCAGAATATGGTGACTATGTAACCGGACCACGCATCATTACAGCTGAAACTAAGAAAGCCATGAAAGAAGTGCTGTCCGATATTCAACAGGGTAAATTCGCCCGCGACTTTATCCTGGAGAACCAATCCGGCCGGGCCTTCCTGACCGCTACCCGCCGCAATGAAGCCGCTCATCCGGTAGAAGTGGTCGGCAGCCAGCTGCGCGAAATGATGCACTGGATTAAGAAATAGGTCATATACTTACAACTACAACGAACCATAGGTAATCCTCAGATGCGGCCGTAATTTTGCGAGCCGCATTTGAGGGTTTATGGACAATCTTCAGGAGGTGCTCAGCATGCGGAAAATTCATGTGTTCGACACGACACTGCGTGACGGGGAACAGTCGCCGGGTGTGAACCTCAATACGCGTGAGAAGGTAGAAATCGCTTACCAGCTGGAGAAGCTGGGAATTGACCGGATGGAGGCTGGCTTTCCAGCCGCTTCGCCAGGAGATCTGGCTGCGGTGAACGCAGTGGCCAGAGCGGTCAAGAATGTCACCGTAATCGGTCTGTCCCGTTCCAGAGAGAGCGATATTGATGCGGTCAAGGAAGCGCTGCAGGGGGCACAGGACCCATGCATTCATATTTTCCTGGCTACATCGCCGATACACCGTCAGCATAAGCTGCGCATGGAGAAGTCACAGGTGCTGGAAACGGCACAATCGGCGATCCGCTATGCCAAAAAGTATTTTCCCAAGCTGGAATTCTCCCTGGAGGACGCCGGCCGTACCGAGCGTGATTTCATGGCTGAAATGGTATCCATGGCGATCCGCGAGGGTGCGAATGTGGTGAATATCCCAGATACGGTCGGTTACCTGAATCCGGCGGAATACGGTGCCATCTTCAAATTCTTGAAGGACACGGTGCCGGATATCGAGCGGGTACAGCTTAGCGCCCATTGTCATAATGACCTGGGGATGGCTACGGCGAATACCCTCGCTGCCATTCAGAATGGTGCAGACCAGATTGAGGGTACGATCAACGGGATCGGGGAACGTGCTGGCAATACAGCCATTGAAGAGGTGGCCATGGCGCTTGAGACCCGCAGTGAGTATTTCGATGCCAAGACCTCTCTGGTCCTGTCCGAAATATCCCGTACCAGCCGTCTCGTCAGCAAGCTGACAGGGATGGTTGTACCGGGGAACAAGGCGATTGTCGGCGCCAATGCCTTCGCCCATGAATCCGGGATTCATCAGGATGGCATGCTGAAGGAGAAAACGACCTACGAGATTATGACACCGGAAACCATCGGCCTCAAAGAAAGTAAGATGGTGCTGGGCAAGCATTCGGGCCGTCACGCTTTCCGCGACAAGCTGAGTGATCTGGGCTATGACATCTCTGAGGAAGAGGTCAATGCCGCTTTTGCCAAGTTCAAGGATCTCGCAGATAAGAAAAAAGAAGTCTCAGACGAGGATATCCTTGCGCTTCTGGAAGAGAAGCTGATCGATACGCCGGAGACCTTCAGCCTGCAGACGATCTATGTTACGTATGGCAATGAGGCTACTCCAACTGCCAAGGTTATTATTCACGGCCAGGACCCGCAGCCGATTGTGGCAGTTGCCGAAGGCAACGGATCGGTAGACGCGATCTACAATGCCATTGACCAGGCAACAGGGGAAGAGGTTACACTTGGCGATTACTCGATTAAAGCCGTCAGTAGAGGGAAGGATGCTCAGGGTGAGGTACATGTCGTGCTCTCTCAAGGCGAGGTTGCTGCACAGGGCCGCGGACTTAGCACCGATATTCTCGAAGCGAGTGCCAGAGCTTACCTGGATGCACTGAACAAACTTATTGAGAAGCGCAAGACCTACACCAAGCGGGAGCATGCCAATCTCTAACTTGTTCATCTAATGAAAAGAAGCTTCACCGGACCAGTTCATTTGGTCCGGTGAGGCTTCTTTTTTTGTTCGAAAATCTGTTGAAATTTTTTTGCGCTGAGCATTCCGGGGTAGAATCCAGCTGGGGAGGATTTGAAACAAGCTTTTGCATAAAAAGAATGAACAAGATGAGTCGGAAAAATGAAAATTAGTTCACAATCCACTATGGATTCCTCATAATCTGCGTTTGAAACAGCTTTTTTGTCGATAAAAATATTTTATTTTTAAGTTATCTATGATTTATCTCATAATCTGTTCAGAAATTGTTCAGTGGCGGCAAGTAAAGTTACGAAAGTACAGTAAAGCGAAATTGAAGGCCCACATACATACTAGCGACAGGGGGACGATCGGGAAGAAGCAGGCGGGAATGGGTAATGGCGACGCTGGAACAATCATTTTTCAGAAAGAGAGAGAGGTTATAATTATATGAAGAAAAAGACGATAGGCGCCTGGCTGGTTGTTGTAATGCTGATTACACAGTTTGCCAACGGTTTCGGGTTCATGACTAAGGTTAATGCGGATGGGACGGAGATAACGGCCCCGCTGATTACGAGTGTCTCACTTGCAGTGTATAAAGATAGTAATTATACGGAGACAGTTACAGGAAATGTGTATCAGTTGGATTCCTACGCTGAACTTAACTATACGTGGGAACTTGAAGACAGTCACGGTTATTCAGCAGGCTCCACGTATAGATTTAATCTTCCTTCCCAATTTGAGCTTTTTAACGATTTGGAAGGTGAGCTTGATTTTGAGGGAGAGACTGTTGCGAATTACACTGTAAACAAAGAAACAAATGAGGTTATATTTACATTCAATGAGTTTATCACCAATTATGACAAAGTAGGGGGAACATTTAAGGTTCAATCCTTGCTTAGTTCTAAAAAAATTACCGGCTCAACGAAGCAAATCCTTGAGTTCCCAGTAAAAGGCGGCGCTCAATTCATTGAGCTTAACTTTCAGCCTACGGTTAGCAAGACGATAGAAAAGAAAGGTTCGCCTAAGCCGCAATTCTACAACCCACAAAGCATCGAATGGACTATTGATGTGAATAAGGCTTTGGATAGTGTCAGCAATGCAGTGATCACTGATAAATTGGCAGAAGGGTTGTCTCTTGATCCAAGTTCAATTGTTGTTCATGAGCTTGCAGTGGATGTTAACGGCAATGTATCGGAAGGCAGTCTTGTCAGTAGTAGTCAATATGTAACAACAGACTCCACTGCTGATAACTTGAAGCTTAGCTTTGTGAGCAGCCCGATTACGAAGGCTTATCGCATTAGCTTTTCGACCATAATTAATGCTGCCGGTGCAGATGAAACTTCATATCTGAACACCGCAGTCCTTTCCGGTGATGGGGGTTATTCCAAAGAGGCAACGGCTACTGTCACCGTGGGACGCGGCAAACCTCTGGAGAAGTCTAGTACTAATTATGATCCAGCAACTCAAGTAATTTCGTGGGCAATAAAATATAATTACAATGTTAAGACAATTCCTGCAGCTAAGGCTGTATTGGAGGATTCTTTCAATAAATCACAGGATTTAATCTTGAATTCCGTCAAGGTATATCCGGTTACTATTGATAATAGCGGTAATGGAGTAAAGGGTGCTGCTATTGATTCCAGTCAATATACAGTGACCCAGACCGATACAACCTCATTAAACGGATTTGAATTGAAATTCAATAATGAGATTAAAACCGCGTACCGGATTGAGTATCAAACTAAGGCAAACGGTCGTGTCTTTGACGATGGTAAAATCACTAACACAGTTACCTATGACGGGAAATCGGAAGAAGCTACTCGTGATGTGAAACAGCAGATTCTGCACAAGACGTACTCTAATGTGGACTACTCCAATAAAACAGTACAGTGGACAATTAATATTAATGATGACAGCCAGAAGATGAAAGACCTGGTTGTAACGGATACCTTCAATAATGCGGGACTTAAGCTTGACCGAAGCTCACTAAAAATCACGACCAAAAGCGGCGCAGCTCCAACAGTACATTCCATTGTCTACAATGAATCTACTCCACCTTCGGCGACTGACGGATTCGTGATCACATTTAATGGAACAATTAATGAACCTTATACAATTACCTATACTACAAGTTTTAATTATGACTGGCTGAATTCAGGCAAAGACAGATTTGTGAATACAGCAGCATTAAAATGGAAAGTAGACGGTAGTAACGATTGGAAAGAAAAAGAAGCTACAGCAACATTTGATCCAAGAGGCGAAGTGAAGAATAATGGTCTGAAATTTGGTTCCTATAATGCCACGACCAAGAAAATCTCTTGGACAGTAGGAGCAAACTACAATTTCAAGACGCTGGATGCCGCCGAGCTGGTGGATACCATTACAGATGGACAAATCGTCGACTTGGATTCTGTAAAGGTCAACAAATTGGAGTATGGTGCAAATGGAGACCCTTCTCCTGCTGCCAGTGTGAATGAAGCTGATTACAAGGTCACTCTGGATGTAGATAAACTGAAGGTTACCTTTAACAAAAAAATTGATTACGCATTTTATGTTACTTTTAATACAACTTTTGCAAATCAGGCGATTGATTTAGGTTCAGTTAATAATACAGCCGTATTGTATGACGGTCTGGTTAAGCAATCGAAGGATTTAAAAGCCTCCGTAAATATTCCTAACGGCGGAGAATATGTAGATAAAGCTGGAGCGCAGGACGGAAACAAAATCAACTGGACGATTTCTATCAACCGTAACCAGTCGTTTGTAAAAGAAGCTGTACTCACAGATACACCAAGTGATAATCAGATTCTCTTGTCCAATACATTCCACCTGTTTAAGACTACAGTCGCAGATAATGGAGATGTAAAAGAAACAAACGTAGAACTTGTTAGAGATATGGACTATAAACTGGAAATCACAGCAGACAGTGACGGGAAGGAAAGCTTTAAGCTAAGCTTCCTGAAGGATATTTCGGAAGCATATGTCCTTAAATATCAATCCTTGATTACTGGGATAAATGGTGAAAAGGTCTCCAACAAGGTTAGCTTGAACGGCAAAAATGTAAAAGAGATAACTAAAGACGACAACGAAGAGATTACCGTCAAGCTCTCCAACGGCTCAGGTACCGGCAGTGGGATTAGAGGAACATTAACTTTAACAAAAATCGAAGAAGGCAAGAGTAGCCATCTCCTCCCTGGAGCAAGCTTTGATCTGTACCGTGTCGTTGGTGAAGATCGGATCTGGATCAAAGATGGAACTACGAATGAACAGGGAATAATTGAATTTACGAAACTGATTGGCGGGAGCTACGTTGTAATTGAAACAAAGGCTCCTGAGGATTTTATACTTGATTCAACGCCGCGTGCAGTGCAAATTAATTCAACAACAGGATTTAAACTGGAAGTTAGCAATAAACTGAAGCCTGTACCAGCAACACCGACGCCGACAGCAACACCGACGCCGACAGCAACACCGACGCCGACAGCAACACCGACGCCGACAGCAACACCGACGCCGACAGCAACACCGACGCCGACAGCAACACCGACGCCGACAGCAACACCGACGCCAACAGCAACACCGACGCCGACAGCAACACCGACGCCGACAGCAACACCGACGCCGACAGCAACACCGACGCCAACAGCAACACCAACGCCGGTGACACCAACAGCAACACCGACGCCAGTTACAGAACCAACATCAACACCAGTACCAACATCACCGCCGGTGTACTATACACCGACACCTGAACCATCAAGCATTCCTGGAGTTATCGGTACACCAACGCCGACACCATCGGTAACGCCAGCGCCAACGGGGACTCCGGCTGCTTCCAGTACGCCAGGAGTAACAGCTACGCCACAGGCAACGCCAGCAGCAACACCGGCCCAGCCAGGAACGGTTAGCACTCCAACGCCGCAAGCCACACAGGTGACTACGATTGAGGAAGTGCCTATCGACGGCGAGATCCCGCTGGGAGGAATCCCTAGCATCGGTGAAAAGCCGGCGCATGGTACGGTAACTATTACACCGGATGGCAAATGGACGTATACTCCAGATCCAGGTTATACCGGCAAGGATAAATTCACGATTGTTGTAACAGATGAAGACGGCAATGAGGAAGAGATTACAATTGAAGTTGGAGTTGATGAAGTGCCTAAGGGCACGGTTACACAACCCACTGACAAAGGCAATAACAGCGGACTTCCCGGCAAGCTTCCGCAGACCGGAGAAGAAAGTCCTCTCCCGCTGTATCTGACTGGCGGCGGATTGATTATTCTGGGACTTGTACTGTCCAGAAGATTTAATGCCCGGAAGAAAATGTAGGAGATAATACCTCATTAAGCATTAACAGCTAATATGGCAGTATACACAAAGACACCCGCAGCAGGCTGCGGGTGTCTTTGCTTTTATAGGAATAAAAGAGTCGCTGAAATAATACCGTCCTTACAAAGGACAGCATTGCCGTTTCTACTTGCGGAAATTACATGCTTCTGAGGTTCAGATGCTTCCACTCCTCATACCAGCGCTTAATACTTGCGGGCGGCTTCACGCCGAGCTCCCGCTTCAATAATTCCGTCAGAATATGATATTGCTCCTCTACCGCTGAACGCTCTCCAATGCTGCTGTAGACCTTCATCAGCCCGAGATGCCCCTGTTCAAAATAAGGCTGGAGCTGCACCACTCTCTGGTACACGGTCACCGCTTCTGGTATCCGGCCGCTGCTGACATAGAATTCGGCGATATTCATTGCGTGATGCAGCCAGATGGTCCGCAGACGCTGCCGTTCTCCTTCTGCCCAGAGGTAATCGTAATCGTTCAGATAGTCGCCCGAATAGAAATCGAACAACCGCTGATGCTCCTCATAGTTGTCCTTATTGATGGCATCTTGAGTCAGAATGCCCTTCTCCCATTCGTAGCTGTCTATCAGCAGGCTGCCGGTCTCCAGGGTGTAGCCTTCTCCTCCGCTGGCATTGCTGATCTGCAAATCGATCTCTGCCTGCTTCAGGCATTGCCGGACCTGATAAATCGTTGTATAAAGATGAGTGGAGGCCTTCTTGAGATTGAAATCGGGCCACAGCAGATCGGTCAAAGTATCTTTGCTCACGAACCGGTTGCGGTTATGAAATAAATAAGCGAATAATTCCTGTGCCTTGGAGGTGCGCCAGCGAATATTAGGCAGCGTTTGGCCGTTCCGTTCGAATCTTAAAGACTGGAAGCTGCGGATCATGATCGTCTGTGCAGGCTTGCGGGAATCCTCCTGCGCCTGACTGACACGCTCCTCCAGCCGCTCAATGGTCTTCAGCAGGCGGCCCCGCTGTACAGGCTTCAGGACATAGTCGAGCGCATACAGCTCAAACGCCTCGATGGCGTAGCTGTTATGGGCAGTCACAAATACGATGCTTGCCTGCGGGCATAGTCTTTGCATGGCCTCCGCAGCCTGGACGCCGTTCATCTCAGGCATATCAATGTCGAGAAAAATCACATCAGGTTGGAGCTGTGAAGCTGCACTGACTGCCTCGGAAGGGTCTGTATAAGCAGCGATTACATTTATGGTTGTCAGTTCCTCCAGCATCATTTTCAGCTTCATAAGAGCAAGCCGTTCATCATCTACCAGCAAGGCCTGAATCATGTCTATCCCACCACTTCATTAAGGAATGTTGTCTTGTCATAGGCTGTTTAAGGATAATTCGACAAGAAAGTGGGTTATCCTCCCTCTGAGCTTTCACTTGAGGCTGATTTTGAATAGAAATGCTGCTATTCTAAAATAATTTAAAAACCATGCAGGGGAACCTTAAAGCCAGACGTCTAACGTTATGTAGCTGAAGGAGGGAAGAAAGACTTGGAAGAGACGGAGTGGATCAGTGCCGTGCTAAGCGGGGAGCATCAGGCCTTCGGGAATCTGGTGACCCGTTATCAAGGCATGGTATATAGCGTATGCATCAAAATTACAGGAGAAGCCGAGTCTGCCAAGGATATGGCTCAGGAAGTCTTCATCAAAGCCTATAAAGCCCTTCCCACCTTCAGAGGACAATCTTCTTTCTCCACCTGGCTGTACCGGATTGCTTACCGCACCTGTCTGGACTGGAAACGGGCCAATGACCGGGAATGGCGGCACCGGAGTGCAGCAGATTACACAGAGAATGACTGGGTGACTTCACAGACACCTGAACAGGCAGTGCTTCGCAAAGAGGCCTCCGAGGAGCTGGGTGAGAACCTGAATAGTCTGGCGGAACCGTACCGGTCGGTTGTGCAGCTGTACTATTTTCAGCGCCACTCGTATCAGGAGATTGCTGAACAAAAAGGAATTTCAGTTAAAACGGTTGAATCACAGCTCTATCGGGCCAGACAGATGATGCGCAAAAACGGGGAGGAATGGCGATGAATTGTTCAACAGTAAAAGAGTGGATGCCGCATTATATAGATGGACAGTTGTCACCCGAGGCCCAGCAGGCCATCCATTTGCATGCCCAGACCTGTCCCGGTTGCGCAGAATGGCTGGAGGAGGCGCGGGAGCTTGCGGCGATGTGGAGCGGGATGGAAGCCGGGTTGGACCGTAACGGGCAGGAACCCGTGTTACCGCATGACTTCCCAGATTTGACCGGGGATGTTATGGCTAAGATCGGCGAGCTGGAGAACGGGCGCAGAGAACGGATAGTGAAATCCACCATGTCCAGACGGCGCACGACCCGGGGGACCTCCTGGATGCATTACGGCGTGGCGGTCGGTCTGACGTTTCTCCTGCTGCAGCTTGGCGTATTTGAGAATCTGGCTTATGGCATCACTGAAATTAACGGTCATATGTCCACATCAGTCAGCTCCTGGTTCGGCCCGCAAGGTAACAATAAGTAAATCCGTAGCGGCTTCGCCGGCTATCTATTTTATTTCTAACAAACTTTGGGAGGGTAATGTATGATTAAGAAAAGACGCTGGCTCACGTTTCTCCTGGCTATGGTTCCAGGACTGGGCCACATGTATCTGGGCTTTAAAAAAATGGGTCTGGAGTATATGATTGGAGCATCGCTCTGTATTATATTCATTCCGTCCATGCCCGCAGTGTTTCCGTTCGCGCTGGCGGCGCTCTGGTTCTATCAATTATTCGATGCGCTGCAAAAGGCGGCGTGGATGAAGGTGTCGGCTGCCGAGCATGAGCGGATGATGTTCCATCCGGATAGCTTTGGAGCGCCCTGGTCGATGGGAATGTCTGCGCCCCCAATGTATCCGCATGATGATGTGAATCCGGTGTGGGTCGGTATAGGGTGTGTTATTGCAGGCATCCTGCTGCTGCTGCTCACTGCATTTCCCGATCTCTGGGAAATGCTCAGTGATATGAACATCGGGGCGATTCTGCTGTCTCTTGCTTTGATCGGGTATGGGTTCAGAATGCTGAAGAATAATTCAAAAGTACAGTGAAATGGGGAATTGAAGGATGGGGAGATGGAAAATCGGCAGCTTCACCGCCGCAATAGGGTGCATAATAGTGGGAGCTATTGTAGTAATGGCCCAATATGGTGTAATTACTTACGATGTGCTCGGCTATATCTGGCCGGCTCTGCTTATCCTGTTCGGCCTGGAGATGCTGCTTAGGCTCTTCATCAAATCCGATGTCAAGAGCCGGGTAAGCGGCTGGGCCATTGTACTGATCGTCGTGCTTGTCGCGGCAAGCGGGGCACAGACGGTGCTGGCCGGAGGGTCGCTGAGCAGTATTTTTGGCAATACCAAGCTGGTCCCGGTGAATGGTAAGGTAGAAGTGCAGCAGGATATTAAGAATGTGCGGATTGATTTGCCCCAGGGTAAGGTTAAGCTTCAGGGCGTGGAGGGGAATACGCTTACGTATGAAGGGAAACTGGAGCTGCCGGGCAATACAGACAATGAAGCGGCAAGTGCTCTGGAGCGCAAATGGAAAGTAACCACTGAAGGCGATACGCTCGTGATGGAGCTGGAGGGAGATTCAGGCTGGCTCTCCAATATCCAGATCGGATTCAATAACAATACGCCATATCTGAATGTCAGTATTCCGCAGAATCTGGCCGCTCAGGTTGAGACCAGTGACGGTTCCATCGAAGCTGCGGGGCTGGCCGCAGGCATTAATGTAGATACGAGTAACGGAACGATGGATATCCATGATGTCACCGGCGGCGTGAAGGCTCATAGCAGCAACGGCACGCTGACGGTGAAGAATGTACAGGGCGGAGTAGACCTGGTCAGCTCTAACGGTGCAATTACGCTCGGGAATATTGACGGCGCTGTATCTGCAAGAAGCAGCAACGGCAAGATTACAGTCAATTCGGGAATCACGGGTGCCTGGGAGCTGAAGTCCAGCAACGGTAAGATTGTCCTAGGTCTTCCGGCGGTAACGGATGCCAAGATCACTGCAGATACCAGTAACGGATCGCTTAAAGGCAATGTGGACTGGGGCGGCGATGATGAGGACCATGGAACGGCTGTACTTGGCAAAGGCACCCATGAGGTTACCTTGTCCACCAGCAATGGTTCTATAACAGTGGATACGGCACAATAAAGGGTACCAAACATAAAGAGCTGTTTACCGGAGGCGTTATACCGGTGAACAGCTCGTTTTGTATAAGGAGAAGCAATAATATCCGGGTTGTTATGTGGCTTGTTAGTTAGCTCTCATTACCATGCATAGGCCTTCGGGGCCGCACCACCGGGTCCGGGGAAAATCTCGTCCAGACGTTTCAGCACGGTCTCGTCCAGAACGAATTCCAGGCTGCGCAGCGCACTCTCGAATTGCTCCAGCGTACGCGGTCCGATGATCGGAGCGGTGACGGCAGGATTCGCCAGCAGCCAGGCCAGAGCGATATTATCCTGCGGCTCGCCCAGCTCCAGGCTCAGCTCTGCAAAAGCCTCCAGCTGCTTCTTGTGCTGCTCCACACGCTCCGCGTTACCGCCGCTGCGGCTGCCCTCGATCTTCTTCAGCGCGTTGCGGCCAAGCAGCCCTCCGTCAAGCGGACTCCACGGAATAATGCCTAGGCCGAGATGCTGCGCGGCAGGCAGAACCTCAAGCTCCGGCAGACGGCAGGTCAGACTGTATTTATGCTGCTCGGATACCAGTCCAAGGAACCCTCGGGCCTTCGCTTCCTGCTGGGCAACGGCAATATCCCAGCCGGCGAAGTTGCTGGAGCCGGTGTAGCCGATCTTGCCTTGGCTGACCGCAAGCTCGAAGGCGCCCCACAGCTCGTCCCAGGACACGTTACGGTCGATATGGTGCATCTGTACAGTTCAATGTGATCGGTCTGCAGACGCTGCAGAGAGCCTTCCAGATGACGGCGTATAATGTAGGAAGAGAGGCCGCCTTCATCATTGGGACCGTCCAGCTTATCACTCATCGCCCCGTAGACCTTGGTCGCCAGGACTACTTTCTCGCGGCGTCCGCCGCCCTGCTTGAACCAGCGCCCGATAATGGTCTCGGTCAGGCCTGAGTTCTCACCCCAACCATACACATTGGCGGTATCAAAAAACTGGACTCCTGCGTCCAGCGCCGCATCCATAATCCGGAAGGCTTCCTTCTCGTCGGTGATGGGGCCGAAGTTCATCGTTCCCAGACAGAGGCGGCTTACCTTCATACCAGACTTGCCAAGCTTCGTGTATTGCATCTTAAGATCACTCCTCTTCCATGTGATTAGAGATCCGAGAATATCTACTACCCATTAATTGTAATCAATTGGCGGGACAAGGGCAAATTCACGCTCCGCTCCACTTATAGGCTATAGCTATGAACGTGATAGAATCTATATCTTTGTCCTTTGCCCTCCGGTATGATACAACAATATACAGAAGAACTATGTCTGCGACCAGCAGGACTACCTAAGGAGTGACAGGAATGAGCGAGGTCAAAAAAATCGCCGTAATTGCCGGGGACGGTATCGGCCCTGAAGTTGTGGCGGAAGCGGAAAAGGTATTGAAAAGAACGGAAGAGCTGTTTGGGTATACGTTTGAAACGGAGCATGCCCTGTTCGGCGGGATCGCTATTGATGAGCGCGGAACTCCGCTGCCTGAGGATACGCTGGAAATCTGCCGCAGCGCCGATGCTGTACTGCTTGGAGCCGTAGGCGGACCGAAATGGGACAATAATTCGAAGGAGCTGCGTCCAGAGACCGGACTGCTGGGTATCCGCAAGGCGCTCGGGCTATTCTCCAATCTGCGTCCGGCGGTAGTCTTCGATTGTCTGAAGGATGCTTCGACACTGAAGCCGGAGGTACTGGAAGGCACGGACCTGATGGTCGTACGTGAATTGACAGGCGGGATCTACTTCGGGGACAAGCTGCGCCGTCAAGGCGAGCATGGGGAGGAAGCGGTAGATACTTGTGTCTACAATGTCATGGAGGTTGAGCGGATTGTACGCCAGGCATTCGAGATTGCCGGGAAGCGCCGGGGTAAGCTGGCGAGCGTAGACAAAGCCAATGTACTGGAGACCTCCCGTCTGTGGCGTGAAGTGGTAAACAGAGTGGCACCGGAATATCCGCAGGTTGAGGTTGAGCATGTGCTGGTGGATAACTGTGCCATGCAGCTGCTGCGCCGTCCTTCGAGCTTCGATGTCATCGTGACCGAGAATATGTTCGGCGATATCCTTAGCGATGAAGCGGCGATGCTGACAGGCTCGATTGGTATGCTGGCCTCCGCTTCGCTGGGAGAAGGCAGCTACGGCCTGTATGAGCCGGTTCACGGCTCGGCGCCTGATATTGCCGGACAAGGGCTGGCGAACCCGATCGCCACGATCCTGTCGCTTGCGCTGATGTTCCGCATGACCTTCGGCTACGAGAATGCAGCCGCTGCCATTGAAGCTGCAGTTGCCGAGGTACTGGATGCCGGTCACCGGACGAGCGATATCGCAGTCGATAAGAGCAAGGCGATCAGCACCTCAGAGATGGGTGACCTGATCGTAGCCGCTATCCGCAAAGCCTAGTTCTACCACATGTATCCCTTTTGACGCAGAATGAAGAAAAACTTCACAAAATGTTGCTTATTTATAATTATTATAAAAAAGTAATCAATGTAATATTGACTTTGATTTTGTCCGATGATAACATTTGGTCTGTACCCGTAAGAATGTAACCATCCAATAAAATCAAGAAAAGCATATTGCATCCGGCAACGGTCCGGTAGTTGTTTTTCTTACATAATTCAAAGGAGGATTTAAGCAATGGCAGAACGTTTGGTAGGTAAACCCGCTCCTGACTTCTTCATGGAAACAGTAACAGGTGACGGTAAGGATTTCGGTAAGGTAAGCTTGTCCGACTATCGCGGCAAATGGCTTGTATTCTTCTTCTATCCGCTTGATTTCACCTTCGTATGTCCAACAGAAATTACAGCTTTGAGTGATGCAGCTGCTGATTTCGCAGAGCTGGATACAGAAATTCTTGGTGTGAGCATCGATTCCATCCATAGCCACAAGGCTTGGTTGTCTACACCTAAGGATATGAACGGTCTTGGCCAGATCAACTTCCCGCTGGCTTCTGACATCACGAAGAAGGTTGCCAGCGATTACGGCATCCTGATTGAAGAAGAAGGCATTGCACTTCGTGGACTCTTCATCATCGATCCTGAAGGAGAACTGAAGTATCAGGTTGTTAACCATAATGATGTGGGCCGCAGCGTTGAAGAGACATTGCGTGTTCTGCAGGCTCTCCAATCCGGCGGGCTGTGCGCTATGAACTGGAAACCGGGCGACAAGAACCTGTAAGCTTCCGGACCTTATGAGCTGCGATCTTTGATATACTAAGAGGACCTCCTTGCGGGAATATTTTTCCCCTCCAAGGAGGTTTTTTGCAAAAAGTTTGAAAATGGGCATAAAGGTTAATATATAGCTTGTAAGGGGAGGAATCTCTCCAGGTGTTTTGTAATATACTAATAGGAAATCAACGACAACACTCAAGGAGGGTGAACAAAAATGAGCTTTTGCTGTGGAGCGAGTATGGTTGGAACGAAGGGGACCCTAAAGCATTATCGCACGCAAGTCCATAATGTTCCCCTGCTTTTTTGTCCGGTATGCCACCGGGTAGAGGTACATTACAAAGTCGAAAATGAATATGAAATTCTGGCGGAATATGCCCATGGTGACGGCGTCACGGATGTGGATTTCCAGGATTATGTGATGGAGGAAGAAGAGGCGATCTTCGAGAACGTCATTAATATGGAGAGCGAGGACCCGCTCGCGATCATACGCAGCCAGATCGATATGTCGCTGGACCTGCTGGGGGTTGCCAAACAGATTGGCGACTCCAAATGGGAACGTGAGCTGAAGAAGCGTCTGGCTGTCATGAGCCAGCGGCGTCACCGGCTGCAGCAAAAGGCCTGAATACCAGCATAGATCCTGCCCCCATGAAGTTATAAATTAGGGAGCTCCTGCCGAATGGTGGGGGCTCTTTTCAATGTATTTGCAGGAAACCAATCATTCCCACCCTATTAAATGTGTCTTAAGAATCATTTTAGGAATATTTTTGTCATTCGACAGATTCTCTGATTGCGTTGTCTTCTTCTCTTGGATATGATTGGAATATAGTTGAAACGGTTGGATAATATAATACGATTCTCGAATGTTCTGGCGGCTTCGTCATATACTCAGATACATAGTAATTTGATGTCGCTTAAGCGTCTTCGTCAATTGCAGTAAAAGGGGGAACTTCGTATCGTGATAAGCCAATATCAGGAAAGCTTGCTTTTATCGGCAAGAACGTTTCAATCTGGTCCATCGGATTCCACATTTGAGGATGTGCTGGAGCACATCGACAGCGGGATTCTGCTTTTTGATGATGAGGGTGTACTGACTTTCGTCAACAAGCAGATGTACGGCATTCTGGAGCTTAACCGTCATTCTCTTCTGGGCTGCACTTTGCATCATCTGTTATCCCATATTCAGCTCAGCCGCTTCAAGAAGAAGCAGGTGCTCAGGAGTTATCGTGAAATGGTGCTCAAAGGTAAGCCAAGCTATGAATTTGTGGATGAATATGGACGGTACTGGCGCGCATCTCTGTCCAGCGGAGAGGAAATGAAGGGCAGCTATCTGTTCACTCTCAAAGAGATCTCCGACTACAAGCTGATTGAACAGACGGCCTACCAGAATGACAGCCTGGCCATGCTGGGCCGGCTCTCTGCCTCCATCGCCCATGAGATCCGCAATCCGCTGACGGCTATCCGGGGGTTCATCCAACTGCTGCATCCTCACCTGCATCTGCTCGGCAAAGAGGAATATGCGAAGATTATACTAGCGGAGATTGATCGTGCCAATGACATCATTCATGAATTTCTGACTTCCTCCAAACCTTCCGTACCGCAGATTAGCATGATTCCTGTCTCCGCCCTGCTGAAGGAAGTGGTTCTGCTGACAGAGAGCGAGGCTCTGATGAAGGGCTGCCAGATTAATCTGCAGGTGCTTCAGGAGGACCTGGTCATCTCGGGGGATATTAAGCAGATGAAGCAGGTTGTACTCAATATGATCAGGAATGCGATGGAAGCGATCTTGGAGCGGGTGGATGATTCCACGGGCCGAATTGAGGTTGGCGCACGCAAAGAAGGCACAGAGGTGCGTATCTTCATCTCCGACAACGGTAAGGGAATGGATATCTGCACGCTCGACAGACTGTTCAATCCGTTTTTTACTACGAAGGAGAATGGGACGGGACTTGGACTCTCCGTCAGTGACCGGATCATCAAGAATCATGGCGGCTGCATCTCGGTTAGCAGCCGGCTGAATGAAGGAACACGGTTCGTCATTTCGCTTCCGCTTATTCATTAATGCTTATTCAAAGCCCCGTGTGCTCGTTGGAGTGCATACGGGTTATAATCAATATGTAAGGGCTGATTCCTGCAATGCACGATCGAGTGCGGGAGATCAGCCCTATCTGCGTTATTAGTGTAATAGTTATTAGTGCGGGCAACCTGGATCGGAGGGATGAAGCGTGATTGTTGAATGGAGCACTGATGCCAGTGTAGCCTCGCCGCAAGGAGATGCTGTATGTCTAATCATCTCAGAGGCACAGGCACAGGGAGAAGGGCTTCCGGCAGACTGGGCCGGGAGAATCCGCTTATTGTCTGCAGCGGGGCTGTTCAGCGGCAAGCAGGGGCAGGTGTATGTCCTGCCCGTAATGGAGCAGCCGGAGCAGTCTATGGTCATTCTGGCCGGAAGCGGGAAGGGCCAGGTTGGCTTACACGAGCTGCGGCAGTTGATGGCGCAGACCGCCAGGGCGGCTTACAGACTGAAGGCAGCTGCCCTTGTGGTGCAGATACCTGCTGCGCTGGGCGGGCTGACTGGAGCACTGAAGGCGGAACAGGCCGGCCAGGCCATTGCGGAAGGGCTGGTCCTGGGGTCGTACCGCAGAAGACAATATAAGCTGGAACAGTCAATCTACGCGGGTCTTGATACGGTTCGTCTGCATATAGGACGCAAGAGCGAAGCAGCAGAAGAGGAAGCCTGGAGACAAGGAATCAAGCGGGGGCAGGCTTTCGGGGAGGCAACTAATCTTGCCCGTGAATTGACCAACCGCCCGGGGAACCTGCTGACTCCTTCGGGTCTGGCTATGGCTGCTATCGAAATCGCTGAACGGCACGGGCTTCCGGCTGAAGTGCTGGATGAACGTGAGCTTGCGCTTAAGGGAATGGGTGGACTGCTTGCGGTTGGCAGCGGCAGCGTGAATCCTCCCCGCATGATTGTCATCCGTTATCAGGGGACTAATGAATGGGAGAACGCAGTGGGGATTGTCGGCAAAGGGGTCACCTTTGATACCGGGGGCATCTCTCTGAAGCGGGCTCCGGGCATGGAGAGTATGTTCAGTGATATGGCCGGGGCCGCAGCCGTCCTGGCGGTTATGGAGGCGCTGGGGCAATTGCGCCCCAAGGTCAATGTGGTCATGCTGATTCCGGCGGCTGAGAATATGCCGGCTGCGAATGCTTTTAAACCTGGCGATATTATTACTACCCTCAGTGGAAGAACGATCGAAATCATCAATACCGATGCGGAGGGCCGGATCATTCTGGGAGATGCGCTTACGTATGCCCGGGAGTGGGGGGTACAGCGAATCATTGACGTAGCCACGCTAACGGGGGCTGTGGTGTCTATTCTGGGCGATGTGGCTACAGGGGCAGTATCGAATGATCCAGCGTTCCTGGAAGAGATCCTGGCAGCCTCAAGGCTGTCGGGCGAGCAAATCTGGCCGTTGCCTGTCTATCCTGAATTCCGGGAGCTGCTGACAAGCGAGGTTGCGGATCTCCGCAATGCTGCCGGGAGATATGGAGCTGCCAGTGCGGCAGGACTGTTCATCGGAGAATTCGCCGAGGGACTGCCGTGGGTGCATCTCGATATTGCCGGCACTGCCTTCCTGTCTGCAGAACGGGGAGTGAATCCTAAGGGAGCCACGGGCGTAATGGTCCGCACCTTGCTGGAATATCTGCTCCGCTCTGCTGTGGAACCGGATAATCGCTCCTCTGAAGCCTAAGGGGAATATTCATATTAACAGTCAAACAGCCGCAGGTCCTCAGTTTCCTGAGACCTGCGGCTGTTTGTTGATGTAGAGTCCTGTTCGCTATAGCCGAGAGGATGGCAGCCTATTTACGGGCCTTCATCTGGGCAGTCAGGGATTGGACGCTGTTCATAATCTTATCCCGCGTATTCTTATTCTTCAGCAAGTAGGCGGCTCCCAAGGCTACCGTTGTAAACAAAGTCTTCTTGGTGTTCATCGTCATTCCTCCTTGGCAATAGTCTGGTTGTAAAAGCTTATAACTAACATACCCGCATGCCAAGGTTTCTAAACGAAATAATACCAATCTGTATCAGCTAAAGCTGCGTCCTAGCGCTTGCTGCCCATTGTAGTACTGCCGCAGGACAGAGGTGAATCCATCGCTGCTGCGGGACAGGTCTTGCCCTTGTCACAGCCGGCACAGGCCCCCTGCTTGCCCTTCTGCACATGACGGTAGATCATCCAGCCGGAGTACCCGAATATTAGCGCCACAATCACAATATTAACGATCATTGCTGTCATCGCTTCCTCTCAATATAACTTGGACTTGCTGCGGGGCTACGACCATCCGAGCAGACGTCCTCCTTGATAGATCACCAGTGACACCGCATAGGCCAATACCAGAGAGTAACCCATGGAGAAAAATGTCCATTTCCAGGAGGCAGTCTCCTTCTTGATAACGCCGACAGTGGCCAGACAAGGAATGTAGAGCAGGATAAAGGCCATGAAGCTGATTGAGCTAAGCGGTGTAAAGACTGAAGCAATCTGGCCTTCCAGTCCTGCTGCATCCGGAGCATGGTAGATGATGTTCATGGTGGAGACTACAACCTCTTTAGCGAGGAAGCCGGGTACCAGGGTAGAACCGGCCTGCCATGTTCCGAAGCCGAGCGGCTGCAGCAGCGGGGCAATGAAGCCGCCGAATTTCGCCAGGAACGAGTGATCCATCTCCACATTGAGGCCGCCAGGACCGGCATAGGACATCAGCCAGATCAGGACTGAGCCGGCGAGGATGATTGTCCCAGCTTTGCGCAGGAAGCCTTTGCCCTTCTCCCAGGTGCTGCGCCCCAGTGTCTTAAGCTGCGGCATCCGGTACGGAGGCAGCTCGATGATGAAGATGGACGTCTCATTCTTGAACAGATACTTGGAGAAGAACTTACACAGAATCAGGGCAAATACAACACCCATTACATACATAGAGAGTACAGCTGTAGCTTGCTGAGCAGGGAAGAAGACCGCTGCGAACAGCAGGTATACAGGAAGCCGGGCGGAACAGGACATCAGCGGCATGAGCAGCGTCGTCAGCAGCCGGTCCTTGGGCTGTTCAATACTCCGGGCAGCCATGATCGCCGGTACGTTACAGCCGAAGCCGATAATGAATGGAATGAAGGCCTTGCCGTTCAGGCCCATCCGTTCCATTGTGCTGTCCATCAGCAGGCAGACACGGGCCATATACCCGGAATCCTCCAGGAAGGAGATCATCAGGAACAGGATGAATATCTGCGGAACAAATACGAGCACGCCGCCTACGCCGCCGATGAGACCATCAACGATCAGAGCGTGCGTGAATTCCGAAGCCCCGATGGCTTGCAGCAGCGAATTCGTCCAATCGCTGAACTGACCGCCGATGAAGCCATCCAAGAGATCAGATAACGGTCCGCCAATCCAGTCGAAGGTAGTTTTGAACATCGCATACATAAAGACGATGAACAGGGGCAGTCCAAGAAAATGGTGGGTAAGGATGGAATCCAGACGTTCGGTCAGATTATGCGGCTTTTGCAGGGTAGAGTCTATAGCGTCAGCGCATACCTTGCGGATGTAGTCCATGCGGACGGAGCGAATCCATTGGGGAAGAGTGAGTGCAAGCTTCTCTTTCTGCAGCCGGGTCTGAGCGGCATCTGCGATTAGCAGCAAGCCGGAAATATCCATCCGCTTCTTGAGCAGTTCCAGAATTACCGGGTTCTGTTCCATCAGCTGCAGAGCCACCCAGCGCAGGTTAGGCAGACCTGAGGTCTGCTGCAATTGCGTAATGATGGAGGCTATGGCTTCTTCGGCGATTTCGCCATAATTCAACTGGAAGGTTACAGGCGGGATATGGGACGGCTGCTCCAGCACACTAAGCACCTGACTGGCACCTTTGCCTGTCCGGGCAATCAGCGGCAGCACGGGAATGCCGAGCCGGTCCTTAAGAATGTCGGGGTTCACCAGAATTCCGCGCGCCTTGGCGACATCGGTCATATTCAGTCCGAGGATCGTCGGCTTGCCGTATTCCAGCAGCTGCAGGGTAAGCAGCAGGTTCCGTTCCAATTGTGAGGCGTCGACAATATTGATAAGTGCTTCAGGTGTTTCTTCAATTAGATATTGTGCGGCAACGCCCTCATCGCGGGAGAGGGGGTGAAGGGAGTAGATTCCGGGCAGATCGATGAGCTTCCCGGCTCCGTTCTTCAGACTGCCGATTTTTTTCTCAACCGTAACGCCTGCCCAGTTCCCTACGTATTCGTAGGAAGAAGTCAGGGTATTGAACAGCGAGGTTTTCCCGGTGTTGGGGTTCCCCACAAGTGCGATAGAGCTCATGAGACCTTCACCTCTATCATAGATGCTTCCTTCCGCCGGATAGCAAATAGCTGACCGTTGCATTCAAGCGTAATGGGACCCATGAACGGCCCTTTGCCCTTGAGACGGATCATTACACCCTCAGATACTCCCAGATCGGCCAGACGGCGGCGCAAGATAGGGTTCATGCCTTCGATTCTTTGAATGGAGCCGGTAGAGCCTGGTTGCAAACGCAGCAAGGAGCAGGATGTTAGAGCCATTGTTATCCCTCCGAAAGAGACTGATAATCAATCTCAATGATTTCTTGTAATGTAGCATTTTTTTTACATATTATCTGTGATTAATATCATTGTTTCATTCTACGGAAATGGATATGGGAATTGCTGAAATTTTCTTTACAATATATTCTTCATTAAAGTATGATTGAACGATAATGTAAGCATAGTATGAAAATGATACCCCGAAGGGAGAACAGATTGTGAAGACGAATCAGAGTAAAATTGTCGATTGTACCATCCGCGATGGGGGACTGGTGAATAACTGGGATTTCAGTATTGAGTTTGTTCAGAAATTATATGCCGGACTGAATGAAGCCGGTGTTGATTATATGGAAATCGGATATAAGAACTCGCCGAAGCTGCTCAAAGGGGCAGAGGGTGCAGGCCCTTGGCGCTTTTTGAATGATGACTTCCTGCGCAAGGTAATTCCGCAAAAGGGGCATACGAAGCTGTCGGCGCTGGTCGATATCGGCCGTGTGGACGAGAATGATATTCTGCCCCGCAGCGAGAGCATGCTCGATCTGATCCGTGTGGCTTGTTACAGCAAGGATGTGGACAAGGCCCTCCAGCTGGTGCAGACGTTCCATGACCTGGGCTATGAGACGACGATTAATATTATGGCCCTGTCCAATGTGATGGAGAATGAGCTGCTGGAAGCCTTCGAGCAGATCCGCGAGAGTGTGGTTGATGTAGTCTATATCGTGGATTCTTACGGCAGCCTGGATCATAATGATTTTCATTACCTGGTAGAGAAGTTCAAGACACATCTGCCGGACAAGCGGCTCGGTGTGCATACCCACAACAATCTTCAGCTGGCCTTCTCTAATACGCTGATTGCAGCCGAGAAGGGGGTAGAGCTACTGGATGCTTCCTGTTATGGAATGGGCCGCGCTGCAGGCAACTGTCCTACAGAGCTGCTGGTGACCCATCTGAAGAATACGAATTATACGCTCCGTCCTGTTCTGGATATCGTTGAGAACCTGATGATTCCCCTGCGGGAAAAGGAAGAGTGGGGTTATATCATTCCGTATATGATTACAGGGACGCTGGATGAGCATCCCCGCTCGGCAATGGCGCTGCGATCTTCGGCCGATAAAGATAAGGCGGTTGACTTCTATGACACACTGACAACACCTGAGGTCAATTTCGGGGACAAATAACCGTCTGGAAGGAGAAAGCACTGGCCTCTATTTGTAGGCAGGTGCTTTTTTTCTGCCGGAGCTGCCTCCTTGCAATATTGTAGGTGATCAATGTAACTTTACGGAGCCATCTGGCCGATATTTATACATAGGACATCATGCACATTCATCTGATTTTATAGATATCATTTTTAGACGCGAGGGACTTATGAGACAAGAAGAGAGAAAGACGATTCATGCGGCTATTCTAGGGGCTGCGCTGTTCCTTCTGATCCAGATTTTTCGTACACCGCTGGGCCAAATAGAGGACAAGGATTTGCTGATGGCGTTTTACCTTATTTTGGGCTGCTGCACTGTGGCGTTCGGTTTTGCAATTTTTGCCCAGGGCTGGCTGCTGTTCGCTAATAGTTTATCCAAGGCCAGGCTGTACACCTCTGCATTGTTTCTGGGAGTGAGCATCTTTGACTTCCTGCATGTACTCGGGTTTGTAGGTATTCCCGGAATCATCCCTTATATCAGCCAGGGGCAGTCCTTATGGCTCCTGACGTTCTCCCGCTTGACCAGTGCACTGGGGATCATGCTGATTTTTAGCAGGGCAGATCAACCCGTAGGAACCGGGGGTAAAGGCAAGGTATTTAGAAATTCTCTTGTGGTCATTCTGCTGTCTTTGGCAGTGTTTAGTCTCGGCAACCTGATTGTCTCCGGGCTGGCAGACGAACCGTGGGCAGAAACGACAAGAGATCTGATGAATATGGCGATACTGTTCGTCTATTTGCTTGGCGCTGCGATTATCATTTATCCGGGCAAAAATGAGAAGTCGGCCTCTCTGCTGATTATTATCCGTTCCCTAGTATTCTTCTCGCTGGCTCAGGTCTTCTTCATGAATCTGTTTAGTGTCGGGGAGCTAGACTATCTCTTCGGGATGCTCAGCAGCGCAGCGGCGTATTATCTTCTGCTGACCGGAGTCTACAGATTGACGATTGAGGAGCCGTTCCAGGAGAGCCAGCAGGCGGAAGCGCGGATTAATTATCTGGCGTACCACGATGAGCTGACCGGTCTTCCGAACAGACGCCGCCTGATGCAGCGCATGGAAGAGGTGGTGCTCCAGAGCGAGCAGGACAAAAGCCGCGGCTTCTCCGGGCTGGTCATTATGAACATCAACCATTTCAAGAATATCAATGACTCTCTTGGTCACTATGCAGGAGATCAGCTGCTGCAGCTGGTCGCCCGGCGGATCGGGGACGAGGTTAGAGTCAATGAAGAGCTCTTTAGTATGGGGGCGGACGAGTTTGCTTTTCTGATGACGGAGCGTACGGGGCTGGAGAATTGTCTGGTCCGGGCGGGTGAGCTGCTGCGTCTGTTCGAGACACCGGTAGGTCTGGAGTCGGGTGAATACCATATCTCGCTTAGTCTGGGGGTAAGTATCTATCCCGGGGACGGAGATACGGCAGAGCAGTTGATACAGAATGCAGACACAGCGGTGCACAATGCCAAGGATCAGGGCGTGGAGATCCGCCGCTATATTCCGGCTATGCAGATGAAGGCGAAGGAACGTCTCAAGCTGGAGAACGATCTGCGCCGGGCGCTGGAGCGGGGGGAGTTCTATTTGGTTTATCAGCCCCAGGTACTGCTTGAGACAGAAGAGATTGTCGGCATGGAGGCGCTGCTGCGCTGGAACCATCCCAAACGCGGCTTGGTCTCTCCGGTAGATTTCATCCCTATCGCTGAAGAGAGCGGGCTAATTGTTCCCATTGGGGAATGGGTGCTTAAGACGGCCTGTATGCAGAATAAAATGTGGCAGGATGCCGGCTATCATCCGATTTGCGTGTCCATTAACCTCTCGATGCGCCAGTTTTTGCAGCCCAATCTGGCCGGCAAAATTGATGCCATTCTGAAGGATATCGGTCTCGATCCCTGCTACGTGGACTTGGAGATTACTGAGAGTATGACCCTGGACAAGGAGACCGCCTTCGACCAGTTGAACCGTCTCAAAAGACTTGGCGTATGCATCAGCATCGATGATTTCGGGACAGGTTACAGCTCGCTGCATTATCTGAAGAATATGCCGATTGACCGCTTGAAGATCGACCGTTCCTTCGTATCGGATGTCATGGAGGACAGCAACAATGCTGCGATCGTCTCTACGATTACCTCGATGGCCCACCATTTGAAGCTCAAGGTTACCGCCGAAGGCGTGGAGAACAAGGAGCAGCTGAACTTTCTGCGCCAGCAGCATTGTCATGAGGCCCAGGGGTATCTGTTCAGCAAGCCGGTTAAGGCGGCCGAATTCGAACAGTCTTTCCTCAGGCCTCTGCTGGAAATGCCGTCGTAACCTCCGGTATCTGAATTTAATAGGGTTGCAATTTATTCGTAGTGATGCTATAATGTTTCTTGTACTCAATTTGAGTCGCGGGTGTAGTTCAATGGTAGAACTTCAGCCTTCCAAGCTGATAGCGTGGGTTCGATTCCCATCACCCGCTCCATACTTAACTTCCGAAATCCTTGTCCGCAAGGGTTTTTTTTGTTATTTCGGAGTTGTTGCAGGGAACTAGAATGTGTGGATAATGCTGATGAGTGAGGATAGGGTACGGCGAAGAAGACGTAGTGGCAGGACGTGAGGGTGTACCTAGTGATACTAGTGATAGAAGATACGTGAGTACATAGGGACAGAACATAAGGGATAGTACATACTGGCAGAACAATAACTAAATCTGCTGAAAGTAGGGTGCGGCTTCATTCAAAGGTAAAAGTCCCTCTAATTCGGCCTGAATTGGGCGATAGTTGAAAATGAGAGGGATAAATCCCACTGATGCAGCTGAAAGTCAGTTACACGTGAAAATCAAGGGGATAAATCCCACTGATTCCGCCAGCTGTGGCCATACGAGAAATTAGATGGCTGGATTGCAAAGGTGAGTAGTAGCACAAAGACTGCATACGCTCCAGCATATAAAACTTAGCCGAAAGTTGACGGTAAGCAGAAATGAGGAGCATTAGTGCACCTGAATTCGCTGAAAGTTGACGGTAAGCAGAAATGAAGAGCATTAGTGCACCTGAATTCACCGGATAATACGTTAGAAAAGTCAAAATGAACCCAGCGATGTTACCTTAAAAGCTGAATAAGTAGCACAGGTGTCACAACTCACACCGGCTACACCAGCCACAGCTAATTCATCTGTTGAAAAAGCCAGGCCCCCGATCCTTCGGGGGCCTGGCTTTATGAAATGACAGGTAAGCCGTCTGCCTTGGACGTTAAACGGTCTTCAGGAACTCGACCAGGGTCAGCAGGCCTTTGTCGAAGTTCTCCAGGTTGAAGTGCTCGTCCGGTGCGTGCAGGTTCTCGTCATCGAGTCCGAAGCCCATCAGGACAACCGGCGCCTTCAGGATGCGGGCGAAGCTCTCCATGATCGGGATAGATCCGCCGTCTTTGGTGAAGAGGGCGCGGGTGCCGTAGAACTTGCCGTAAGCATCGGCAGCGGTCTGGAGGATCGGGTGCGACGGGTCGATGTTGAAGGCGCGTGCCTTCTCCATCTGCTTCACCTGAACCTTGGCGCCCTTTTGAATATTAGCCTTCAGATGGGCTTCAACGGCATCCAGGATGTGCTGAGGGTCCTGGTCGCCGACCAGGCGGCAGGTAATTTTGGCATGGGCTTCTTTAGGGATTACCGTCTTGCTGCCTTCGCCTTGGAAGCCTCCGTATACGCCGTTCAGCTCCAGTGTTGGACGAGCGCCGACCCGTTCCACGAAGGTGTAGCCTTCTTCGCCGTACAATTGCTCCAGGCCGAGGGCGGTCCGGATTTTGTCTTCATCTACGCCCTGCTTGGCGAATTCTTCGCGCAGCAGCGGGGACAGGGCAGGTACGCCTTCGTAGAAGCCTTCTACAGATACACGGCCCTTGTCATCGTGAAGGGTGCTGAGCAGCGAGACCAGCGCATGCAGCGCATTAGGAACGCCGCCGCCGTAGGAGCCGGAGTGCAAATCAGTCAAGGCGGTGTTCACTGTGACCTCCATTGAGCAGAGACCACGGAGTCCGGTACAGATGGCAGGGCGTCCGCGTTCCAGAAGGGAGGTATCCGAGACGAGAACGGCATCTGCTGCAAGCTTGTCCTGGTTAGCTTCCAGGAATGGCGGCAGGTTGACGCTGCCAATCTCTTCTTCCCCTTCGATGCAGAGCTTGATGTTGACCGGCAGAGTGCCCTCTTGCTTGAGGATAGCCTCAATAGCCTTGATATGCATGAATACCTGACCTTTGTCGTCTGTAGCGCCGCGCGCATACAGCTTGCCGTCACGGATCTCCGGTTCAAACGGAGGCGTAGTCCACAGGTTCAGCGGATCAACCGGCTGTACATCATAATGGCCGTAGACCAGAATGGTCGGTTTGCCGGGAGCGTGAAGGTAATCTGCATAGATCACCGGATGACCGGCTGTAGGGTGCAACTCGATATTCTCAAGACCCGCACGCTTTAGGGTCTCAACCAGCCAGCCGGCTGCGGTATTAATATCTTCCTTGTGGGTGGACAGGGCTGAAATGCTGGGGATAGCCAGCCATTGCTTGAGTTCATTAAGCTGGGCTTCACGCTCAGCCTGAAAATAAGTTTCGTATGACATTGTGGGTATGTACCTCCTTGGAATTCGCTGCTTAATACCACAGCTACCCGTATTATGCGGCAACATGCATAACGGAGGGTCTCTGCGGCTCAGGTTCGGCAGTGTAATGCATTCATTATACTGGAGATATCCCCTTGGATCAAAAAAGGATTGTCCCAGCCGTTAATCGGAGGGGGACCCGAGCTGCGTAGCTTGGGGAACAGTTCCTTGCAGGCTGTTGATTACTGGCAGTAACCGTGATAGACTTACTTAGTTTAAGCAAAGGAACCGCCGAGCGCGGCGGAAGCGACAGGAGCGAAATTGTAGTGTCAACGAACATACCTGCAAGTGTTGAACCGATATATATTTATACGTATGCCCATTCGCCGGATGAGACCTCGTTATGCGGAATGGAGCTGCGCTGCCTGTTCGGCCGGGAGATCCCTCCGGCTATATTTGCAAGCGGGGTAGAGGTGGATGTCAGCCGTAGTCCTTTTATCAAAGAGCGGATTGATGTGATGTACGAAGGGGACACGCTGCCTGAGATCTACAAGCAGACAGAGCAGGTAGAGCTGGGGGGGCGGAGCTTCAAGGTTATTTTTGTGAAGACTAATGATCTGACTCCTGAGCATAAAATCGAATACGCTGAGCGCAGAGTGATTGAGCGGGAAATCGGCCTGCGGATTGAGGGAGAGGCAGATGTAAACCATCCGGAGCTGGTGTACGGGATTGTAACGCTCGGCGGACGCTGGTACTTCGGCCCTTATCATAAGAACAATGCAACCTGGTTCCGGCAGATGAAAAAGCCCCGCAGTTACTCCATAGCGCTCAGCACACGGGTAGCCCGGGCGGCGGTCAATATGGCGGTTCCGCGCATACCCGGTGTGAAGCTGATCGATCCCTGCTGCGGAATTGGCACAGTAATGGTAGAAGCGCTGTCGATGGGCATCGATGTTGTCGGCCGTGATATTAACCCGCTAATTGCTGCTGGTGCACGGACGAACATCGCTCATTTCGGCTTTGAGAGCGTTGTTACGCTCGGAGATATCGCAGACATCCAGGAGCATTACGATGCGGCCATCGTGGATATGCCTTATAATCTGTATTCACGGATTACCCCCGAAGAGCAGTTTGCGATTCTGAGCCATACGCGACGGATTGCGGACAGAGTGGTCATTGTGGCGATTGAGGCGGTGGATGAGATGATTGCTGCGGCCGGTTTTACAATTATAGACCGTTGTGTGGCGCGAAAAGGTGCGTTCTCCCGTCATCTGATGCTGTGCGAGTAGAGCGTCTTGAATTAAGGGCGTAATCAAATCCGAGTGAAGGCGGTGTGCTTGTGGAACCGAAATGGTTAACCTGGGCCAAAGAAATTCAAGGGATTGCCCAGACCGGGCTGGCGTATGCCAAGGATGTATACGATATTGAACGTTATCAGGCGTTGCGGGAGCTGAGCGTGGATATTCTGGCGAATTATACGTATGAGAGCAAGGAGCGTATCCGGCTCTCCTTCGCGGGCGAAGGCGGGTATAGTACGCCTAAGGTGGACGTCCGGGGAGTTATTTTTCAGGATGATAAAATTCTGCTCGTACACGAGAAGCTCGACGGAAAATGGGCACTGCCCGGAGGGTGGGCGGACATCGGCCTGTCACCGAGCGAGGTGGTGGTGAAGGAGATTGCCGAGGAATCCGGCTACCAGGCGGAAGCGGTCCGTCTGCTTGCTGTGCTGGATAAGAAATTCCATCAGCATCTGCCGGAGCCGTATCATGTCTACAAAATGTTCATTCTCTGCAGAATTAACGGCGGGGAAGCGGCGGGTGGTGTGGAGACGAACGGTGCGGGTTTTTTTGCCGAGGATGCATTGCCCGAATTGTCGGAAGAGCGCAATACGGTAGAACAGCTGCACACTCTATTCCAATATTTACATAATCCCGAAAAAGAAGTAATATTGGACTAAAGCACTGCATATAATAGATAACCATGAGTGTATATTAGTTTTCGTCAATACAATTTTTGGTTAATACTATTTATGTAAGCCTTTACAATGATATTCCGCTGAGTCTTTATATCTAAAAAAATTATCGAAAACACTTCTTTTTGGGCCCGGCGGTCTACATTTTTTCCTCTGCTTTGACGATAAGAATTTTAGGAGGGGATCGCATGGAACAAGAAGAGTTAAGACTTCCGCTTGCGCAGGAGGGGATGACCCGGCCTACAGAGGGCAATATCGCCACGGGCCTGGTATGGGGTGTCCTGATCAGTATTCCCTTATGGATCTCGTTGATCGGCTGGATGATGGGCATCTGGAATTTCTAAGACCCGTCCGCAGAAGCTATATTCCACTACTAAACTTACACATATACAATGAAGGCTGCCTCTTCGAAGTGAAGAAGCAGCCTTTTTATGCTGAAATTACAAGTCGTTGTTGATATGCACCAGCTGGAAGGTCTCGCAGACCACCCGCATATCCGGGTTGAATGGCTTGCCCTCACGCTCCAGCTCCCTGGTGAAGAACACCTCATGCTCGTAGCGCCAGGATTCAAGGCTGCGGTCATCCTCCCCTTCGGAGTAGGCGAATTCAGCCGTTACCTCAGCGAATGGAACGACCTCCACCTTCGTCGTTTCGATGATCGCACGCGGCTGCCCCTCACTGTCCAGCAGTATGGATAACCCGCCTGTAAAAGGCATGGTCAGCCCCTGTGCTTCAATCAGCTCATAATTCTGCGCGGTCCCGGTCTTGATTCCTCTCAGAACCAGATCCAGCAGCTCATCTGCCAGCCGGGGATTGTCGCCGAATGCCCAAGCGCTGTCGAATTTGTCCGCTGCTTCCGGATGCTTAACCAGATAACTCTCCCAATATTTCGCAATTTCCGGGGTTAATGTCATTACGGTCACCTCTACCTTAGATATAGTATTTAGCTGTCTAAAATTCACATCTCAGCTTCGCTTAACCAGCCGCTATACATCTCATCGAGCTTCTGCTGCGCAGCATCTCTCATTCCTTGCAGCTCGGCCAGCTTCTCTGCATTGCTCGAAAGCTGCGGGTCCAGCATTTCAGCATCGATAAGAGCAAGCTGTGCTTCCGCTGCGGCAATGTCCTGCTCCCACGAAGCCGCCGGACGCGGCTTGCGGTTCGGACTGGCTGGGGCGGATGGGGATGCTTCTGCCCGCCCGCTTACAGAGCGGGGCTTGCCGGTGCCTCCCCCGGAAGATTCCGGCTGCGTGGCCTCTTGCCGCTGGGCGGCTTCGGCATGTTCGGCCAGCTTTTCCTTATAATACTCGTAGTTACCCGAGAAGGAGGAGAAGCGTCCGCCGTCAATATGCCAGAGCTTGCCGAAGCAGCGGTTGATGAAGTAACGGTCATGGGATACCGCCAGCACGGTGCCGGGGAACTCCTCCAACGCTTCCTCCAGCGCTTCACGGGAATCGATATCCAGATGGTTGGTCGGCTCATCCAGAATCAGCAGGTTCGGCCTCTTGTGCATCAGGATCGCGAAGCGCAGACGGGTCCATTCTCCTCCTGAGAGGTTAGTGATGCTCTTGAAGACATCGCTGCCGTAGAAGAGAAAGCGTGCCAGCTGGCCGCGGGCTTCGCCTTCTTCAAGTCCGGCCTCCTCGCGGAAATACCGCAGCACGGAGTGGCCGCCCTCCTCCGGCACAGCTTCCTGGGCCAGATAACCGACCACGGCTCTGGAAGCAAGGGTACAGCTCCCGCTGTCCGGTGTTTCCTGGCCGAGGATGATCTTCAGCAGGGTGCTTTTGCCTGCTCCGTTGCCGCCGATTAGTGCGGTGGTCTCGCCGTATCGCAGAATATCGCTGGCGGCCGAGAAGAGCCTGCGCTCCCCGTAAGACTTGCTGATCCGGTCAAGGATGACGACCTGGTTGCCGGTCCGATCCTCCTGCTGGAGCTGCAGATCCATGGACTTCCGCTCCAGAACCGGACGTTTGACTCTGACCATCCGGTCCAGTGCCTTCTGCATGGAAGCTGCCCGGCGGGGGAACGAAACGTTCTGCGGATTCAGCTTTCCCCATTCAATCAACCGCTTGATACTCTCCTGCATCTGCTTGATCTTCTTCTGCTGCTCCTGATAATCGGCGAACTGCTGAAGGAGCCGTGCTTCCTTCTCTACCTGATAGCCGCTGTAGTTCGTATGGAAGGTGAAAGCCTCCCCGTCTTCAATCTCAATGACCTTCTTCACCACGGCATCCAGGAAATAACGGTCATGGGAGATTGCCAGAACCGTGCCATCATAGCTCTGGAGGAACTTCTCCAGCCACTCGATAGCCTCCATGTCCAGATGGTTGGTCGGCTCATCGAGCAGCAGGATGTCGGGACGGCGCAACAGCAGCTCGGCCAGCCCTACCTTGGTCTTCTCTCCGCCGGAGAGGGAGGAGAAGCGGCGGTCGTACTGCTCCGTTCCAATCCCCAGCCCTGAGGCTACACGCTGGATCGAGGCTTCCAGCTCATAGCCGCCTGCCGCCTCGAACTTCTCCTGCAGGGTGCCGTATTCCTTAAGCAGCCGGTTCCAGGCCTGCTCGTCTTCGCCCGCACCGGAGGATGACATCTCCTGCTCCAGCTCCCGCAGGCGGCGCTGCCAGCCGAGCTGCTCCGCGAAGCTGCGCTGAAGGACGGCGTAGACCGTCTCGTTGTCGTTCACTTCCTGAATCTGGGCAAGCAGACCGATGACGCTGCCCCGGCGGATAGCGAGCTGTCCTTGATCCGGGCGTTCCTCCCCGCTCAGCAGGTGGAAGAGGGTGGTTTTGCCGCAGCCGTTGCGGCCGATCAGGCCGATTTTTTCGCCTTGGCGGATATCGAAGGTGACATCGCTCAGGACGAGCTGGGCACCGTGGTATTTTTGGATATTTTGACATGAGATAATCATCGTTAGGCTCCTTTTATTAGAATGCTCTCTGCTCCGCCGCTTCTGGTTATCCGAATTATCCGGTCAAAAGTACATAAAAAGGCCGCAGGGAAATTTCCCTGCGGCCTGAGAATTCTTCGGGTTAAGACATCCGTTGAAGTGTAGGCGAGAAAGGCATTTCACAATGTTGTAGTGTTATTAAGTTCGTGTAAATGGACAGACTTCTCCCGTTGTCCGATTTTACATGAACGATGCCCGCCATAATATTAATCAGCCGGCTGCTAACACTGTTGGTCCGATTGTGATCCATTCTCCTACACCTCCTTTTTGATAAATTTAAAGCTAGTGTAACCAAAAATCCCGGAATAAGCAAGGAGAATTGTTCCCGCCCAGACATAAATGAATGCTTCTGTAAGTAGTATGGAGTGTGGCGAAGGGGCGGTGCCCTTATAACGGCTGCGGGAAAAGAGGAGAGCTATGGCGATTTTTAACGGATTGCTGGGCAATGCAACTCAGGTGGAGCTGGGGGAGGTGCAGCGGGAATACGGACGGATTCTGGCTCCGAATGAAAAGATTGAGCGCGCATATAAGCTGGTCCGGGACATGTTTATTTTCACAGACAAGCGGCTGATTCTTGTAGACAAGCAGGGCATGACCGGCAAGAAAACCGAATACCACTCCGTTCCTTACAAAAGCATCACTCATTATTCCGTGGAGACGGCGGGGCATTTCGACCTGGATGCGGAGCTGTGCCTGTATATCTCGGGCGCGGGGCTTCCGCTGAAGAAAACCTTCAACAAATCGGTCGATATCTATGAAGTGCAGGCTGTGCTGTCGCAATATATCCTGAAATAAGGGGGGCGCACAGACAGGGCGTACTATGGCTGTAGTCTGCTGCAGCTCTATATAACAGACGGATAGAAGGAATGGCAGGCCCGGGCCTGCTTCCATCCTGAAATTTGTGCATGGCTCACAAAATAAGCGGCAGCAAATGTACGGTCCTGCGGAAGTCGTTGACAGGGGTTCCGGGCCTGCTGTTAAATGACACTAACTTAAGCGGCAGGGAGGGGGGCGGGATATGAGAAGAGGACCTGTAATCGGAACGAAAACGATGGTGGTCAGCCCGCACTATCTGGCCTCGGCAGCGGGCGCGCAAGTTTTGGCCAAAGGCGGCAACGCCTATGATGCGGCCGTTGCAGTCAGCGCGGCGCTGGCTGTAGTCTACCCGCATATGACCGGGCTCGGCGGCGACGCCTTCTGGCTGGGGTACAGCGCCAGCGAAGGGCGCGTGCGGGCTTACAACGGCAGCGGACGCTCGGGCTACGCCGTCCGCCGGGACTGTTATGCCGGAGAGGAGGCCATCCCCCGGCGGGGTGTGCGCAGCGCCATTACGGTGCCCGGAATGGCGGATAGCTGGTCAGCCGTCCAGCGGGAGTATGGACGGCTGACCCTGGCCGAGGTGCTGGAGCCGGCTATCGGCTACAGCGCCGGGGGCTTTCCGCTGTCGCCGGATCAGCATGGCGGCAGCGTTCTGGCTGGAGCCGCGCTGTCGCCTGAAGCGGCGGCGGTGTATCTTCCCGGCGGCCAAATTCCGGCGGCGGGAGAGCGGTTTGTGCAGCGGCAGCTGGCCGGGACGCTGCGGACGCTTGCGGCGGGAGGCCGGGATGCTTTTTATAAAGGGAGCATTGCGAAAGAAATCAGTGATTATATGCAGGCTTCCGGGGGTTATCTGACCCGCGATGATTTCGCGGACCATCAGGGGAGCTGGGAGGAGCCGCTTCAGACTGAATACCATGGGCATACCGTCTATCAGGTTCCGCCGAACTCGCAGGGCTTCACGGCGCTCATGGCGCTTAATATCCTGGAGCATTATAACTTCGCGGAGATCAGGCACGGCTCCTATGAGTATTATCATCTGCTGGTGGAGGCACTGAAGCTGAGTTTCCGTGACCGCGACCAGGTGCTCACCGACCCGTCCTTCCGCAGTATTCCGCTGGACCGTCTGCTGAGTAAGCCCTATGCGGCACAACTCGCGGCGGCGATTTCTCCCCGTAAGGCGCTTGCTCTCAGCAGCGAACCGGTTGGAAGGGATACAGCTTACGCAGCGGTGGTGGATGAAGAGGGCAACGCGGTGTCGTTCATCCAGAGTCTGTATTTCGAATTCGGGTCGGGGGTGGTGGCCGGGAATACGGGAATTCTGCTTCAGAACCGTGGCTCCTTCTTCTCGCTTGATCCCGCCCATGTCAATACGCTGGAGCCGCATAAGCGCACTTTCCACACGCTGATGCCGGCGATGGCCTGCCGGGACGGAAAGCCAGCCTATCTTTATGGCACACAGGGCGGTGAAGGACAGCCGCAGACGCAGACCCTGCTGCTCACGCGCATGCTTCACTATGGGATGGACCCGCAGACTGCGGTGAGTGAACCCCGCTTCGTCTGGGGCAGAACCTGGGGGGAGCCGACTCAGGAGCTGCGGATCGAGAACCGGGTGGCGGAAGCGGTGCGGGCGGAGCTGGCGGAGGCGGGGCATCTGGTCCGTGAGGCACAGAGCTATGACGGGGTGATGGGGCACGCCCATGCCATCTCGATTGACAGTAACGGCTACCGTAGCGGGGGGACGGACCCTCGCTCTGATGGAGCGGCTATCGGGTGGTAGAGGGAATGAATTCGTGGCAGGGAGATATGGAGTAGGGCGATAGGGAGACTGAGGGATAAGGGGATAAGGAAGTTGGGAGATGGGGAGATGGGGAGATAGGGAGATAGGGAGATAGGGAGATAGGGAGATAGGGAGATAGGGAGATAGATCCGGTTTGTCCGGGAGGGAGAGGTGGAGCAGCATGGTTCTTGATAATCGGTACGGTGCATTCCGGGTCCCGGAGCTGGAGATTCCCGGCAGCGGACACGGGGCGTTGCTCGGTCTGACCTTCACGGTAAAAGATGTCTTCGCAGTGGCCGGGCACCGCTCTTCCGCCGGTAACCCGGACTGGCTGCGCAGCCACGAACCGGCGGACTCCCATGCAGCTGCTGTACGCAGGTTGTTGGATGCCGGAGCTGCGCTGCGGGGGGCTGCCCATACGGATGAGCTGATGTACAGCCTTGGTGGAGAGAACTATCATTACGGTACGCCAGTGAATCCGCACGGGGAGAACCGGATTCCCGGCGGCTCGTCCAGCGGGTCAGCGGTGGCGGTGGCCTCGGGAAGTGTAGATTTTGCCCTCGGTACGGATACGGGCGGCTCTGTCCGGGTTCCATCCGCTTATTGCGGTGTGTTTGGTTATCGTCCATCGCACGGGGCGGTATCCCTGGAGGGGGTTATTCCGCTGGCCCCGGCTTTTGACACGGTGGGCTGGATCGCTGGAAGCACGGAGCTGCTGTTGAAGACGGGGCGTATTCTGCTCGGGCCTGTGGACAGCGGCGGAGATGCGCAGGGCGGGGAGAATCGGAAGAAGGCGGGCGATCTACTCGGGTCTATGGACAGAGGCGATATCGCCCAGGGCATGGAGAATAGTATGGAGCAGAGCAGTGGCGAGTCGGTTGAAGAGTCCGGCGCAGACCTCAGGCTGTCCCAGATGTTCTTCCCCCCGGAAGGCTGGGCGCTTGTGGAGCAGGACTGTGCAGACTACCTGAGGCGGGGGCTGGACAAGCTTCAAGCGGGCGCTTCGCTACAGGCTGCTGAAGCCGTGGTTGCCCCGGAAGGCTTGAAGACCTGGATGGACGCCTTCCGCGAACTGCAGGGTGCCGAGATCTGGGCATCCCATGGGGAGTGGATCGGGCGGGAGCAGCCGGTCTTCGGGCCGGATATTGCCGCCCGGTTCGCTTGGGCGGCAGGGCTAGCCGGGGCGGATCACAGCCCGGCCGGTATGCTGCGCAGCCGGATCACTCAGCGGCTGAGGGTGCTGCTCGGGAAGGACGGCTGTCTCGTCCTTCCGACCGTGCCGGGTCCGGCCCCGCTGCGCGGCGCCGGACCCGGGCAGCTGGAGCGGAGCCGCAGCAGCGCCATGATGCTCAGCTGCCTGGCCGGACTGGCCGGGCTGCCGCAGGTTACGCTGCCAGTGCCCGGCCCCGGCGGACTGCCGCTGGGACTGTCCGTCATCGGCGGGCACGGACAAGATCTGAGGCTCCTGTCATGGATACAGGAGGTATGGAAGTAAGAAGTCATAGCCCTGGTTCTCTGAACGAAGAGAACCAGGGCTTTTTGCTGATCGTTAGGAGATCCGTCAGTTGGGCGAGGGTGCTCGGACCATATGTATGTGGAAAACCGAATACATTGGGCTGGTACGGGGGGGAGCGGGCCGAATGCATGTGAAAAACAGCATACAATGGGCCGGTGGCGGGTGAGCGAGCCGAATGTATGCGGAAAACAGCATACAATGGGCCGGTGCGGGGATGAGCGCAGCGAATGTATGTGAAAAACAGCATACAATGGGCTGGTACGGGGGTGAACGTGCCAAATGGGCTGGTACGGGGGTGAGCGAGCCGAATGTATGTGAAAAACAGCATACATTTGGCCGGTGCGGGGATGAACAGGCCGAATGCAGCTCCAAGGGACCGAATGAGGGTCGATGCTGCCGTTTGTTACTTATACGTAATAATATATAACATAAACTAATCCTATTTTAACTTTTCTCTTTCCAACAGCGGTCATTTTATCTATAATGTTACATAAAGTAACATATGAATCGAATGAACCTATAATGGACCTATTATGAAGGTAGAGAAGGAGGGGTGGCTATGCATCTTACGGTGGAAGAAGCGTTGTCCATTTATCCTTTATCTGAAGCGAAGCTGATTGCCGGGGCCAAGGGGAAGCACAGGATTGTGAAATCGATCAATGTCATGGATGCTCCCGACATCTCGGACTGGATCAAGGAAGGGGAAATGCTGCTGACCACAGCCTATCTGATCAAGGACAGCCCGGAGGATGCCTCGGCACTGCTGCAGATGCTGAACCGGCGCGGGTCAGCGGGGCTGGGCATTAAGCTGGGCCGGTTCTGGGAGGCTGTGCCGCCGCCCTTGATTGCGGAAGCGGAGCAGCTGAATTTCCCGCTGATCGAGCTGCCGTTCCAGTTCACTTTCTCCGACCAGATGAACGGCTTGTTCCGCGCGGAGCTGTCGCGCAGCGTGGGCACGCTGCAGAGCATGATGGAGAAGCAGCGGCTGCTAATGCGTCTTGCCTTACGTTCCGGTCGCAGCCGTCCGCTGCTGGACACCGTCTCCGAGATCATCGGTTATCCGCTGGCTGTAATCAGTAGCCGCGGGACGGTAGTATTCAACAACTCGGGGTATACCGAGAGTGAGCAGTTGGAAGGATGGCCTTGGCCGCCCCGCAATCAGCGCTTCCGGCTTGGAGGGGGCACTGGCTACCGGCTTCCGCTGCTACAGGCCGGAAAATGCCTCGGTTACCTTCATTATTGCGATATTGATCCCTTGCTGCTGCCCGTGGAGGAAAGTCTGTTCGTCCAGGGGGCTGAGCTGATTTCTTATCATATGCATACCGGGCTGGAGGATTATTTCGAGCAGGCCGGACACCGGGAATTCAGCGGGCTGCTGCGGCGGTTCCTGAATGACGGGCTGAAATACGCTGAGCTGGCGCAGGCAGCGCTCCGGCTGGAGATTACGCTGCTTCAGTCCCCGTTTCAACTGCTGCTTACCGATGTGGCTGCTGCGGGAGAAGCCCGGCAGGGAGAGCTGCTGCGTCTGAAGGAGGAGTATTCGGAGCATCCGGTGCTGCATAGCCTGCAGGCGGTTCACTTCCTTGTGGAGGAGGGACTGGTGTCGCTGTACCCGGCCGGGCCGCATCAGCCGGAGGAGTTCCGGGCGCTAATTCAGGAATGCTTTGACAGCCTGAAGTTCGATAAAGGGTATTATCCGCAGGCGGCTGTCAGCAGCGTGAAGCATAAGCCGGAGGGGCTGAAGGAAGCTTTTGCCGAGATTAAGGAATGTATGGGGATGGCCCGGCAATGGGGCGCGCACGGAAATGTGGTGCATTACCGCCAGCTGGAGCTTGATTTGCTGCTGAGCAAGATTCCGGCGGAGACCATGGAGCGTTACTACAGCGGCTGCCTGCGGGGGCTGCTTAGCCGGGAGCCTGAATATGTTAAGGAGATGCTCCACACGCTGGAGGTCTACCTGGAGAATGATGGCCATGTGAACGAGACGGCCAAGAAGCTGTTCATTCACCGCAATACGGCCACTTACCGGATTGAGAAGCTCAGCGAGCTGCTGGATGTCGATTTCAAAAAAATCAATGATCTCATGAAGCTGAAGCTGGTCTTCCTGTTCCGCAGAATGCTGGAGCGCGAATAACAGCCGTCCATGAGCAGATTGCCCAAAAAAAGGAGTGAAGAACAATGAAGGTGGCCGGAATCTTTTTGGCGGCAAGCCGCAGTAATGGAGCAGGGGCCTCTGAAGGTTCTCTGAACAGGGCGGGCACGGGTTCAGCCGGTGCGGCGATGCTTAGCGAGCTGGAGACCTGCGGGCTTGCGCCGCTGGTTGTGGTGGTTCGTGCGGATGATCCTTTGGGCTGGCTGCCACCGGCCGGGAAGGCGGAGAATATGCGGCGGATTGAGACTTGTCTGACGGCCCATCTGGGCCTGTCCTTTTCACTGCGCTGCGGCTTGAATGCTGTAGCTTTGCTTCAGCCGGATGCGGTGGTCATTGCGGCGGCGGATCAGCCGTTTGTGGCAGCGGCTCAGATCCGCCGTTTCATCCAAGCGTATGAGCAGCATCCTGAGCTTGATTATGTCACAAGTGCACAGGAAGGGCTGCTGATGCCGCCAGCCCTGTTCGCCAGCACGCTGTTCAGCGGACTTCAGGAACTGGACGAGGAAGAGGGCATAGCCGCTATTATGCGGACCAAGGAGTATAAAGGGCTCATCCTGCCGCAAGAGCCTGTTCAGACGTTCGCAGAGGCCGGGCTGCCAGAGAGCTTCGGGGAATTCCGCAAAGAATGGAGCGTGCGGAGCGGCAATAGACAGTGAATTCGCTATTTTTCAAAGGCATGTAAGGTAATATCACTTAATTTAAGTTTAATTTGAGATGACTTCGTGCATGAAGCACAAAAGCGGCCCCTCTTCTTATCCAAACACACAAAGCTATGTTATATAAATTTACGTAAGTGCTGCGCCTCAGTATAGTAGAGATAAATTAATGGCTGTAGCCATTAGGAGAGATATCCTGGAGGAGGAGAATTATGAAACAAAGGGGTCTGGCATTCAAATTCAGCGTCATCACGATGTTCCTGCTGGCGGTGGTTCTGACGGGTTGCACGAAGAATAATACGGCGTCTAATACGGGTGCGGCAGCAACGACAGAGCCTTCGGCGGCAAGTACACCGGCAGGCAGCGAGGCGCCGGCAGGAGCAGAGGCAGCGGCGAAGAAGCCGACGGTTGCTTTTGTCTATATCGGGCCTCCGGGTGACGGCGGGTATACGTATCAGCATGATCAGGGCCGCCTGTATATGGAGAAGGAGCTTGGGATCAAGGCGGATTTCGTTGAAAATGTACCGGAAAGCGCCGATGCCGAGCGGATCATCACAGAGCTTGCACAGAACCATGACATCGTGTTCACCACAAGCTTCGGTTATATGGATTTCACCTTGAATGTAGCCGGTAAATTCCCTAACGTGAAATTCCTGCACGCTTCCGGCTACAAGACAGCAGAGAACATGGGGACGTACTTCGGCAAAAACTATCAGGCAAGCTATCTGTCGGGGATCGCGGCAGGCAAAATGACAAAGAAAAACCATCTCGGCTATGTGGGAGCCTTCCCGATCAGCGAGGTGATCTATAATCTGAACGCCTTCACGCTGGGCGCGCAGAGCGTCAACCCGGCGGTTAAGGTGGATGTGGTGTGGACGAATACCTGGTATGACCCTGCCACTGAACGTCAGGCGGCCATCAGCCTGCTCGACAAAGGGGCGGATGTCCTGCTGGCGTATCAGGATTCACCGGCTACCCTTCAGGCTGCGGCGGAACGGGGAGCTTTTGCCGGGGGGAATGACTCGGATATGAGCAAGTATGCACCGGACAACTACTTAACCAACCCTGTATGGAACTGGGGTCCTTATTATGTGAAAGCTGTACAGTCTGTGATGGACGGAACCTGGAAAAGTGAGCAGTATTCCGGCGATATGGCGGACGGCATGGTGGAGCTGGCGCCATTCGGCAACAAGGTTCCCGAGGATGTGAAGAAGCTGGTGGAGGACGCCAAGGCCAAAATCATCAGCGGCGAGCTGGAGGTCTTCACCGGACCAATCTCGGACAACAAGGGTAATGTAACCGTTAAGGACGGTCAGAAGCTGACCCTTGAAGAGGTGCTTGGCATGAACTGGCTGGTCAAGGGTGTCGAGGGCACGATTCCGCAATAACAGCTGCTACACATCTTCATACAGCACAGCCTTACGGGTGGGGCGGGTTCCGGATACCGGAGCCTTCCCCACCTGTACTATAACTACCCTGAAAGGAGCGTAGTACCATGCAGGACCCTTCGGTTGAAATGCGCGGGATAGTGAAGACATTCGGTGCTGTAACGGCCAGCGATCAAGTTGATTTTTCGGCAAATGCGGGGGAGATTCACGCGCTGCTCGGGGAGAACGGGGCAGGGAAAAGCACAGTCATGAGTATGCTGTCAGGAGTGTACCGGGCGGACGCCGGGGAGATTCTCATTCATGGCAAACCAGCCAGAATCCGTTCCCCGAAGGATGCGGCACTGCTTGGTGTAGGCATGGTCTTTCAGAACTTCAGACTGGTGCAGAGCCTTACAGCGGTGGAGAATATCGTGCTTGGCGAAAAGTCGTCTTTCTGGCGCGGCAGCAGATGGATTAAACGTAAGCATGAAGAGATAGAGGCGCTTGGAGAACGCTTTGGCTTGAAATTTCCCGTCGACCAGCCGATCTGGCAGCTGTCTGTCGGCGAACAGCAGCGCGTTGAGATTGTCAAAACGCTGTACCGTAGGGCAGACATCATCATTCTGGATGAGCCGACCTCGGTGCTGACGCCGGGGGAGGCGGAGCAGCTGTTCGAGACGCTTCAGGTGATGAAGCAGGCGGGTAAGACGGTGATCATGACTACGCATAAAATGAAGGAGGTCATGGCCTCCTCGGACCGGATCTCCGTGATGCGCAAGGGGAAAATGATTGCTTCGCTGATGACGGGCGAGACGGATGAGCTGGAGCTGGCCCGGCTTATGGTGGGCCGGGAGGTTACGATCAGCCGTCAGGAGCGCGAAGCGACGGCCGGAGAGCCGCTGCTGATCGTCCGCGATCTGGAGGTGGCTGCGGATCATGGCCGCAAGGCGCTGGATGCCCTGTCGCTTACTGTTCATGAAGGCGAAATTGTGGGCGTGGCCGGAGTCGCGGGCAACGGGCAGAAGGAGCTGGCGGAGGTATTGACGGGGCTTAGAACATGGCGGGCGGGCGAGATCCGGTTTGACGGCAGTCCTGTAAAAACAGCTTCGGTAAGAGGAGCCATCGATTCGGGCATCTCGCATGTGCCGGAGAACCGGATGAAGAGCGGTCTGGCCGGACGGCTGGGGTCCGTTGACAACCTGCTGTTCAAGTCTTACCGCAGCGGGGAACATTCCAGGTTCGGCTTCCTGAAGGCGGCAAGGAACCGCTCCTGGTCACAGGAGCTGGTCCGCCGCTTCAATGTGAAGACGCCGGAGCTGGATACTCCCGTGCAGCAATTGTCCGGCGGGAATCAGCAGAAGCTGCTGTTCGCCCGCGAGGTCAGCCACCGACCGAAGCTGATGGTGGCCGTGCATCCAACACAAGGGCTGGATGTCGGCGCGGCGGCAGGGGTGCATGAGCTGCTGATGGAGCTGCGCAGCTCCGGCAGCGGGGTGCTGCTGATCTCAGAGGATCTGGATGAGCTGCTGCAGTTATCTGACCGTATTCTGGTGATCTACGGCGGTTCAATTATAGGCGAGAGCGATCATGATCAGGCGGACCGGGAACAAATCGGTCTGATGATGGCCGGTATCCGGAGCAGGGAGGGAAGCGCCGTATGAGTCCGAAGCCTGGAAATGAATCTGCAACGCTTACGCCGATGACGGGGCGCAGCGGGAGGTGGTACTCCCTCAGGCTGGAATATGATTCAAGCCGTACCCGTTCACCGTGGTGGACGCCAATCCTGTCGGTTGTTCTGGCGCTCTTGCTCTGTGCGGTGTTCATCGCCGCTAATGGAATGAGCCCGCTGGTCGTCTATGAGAAAATGTTCCGGGGAGCCTTCGGCACCTCCTACGGCTTCACAGAAACCATGGTCAAGGCTATTCCGCTGCTGCTCTGTGGGCTAGGCATTGCTGTGGCTTACCGGATCTCCGTGTGGAATATCGGGGCGGAGGGCCAGTTGACGGTAGGTGCTATGGCGGCTACTGCAGTAACGATCTATTTTCCGGACCTGACTTCCTTCTGGTCCATTACGCTGATGCTGGTTTTCGGTACAGCAGCCGGAGCCTTGTGGGGCCTGATGACGGCGGTGCCGCGGACCCATTTCGGTGTCAATGAGCTGATTACCTCGCTGATGCTGAATTATGTGGCCCTGCTGGCTCTGGATTATGTAGTGTTCGGTCCCTGGAAGGACCCGAAGGGGTTCAACTTCCCGGGTTCACCGATGTTCACGGCCGCCCAGTCCCTGCCGGTGCTTGGCAGCACCCGGCTGCATATCGGGCTGGTCTTCGGCCTCGTAGCCGTGCTGATCTATTATCTGATGATCCGGTTCACCCGCTGGGGCTATGAGCTGCGCCTGATCGGTGCCAATCCCACAGCGGCCCGATATGCGGGCATTCATATTAAGAAGCATATTATCATCGTCATGCTGATCAGCGGCGGTCTTGCCGGGATTGCCGGCATGGCTGAAGTGTCGGGGGTTACGCATAAGCTAATGCAGGGGATCTCACCGGGCTATGGCTATACGGCCATCATCGTAGCTTGGCTTGCCAAGCTGAACCCGCTGGGCCTGATTGTGACTTCGATTCTGTTCGGCGGCCTGATTGTGGGCGGCTACAGTGTTCAGACGATCGGACTGCCTTCGTCCATATCGGAAATGCTGCAGGGCGCGATCCTGTTCTTCCTGATTGCCGGCGACATGATTCACCGGTTCCGCATCCGCCGGAGCGCATAACAGCATTCTCGTACAGGAGGGAGTTCACTCATGGATTTCACTACACAGTTATTAATCGCCGCTATCTCCGCCGGAACACCGCTGCTGCTGGCTACGCTGGGAGGCATTCTGACCGAACGGGCCGGGATTATCCAGCTCGGTGCGGAGGGGCTGATGCTGATGGGGGCAGTGACGACTTGTATCGTCTACATCCGCAGCGGGAATCTGATCCTTGCGCTGCTCTCAGCGGTAGCCATTACCGCCCTTCTGGGCATGGTTCATTCGTTCTTATGTGTCACGCTGAGGGCCAATCAGACGATGTCGGGCCTGGCGATGACGCTGTTCGGCAGCGGACTTAGCGCTTATGTGGGCAAGTCGATCAGCGGCATTCCGCTGCCCGGCAGTTTGCCCAAGCTGGATCTGGAGATACTGAAGCCGGTGCCGGTGCTCGGGGAGCTTTTTGGCAGGCTGGATATGCTGACCTGGTTCAGTCTTCTGCTCGTCCTTGTGCTGCATCTGCTGATTCACCATACCTCGTGGGGGCTGCATCTGCGGGCAGTCGGCGACAATCCGGCTACTGCGGACGTCATGGGCATTCGTGTGCAGCTGATACGCTACTGCTATGTTACTGCCGGAGCGGCGCTGATTGGTCTGGCCGGTGCGGATATGGTGCTGGCATATGCGCCGACCTGGAATGAAGGGCTGACCGCCGGGCGGGGCTGGATCGCCGTGGGTCTGGTGATTTTCGCCAGATGGAATCCGCTGCGCGCTCTCTTCTGCGCCTACTTCTTCGGAGCGCTCGATTCGCTGGGGTTCCGTATTCAGCTGTTGGGGAGTGCGGTGCCGTCCTATTTTCTGAAAATGATTCCTTATGTCGTAACCATTCTCGTATTGATGTATCTGGGATACCGCAACCGCAACAAACCCTCCGGTACGCCGGAATCGCTGGGAACGCCTTATATCCGGGAACAGCGGTTCTAGACCGGAAGGGCGCAGGCGGCAATATGCAAATTAGAGGGATGGAGGCTGGCCTATGACTATACCGGCGGACCGGTTAACTCTGAAACAGATTAATTCGATGGCGAAAACAGACTTCGTGGAGCAGCTCGGCGGCATCTTCGAGCATTCCCCTTGGGTAGCAGAGGGGGTGTACAGCGGGCGTCCGTTCGATTCGGTGCAGGACCTGCATGCTGCCATGATGGAGATAGCACGGCAGGCGGAGCCGGACCAGGTGCTGGCGCTGCTGAGAGCTCACCCGGATCTGGCGACAAGACTTGCAGTCAGTCCGCTCTCAGCGGCTGAGCAGCAAAGGGCCGGACTGGACCGGCTGACACCGGAGGAATTCGCCAAGCTTACCGGGCAGAATGCCGCCTATACAGCGAAATTCCGCTTTCCGTTCATCTTCGCCGTAAGGGGCAAAACTAAAGAAGAGATTCTTAGCGCTATCTGTGAGCGGGTAGACCGTTCGGTGGAGGAGGAGCAAGAGCAGGCGTTGCTGGAGATTGGTGCGATTACTCGTTTTCGGCTGGAGGATCTGCTGGCGGCGGAATAGAGGCTGGGCACTGCATATTATAGGAGGGAGGTGACGCAAATGTCTGGAATGAACGGACGGCTGACAACTCATGTGCTGGATCTGTCACAGGGCAAGCCTGCTGCGGGCCTGTCGCTTCAGCTCTGGCGGCTGGATACCGGAGGACCTGTGCTGCTATGCCAAGCGGTGACGAATGAGGACGGCAGGCTGGACGCTCCGCTGCTGGCGGGAGAAGAAATGCAGGCCGGAAGCTATGAGCTGCTGTTTATGGCCGGTGATTATTTCCGGGGCGCTCAGGCTGGTGCCGGAGAACCGGAAGCTGAGGAGGAGGGAGCAGGCGCTGTAATCCCGTTCCTGGACCAGATTCCAATCCGATTCAATATACCAGACCCCTCCGCCCATTACCATGTACCGTTACTGGTTGCACCTGGAGGATACAGCACTTATCGCGGGAGTTAACTCGGCAGTTAAGTGTACCGCTGCATCTAATCTTAAGCCAATAGACCGGAGGTGGGCCTATCATGAAGGAAGAAGGTTACGAGCTTATCATCAGGAACGGACAGGTGGTCCTGCCCGGAGAAGTCCGCAGGCTTGAGATCGGGGTGAAGGATGGCAAAATCGCTGCGCTGGGTGAAGCCTTACAGACATCGTCCGGGACCAGAATTCTGGATGCGGAAGGACAATATGTGCTGCCCGGCATGATCGACATGCATGTTCACTTCAACGAGCCTTCGCTCGGTCACTGGGAGGGCTTCCGCAGCGGGTCGGCTGCGCTTGCGGCTGGCGGCTGCACCTGTTATGCGGATATGCCGCTGAACGGGAATCCGCCGACGGTGAGTCTGGAGGCGCTCCGGCTGAAGGCGGAGGCCGCAGCCGGGAACTCGGCGGTGGATTATGTGCTGTGGGGCGGACTGGTGCCCGGGAATCTGGAGGAGCTGGAGGGACTGGCGGCTGCAGGCGTTACCGGGTTCAAGGCGTTCATCTCGAATCCTGGCGGTGAAGGCGAGGGCCGGTTCCGTGAGGTGGACGATGATACCCTGTATCAGGGAATGCTTCGGATCGCCGGAACCGGCGGGATTCTCGCACTGCATGCGGAGAGCGAAGCGATAACCTCGGCGTTGGGGGCGGCGGCACTCCGTGCCGGGCATAGCGGTGCGCGGGATTTTGCGGCTTCGCGTCCTCTGCAAGCGGAGCTGGAGGCTGTGTCCAGGGCGCTGCTGTATAGTGAGCGGACCGGCTGTAAGCTGCATTTCGTCCATATCAGCACAGCGGCAGCCCTGGAGCTGATTCATGAGGCCAAGCTGCGTGGCCTGGATGTGACCGCAGAGACCTGTCCTCATTATCTCATCCTGGATGAAGACAGTATGGAGACCCTCGGAGCGCTGGCCAAATGCGCTCCACCCCTGCGCAGCAGCGGGGAACGGGACCGGCTGTGGGGAGCACTTGCTGCGGGCCGGGTCGATCTGGTCGCCTCCGATCATTCCCCCTGTCCGCCCGACCTGAAGCTGGCGCCCGGGCTGTCGTTCATGGAAGCCTGGGGCGGGATATCGGGAGCCCAGAGCAGTCTGGAATTGATGTTCCATGAAGGCGTTCATGTACGCGGCCTGCCGGTTACGCAGATCTCGGCGCTGCTCTCCGGGCTTCCTGCCCGGCGGTTCGGGCTGGAGGGGCGCAAGGGCTCCATCGCGCTGGGGCTGGATGCCGATCTGGTACTGCTTGATCCAGGTGCAGCCTATACCCTGCGGGCAGGGGATCTGTTGTACCGCCACCGGCATAGTCCCTATGTCGGAATGACCTTATCCTGCAAGGTAACGGCGACGATCTGCCGGGGCAATAGGGTCTATACTGCCGCGGAAGGCATTGTTGCTGACAGTGGAGGAGAATGGCTGCGTATCAGACACAGCCAGCCGGGGCTATGAAGCCGCCGGTCCCGCATGTCCCGGCCGGGGAGATGCTGAAGCTGCTGGATGAACTCGCAGCCTATAGCGCCCAGGGTCCCGGAGTTACCCGGCTGCTGTATACGCCGGAGTGGCAAGGGGTTCAGCATTTTTTGCAGGAGAGAATGGCTGGACTCGGGCTTGAAGTCCGGATGGATCAGGTGGGGAATGTCTATGGCACATTGGCCGGTTCTCAGGTAAGCGATAAGGTCATCCTGACCGGCTCGCATATCGATACGGTGGTTAACGGCGGACGGTATGACGGGGCTTATGGAGTAGCGGCAGCTGTAACTGCACTGCATTATCTTCTGGAGACCTTCGGTCCGCCGCTGCGGACACTTGCGGTGGTATCTTTCTGCGAGGAAGAGGGCAGCCGCTTTCCGCTGACGTTCTGGGGCTCGGGGAATGTAACCGGGTTGTATAACGGCAAGGAAAGTATAGACTGTGCAGATGTGAATGGGATCACGCTGGCGGCTGCGATGGCGGCCTGCGGCCTGACAGGGAATGAAGGGTTGGCCGCTGAAGCTGCGGCGGGTCTGGAGCAAAGCTTCTGGCGCAATAGTAGCCCTGTGCGCAGTGATATTGCCGCTTATGTCGAGCTGCATATTGAACAGGGGATTATTCTGGAGCGGACGTCCCGGAAAATCGGGGTCGTGCAGGCTATCGCCGGACAGCGGCGGTATCTTGTCAAGGTCGGCGGGACGGCCAATCATGCAGGGACTACGCCGATGGGATTAAGACAGGATGCACTCGCCGGGAGTGCGGAGATGCTGCTGGCATTGGAGCGGTCCGCCCTGGCGGAGGGTGATCCGCTGGTAGCCACAACGGGGCGGCTAGAGGTCTATCCGGGGACATCCAATGTGATTCCCGGCGAAGTGCAGTTCACGCTGGATATCCGGCATAGCGAAGCCGGAGTGCTGGAGCGCTTCTGCGCAGCGGTCCTGGCGGAGTTCGCTGAGCTTGGGCGCAGGCGCGGCCTGACGCTTGAGGTACAGATGCTGCTGGAGACAGCCCCTGCTCCTATGGACCAGGAGCTGCGCGCGGCTCTTGAAGAGATCTGTCTCCAGCAGGAGAAGCCTTATCTGAGCATGGTCAGCGGTGCGGGGCATGACGCCCAGCTGTTCGCCCCGCGCTGCCCGGCTGCGATGATCTTCGTGCCGAGCCGGGGCGGGATCAGCCATTCTCCCGGGGAGTATACCTCACCGGAGGATCTCGCTGCTGGACTGGAAGTGCTGACAGCCATATTATATAGATTAGCTTATGCTGAGGATACGTAAAATCCCGGGAGACCGGGTTTGAGGGAGGGGAGAGAATCATGAAGCGGTACGAAGATTTGTCGCCGTCCTTGCGATGCATTATGACCCCCGGCCCCGTGGAGGTTGATCCGCGTGTACTGCGGGCGATGTCTTATCCGGTGCTGGGACAATTCGATCCAGAATTCACAGAGATCATGAATGAGACGATGGAGATGCTGCGTGAGCTGTTCGCCACCAAGAATCAGTGGGCGTATCCGGTAGACGGGACTTCGCGTTCCGGCATTGAGGCGGTGATGGTCAGCCTGATTGCACCGGGGGACCGGGTGCTGGTCCCGGTCTTTGGCCGTTTCGGTCATTTGCTCCATGAGATTGCTGAACGCTGCGGGGCTGAGGTACTCACGATAGAACAGACCTGGGGCCGTGTTTTTCCTGCGGAGGAGGTAATTGCAGCTATTCGTAGCTTCAAGCCGGATGTGGTGGCGATGGTTCACGGCGAGACCTCTACAGGCCGTGTGCAGCCGCTGGCCGAGATCGGGCGTGCCTGCCGGGAGCAGGATGCGCTGCTGATTGTGGACGCCGTGGCGACGATCGGCGGGGTGCCGGTAGAGACAGATGCCTGGATGCTGGATGCCGTGGTCGGCGGAACGCAGAAGTGCCTGTCCATCCCTTCAGGTATGGCCCCGGTAACGTATAATGACCGGGCTGAGGCCAAGCTGCTGAAGCGCAAGCAGGTAGAACGTGGACTTAGAACTGACACTGCTGCTGTCAGCGAGCTGCCCGTGGTGCGCAGTAATTACCTCGACCTGAGTATGCTGCAGGATTACTGGAGTCCCCGGCGGCTCAATCACCATACGGAGATGACCTCCATGCTCTACGCTCTGCGTGAAGGCCTGCGGCTGGTCCTGGAGGAAGGGCTGGAAGCGCGGTATGCCCGGCACAAATTCCATGAGCAAGCCCTGATTGCCGGACTGTCAGCTATGGGGCTGGAGCTGTACGGGGAGGCGGAGAGCAAGCTGACGGTAGTCACCTGTGTGCTCATTCCGGCGGGCATAGACGGGGAATCCGTCCGTTCCATGCTGCTGCACCGTTTCGGCATTGAGATCGCCAGCTCCTTCGGGCCCTTACAAGGCCAGATTTGGCGGATTGGTACCATGGGCTTCAGCTGCCGGGAGAATAATGTGCTGCGTCTGCTTGGCGCGCTGGAGGCCGTGCTTGTCCGCCATGGGTACGCGGTACCTGCCAGTCAGGGCGTTCAGGCGGCACTTGACGTATATGATTCAAAAGTAAGATAATCATACAATGCGATTTGTTTAAGTGACGGCTTGCGCCCCTTGAGGGGTGTCAGGGCCGTTTTTTCTAAATAGATAACCGGAAGGGAGTGCACATGATGACTTATACACGACAACCATTGGCCGACTGCGTGCCTGAGTTGGTAGCTACAGCCCGGGGAGATCAGAAGGCTACACTGGTAATTACAGGCGGCAAGCTGGTCAATGTATGCTCCGGTGAGATTCTGGACGGCATGTCCGTCGCTGTACAGGGCGGGCGCATTGCTTACGTCGGCAAGGACGTCTCCCATACGATTGGGGAGAGAACGCAGGTTATTGATGCGGCGGGCAGATACATTGCTCCCGGCCTGATTGATGGACACTGCCACATTGAGAGCACTCAATTGACGGTGACTGAATTCGCCCGCGCTGTACTGCCGCTGGGGACGACCGGAGGCTTCTTCGATGCCCATGAGATTGCCAACGTATTCGGGCTTAAGGGAATTAAGCTGATGCTTGACGAGATGCGGGGAACGCCGCTGGCTGCCTATATGCAGGTGGCTTCCTGTGTCCCTTCTGCGGGTGCGGAATTTGAGACAACCGGCGCGTCCATCGGACCGGAGGAAGTAGCGGAAGCCTACACCTGGGGCGAGGATGTGATCGCACTCGGCGAAGTCATGAACTTCCCGGGGGTAGTCTATGGCGATGAGAAGATGATTGGGGAGATTCAGGCCACGCTGCGTGCGGGACGGTATGTCGACGGGCATTTCACCTGGCCGGCGAGTGACTGGAGACTTCCGGTCTATGCCGCAGCAGGGGTGACCGGGGATCATGAGTGTGTGACAGCGGAGGATGTGATCGAACGCGTACGTCTGGGGATGTATGCCAAAATGCGCCGCGGCTCTGCCTGGCATGATGTCGCCAAAACTATCACGGCGCATACCGAGCATGGGCTGGACCCGCGCCGGATGATGCTGGTGACGGATGACCGCAGCTCCGAATCGCTGCGCGATGAGGGGCATATGGATTTTGTCGTACGCCATGCGATCTCCCAGGGAGTGAAGCCGGTCACGGCTTTTCAGATGGCAACGATCAACACAGCCGAGCGCTTCGGCGTAGCCCGCGATATCGGCTCCATTACGCCGGGCTCCTGCGCGGATATCATTCTGCTGGACGGGAATCTGGCTGATGTTCATGTGGTCATGACAATTGCGGCTGGCGTTGTTGTGGCTGAGAACGGAAGCATGACGGCTGAACTGAGTCCGTACACTTACCCGGATGAAGTGCTGGCCTCCGTGCATCTGCAGCAGCCTCCGGTTCCCGCAGACTTCGTGATTCACGCGCCCATTGAGGAAGGTGTGCTGGCCACGCGGGTTATCCAGGTCATTGAGAATCATGTGGAGACCGACGAGCTGATCATGAACCTGCCAGTGGCTGGATCGGAGCTGGTTGTGCAGGGCGGCCTGTGCAAAATCGCTGTTTTGGAGCGGCACAAGGGAACCGGCAACAAATCTGTCGGGGTCGTGCAGGGCATCGGCTTCCGCGAGCCTGCGGCCATAGCGATGACTGTAGCTCATGACAGCCATAATGTGCTGGTCATCGGCAACGATGATGGCCTAATGGCGCAGGCAGCAGCTGCCGTGGCGGAAGCGCAGGGCGGTGTTGCGGTGATTACCGCTGCCGGGACCACCTTGTTCCCGCTGGCGATTGCCGGACTGATGTCCGCAGAGCCATTCGAGATTGCCGCTGCGCAATCTGCTGCCATCAGCAAAGCGTTATATGATGCGGGCTGTACGCTGAACTATGCTTTTATGACCCTGTCTCTGCTGGCCCTGGCGGTTATCCCCACACTGCGGATCTCCGATAAAGGCTTGGTGCGGATCTCCCCCGAAGAGGGAATTCAACTGGTACCGTTGTTCGTCAGCTAAGGCTGCGGGACTTCCTGCCGGGGAAGATATACTAGTATTCTAATCTTGAGCCATTCAGTCTTTCACAGACTGGGTGGCTTTTTGTTTGTTGTTTAGGAAATTATAGTTCCCGTCTATGGCTCCATGCTCCACAGCCAATAACATTTATAAAGAAATCCTGCAAGAAGTGCAACAATACTGCCCCATAGAAGCTGCTAATGCTGAAATCTTGCAAAAAATGCAACAAATTCAGCGCTATCTTGCTCTAAACACCGGAATTTGTGCCAATAATGCAACATTGTACCGCAGCCAGTAACATTTGTAGAGAATTCCTGCCAGATGTGCAACAATGCTATCCATACAATCGGTCGGTGAGAGAAAACGCTTAGAATTGGCAAGAGATAGGCGGAGCAACGCCAGGAAAGGAAGAGACAACATTGGATTCCACGTATAGTTCACCTAAACTCTCCGGAGGTGGGCGAACGTAAATGGAGAGCAGCAGTGCACTTGTATTAGGGTTTGATACTCCCACTCTTAAACAGCGGAGCGGGCGGAATGATTGTGGAAAAGCGGAGCGTGCTCCTAAGCGCCGCCGTAATTCAAACTCCATATCCTGCACCGCTTTGTCCTTCGTCTGTGGGCATAAAAAAGATATTAATTAACCGATTTTTCGCAGCGTGAAACAGAAAATTTTAAGTTTTTAATGAAAAAGCATTAACAATAGGGGCGGAAAAGACGATAATACTTTTAAATTAGTTAAAATTATTGTCGAATCATGAAAATTCAGCATATACAGATAGTCCAAACCTGAGGAACGGGGTGCATGAGAATGATGAGATTAGAAACACAGGACATCTTGAATATCACCAGGAAGCAAATTACCGGTATTTTTAAAATGGAGCCGGTTGAACTGAAATTTGTCAATGATTATCAGGGTGAGCAGTATCTGCTGACCAATGATAAACTGCATCTCAGCAACCAGCATTATTGGGCTAAGGTCATGGAATGTGTGTTCGAGAACCATGTCAGACCTGTTCTGATGTGCGAGGTGCTCTACTTCCTGCGCAATGAGTTTCTGGAAAGTGACATCAAGCTGATGTTCTCCTATGATTTTGCGGAGGGCTCGGAGGGGGAAGCGGCGGCTTCGGCCGAGATCAGCTTCAAGGATTCGCCGGATCTGCAGCCTGATGAAATTGCCGAATTGATTGATTTTGCGCTGACTTTGCAGGATAAGCAGTGGTTCGAGGAACTGACTGCCAAATATAAACAGCTCACTCTTCAGTAATCATAACTCTAATAAGCCGCCCGTTCACAGGATCAAGGTACCTGTAGACCGGGCGGCTTATTGTTTAAAATATAGAATTTATATAGCGGGGTGCCACCCCTGGGCTGTGCCGCTTACCAGTTCCGCGAGGAAGCTAATCCACTCTTCCGTGTCGTTCAGACAAGGGGCCACCTCCAGCATCTCGGCGTTTCCGCCGCCCATGGCGAAGAGCTCCCGGCCTTCTACTCCCAGCTCATGCAGCGTTTCGAGGCAGTCAGTGACAAGTCCGGGTGAGAAAATCAGCGGCCGCCGGATTCCGCGTCCGCTTAGCTCTTTCAGGGTATCGGCGGTAGACGGGCCTACCCAGGTCTCCGGGCCGAAGCGGGACTGGAAGGAGAGCTGCCAGCGTTCCGGGGTCCAGCCCATCGCTTCTGCGAGCAGTCGGCCTGTCTCCTGGCACTGCTGCGGATAGGGATCTCCGGTCTCGGCATAACGGCGGGGAATGCCGTGGAAGGACAGGACATAATAATCAGGCTCTTCACTCATGGCGCGGATCTGCCGCAGCAATAAGGATCTCATCGCTGCGATGTAGCCGGGCGCATCATGGTAGGCTTCTACATACCGCAGCGCCGGTACGAACCGCTTGGATACCTGACCGGAACGGCTGTGCCGTCCCAGGGCGGCGAAGCTTGCAGCTTCATAGACAGAAGCAGTTGTAGTAGAGGAATACTGCGGGAATAAAGGAAGTACAATGATCCGGGTAATGCCCGAAGCTTCCAGCTTGCGGAAGGCTTCAGCCATGCCGGGGGTGCTGTAAGCAAGCCCCAGCTCAACTTGATAGCTGCTGCCCAGCAGTGCCTGGAGCGCTGCCTGCTGTGATCTGGAGTGGACGAGCAGAGGCGAGCCCTCTTCCATCCAGATCTCCTGATACAGCTTCGCGGACCGGCGCGGACGGGTGCGCAGAATAATACCGCGCAGCAGCGGCTGCCAGAGCAGCGGATGATAATCAATGATTCTGCGGTCAGACAGAAACCGCTTCAGATAGGGGCGGACCGCCTTGGCGCTCGGGGCGTCAGGAGTTCCGATCTGAGCAAGAATAACGCCTATACACGACTGATTCATGAGCGGCTGTTGCTCCTTTCCATGAACATGACATCGTTTAAAAATATCATATTCAAGCACAAGCACACAATATAATATATCGCACGGCTATCATATGAAGGAGGATATGGGAGATTATGAGAGGCGGAAGAAATATATATTTTATGTTATTGCAAAAAAGTGATGTTTCTTATAGGGTGTGTGATTTTCTACACAGAGAAAAGAGTTTCAATTTTGTTACCATCAAGCCAGAAATATTCACCAGCAGCTTGAAGTCCACTTATGTGAATTAATTCACTGCAATATGTGATTTTTTTCACCTTTTGAAAGATTGTATATATAGATGAATCTTTTCTTACACGGGCTGGGCCGAGCAGGATTGAAGGAAGGAGTGGGTGATGTTCAGGAAGAGTTGGCTGCTCTTCGTAATCAGAAAGAAATGAATGGACCAAAACGGTTTGAAAACGCTACATACTACTGGGGAATAATAAAGGAGCATACGCATTTGAAAAAACTAATTTCTTTGACTGTAAGCGCAGCCTTGCTGCTCGCGCCACTAGCCTACACGATTAACGCACCGGCCTTGAATCTGAAGGTGGATGCGGTTTCAGCAGCCTCGGAAGAAGCGCCGGCAGCGACTGCTAAACCCGCTCCGAAGGCAACGGCCAGACCAGTAGCCACTCCGAAGGCAACAGCCAAACCGGCAGCCACTCCGAAGGCAACAGCCAAACCGGCAGCCACTCCGAAGGCGACAGCCAAACCGGCGGCAACCCCGAAGGCGACAGCCAAACCGGCAGCCACTCCGAAAGCGACAGCTACACCAGCAGCAACAGCTAAAGCAACCACTGCACCGGCAGCATCCGCCAAGGCTTCTGCGAAGCCAGCGGCAACTGCGAAGCCTGTAGCAACAGCAGCACCAGTTACTGTGCACGAGGATGTATATCAGGACGGAGTATATGTGGCCTATGGAGATGCGTATTCCAAGGGTACAGAGGGTGCGAAGGTAACGATTAAAGACGGCAAGATCTCCGATATCGAGCTGCTCAGAACCAGCCCGAAGATCATCGACCGCAATGCCCGTGAGAATTACAGCGGCGTATGGGTAGCCTACGGTCTGATGAAAGACAGACTGATGGGCAAAACCAGAGACGGCGCGGCTGCGGTTGACGCTGTATCCGGCGCAACCCGTACCAGCAACGGCTGGAAGCTGTCTGTAGACAGAGCTTTTGAGAGATCGCTTGCGCACCAAGCGGCTGATGCCACTTATTTTGGCGGAGTCCACATGGGTGTAGACCCTGAGGCTAAATACGCAGTCTTTGCTACCTATGAAGCAAACAAGCTGACTGCGGTTAAATTGTATCCGCTGAGTGCTACCGGAGATTTCGTGGATGAGAAGACTTATACTGCTGAACAGACAGCGGCAATTGCAGCTATTACACCTGCATTGCTGGCCAAAGGTTCTGCTGCACAGCCGGTAGCCGGTTTCGAGGCCGAATCCACAGCCGCAGTTAATGCCTTCTGGGATGCAGAGCAGAATGCGAGCGTTCATAACGCGGCTGCTTATATCGATGGATTCTACTCTTCCTACGGTACAGCAAGAAGTGTAGGCGTGGAAAGAGCGGATGTTGTGATCCGCAACGGCAAGCTGGTGGATGTGAAGCTGTTCAGATTGGGCAACAACTTGATAGACAGAGGCGCAACCGCTTATGCGGAGGTTGTGAAGGCGAATGCTCCGATGACAGCCAAGCTGCTGGCTAACGGCTCTTATTTTGCCAAATATGACGAGAAGGTAGACGGGATTTCGGGCGCTACCGAGAGCAGCCACGGCTGGAACCAGGCGGTAGAGCGTGCTTTTGAGAAAGCCTTGAAGGTTCCGGGTGAAGGTCAGTATTTCGACGGTAAATTTGCCGGTGTGGATAATCAGTCCAAGGTTATGCTGCTGGTTGATATCGATGCGGATCAGGTAACGGGCATCAAGCTGAGCCTGTTTGGTACAGACGGCAAGCTGATTGCTGACGACAAGCGTACTGAAGCACAGAAATCCCTTGTAGACCAGCTGACTGCCGGTTTGCTTGCAAAAGGCGTAGACACTGCTGATATTGCCGGTCAAGAAGCTGTATCTGCCGCAGCAAAAGCAGCTCTGACTGATGCTTTGACCAATGCGTCCAAAGTACAAGGCACTTATAAAGACGGCACCTTCACCGCTTATGGTGATGCTTATGACAAAGGCACGAACAAAGCAGACGTTACACTGCGTAACGGCAAGATTGTAAATGTTGCTCTTTCCCGTGTTGGCATGAACATGGTGGATCTGGGTAAAGCCGCTTATGCTGAGGTGCAAAAAGCCATTCCGGTTCTGACCGCCAGCTTCCTGGCCGCAGGCACAAGAGAAGGTGCCCAAGGGGTCGATGCGGTATCCGGCGCTACCAGCAGCAGCAATGCGCTGAAGGCAGCCGTTGACAGAGCTTATGGTAAAGCGGAAATTACGGAAACGGATAAGGCCGCTTACTTCGACGGGATTTTCATCGGTGCAAGTGTGGATAAGACTGTAAATGTCATGGTTACTACTAAGTATAATGTGCCTGTAACTATGGCTGTGTACTACCTGGATGATAAAGGTAAAGTAAGATATAATCTGACGGATGATGAGCTGCTGGTGAAATACGAGATCGAGAATACCTCGAACGGCAAGGGACTGCATAAGTACGGGTACCGTGCAGCAGCCTTCGGAGCGAATGATGCCCAGAAAGCCATCTCCGCCAAAGCGGTAGAAGCGATCAAAGCAGCGCTCGAATCTGCCGGCAAATAACAGAATCCATTCACTGAGGGTTGTCCTTGGCCATGTAAATGGCCGGGACAGCCCTTTTTGCAGGTGTGGACATAAATAGGAATGCCAATCGTATAGTAATTTAAAGGGATTTGGGAAGGGAGTGTCAAACCTCTAATATACACACTAATATACCCAGCAGGCCCAGGCCTGTAAGTAATAGGAGGCTTCACAATGACATTAATCAAACAGCTAGCCCCGCAGGATGAATTCACCGGCTTCTATCTGCTTAGAGAACTGGTGCTGAAACAGACGAACGGGACTCCTCCCAAGGATTACTTCGATATTGTACTAGGTGATTCCAGCGGTCAGATTTCGGCTAAATATTGGGACGTCAGTGTGACGGATAAGGAGACTTTTTTTCCGATGGCACTGGTGAAGGTCCGCGGAATTGCCCATACCTACCGGGAGAAGCTCCAGGTCAAGGTCACCAAGGTCAGACTGGTGGATGAATCCGACGGAGTGTCGCTTACGGACTTCATCCGCTCGGCTCCTGTGCGTCCCGTGGACCTGGTCCATACGATCAAAAACGCGATGGCGAGCATTGCCGACCCGGAAATTGCGTCAGTTGTTAACTTCTGTGTCGGTAAGGTAGAGGAGAAGCTGATGCATTATCCGGCGGCCAAAACCCATCATCATGCTTATTTTGCCGGACTGGCTTATCACATGGTCCGTATGCTGGAGATTGGAGATTTCCTGTGCAAGCAGCGTCCGTTCCTGAATCCTGATCTGATGAGAGCGGGCATCATCCTCCATGATATCGCCAAGCCGGAAGAGATGATCTCGCAGTACGGCATTGTGTCGGATTACAGTGTGAAGGGCAAGCTGATCGGGCATATTTCCATGGCCTCCAGCTGGATTACGGAAGCGGCAATTCGCACCGGCATTGATCTGGATTCTGAGAAAATCCTGGCGCTTCAGCATCTGGTATTATCCCATCATAATCTGGGCGAGTGGGGAAGCCCGGTCCAGCCGCAGACGGCTGAAGCGGTTGCCCTGCATCATATCGATGCGATGGATGCCAAGCTGCAGATGGTGGAGGATGCCCTCGACACCACTCCGGAGACGGAGGAATGGACGCCGTTCATTAGAGGTCTGGAGAATAAGGCCGTCTACCGGCTGAAGCTATAACGATTGAGACTCTTATATCGCTGAAAAAAAGCAATTCCCCCATCCCGTAGTTGCGGTTTGGGGGGATTGCTTTTTTTAGGATTAGGATATTATGTTTCAGCGGACGCAAGCTCAATGTATGCGAAAAACCGAACACAATAGGCACCGGCGAAGGTGCATGAGCTAGATGTTCAGGCGGACATCAGCATCATTCACCCGTTAGGCGCTTATGCTCAGGACCTTCAGCCTCCGCTGCTGCGGCGGACTCTGCCTGTGCCTTCGTGGCGCTGCCCGCTTCCAGGCCGTAATGGCTGCACAGGGCTGGAAGGCTGCCCGGCAGCCACTCTCCGACAGCAGCGAATCTCCATTTGTCCTTATAGCGGTAGAACTCTCCGATAACAACAGACATGCCTGGCATAACACTCCGGCCGAAGGGGAATAAAGCCAGCCTGACTCCCGTCCGGGAATCAATCAGTGATACAGAAGCGTTCCAGACCGGGCCCGGATTCCGGTCACCGCTGAACTCCGCAACCGTGAAGGCCAGCGCAATCCGCGTGATGGCTGCCGGCAGGCTGGTCAGCTGAAGATACAGATGTCCCATGTGCGCAGAGGGCTTAGAGCAGAAGACGGAGCCGCTGGGGTCTTCCATATTCTCATGGAAGATAAGCTCCTGCTCCTGCTCACAGCGTCCGCTCTCCCGGAGCAGGAAGGCGGCGGTCTCCGGCTGGACCGCTGCCGGGTGCGAAGCCGGAGCGTCCCACTCCACAGCGGCAAGGAGTCTGGTGGCGCTGAGCTTGTCACCGATATCCACGCGCTGGCCGCGAACCAGTATGGGGACAGCCGCAGCACCGGCGGCTGGCGGTGCTGCGGCCGGAAGCTGGTCAAGTGAAGCTGCTGGCGCTTCAACTTGTGCCTGTTCAGCTACCGTTCCGCTAACCGGCAATCCCGGGCTTGCAGCAACTGTGGGCTTAGCTGCTGCCTTCTTCCCGGCAGCCGGCTTTTTCGCGGTCTTCTTGGGTGCTGCCTTGAACGGCGTATATCCGCCGTCATATATCGTCCCGGCCTTGTAGCCCTGGCTGCCGGCTAACAGTAGCGGATCGAACTGCTGCCACTGCTCCATCAATTTCAGGAGAATCAGTGCCGAAGCTCTGGCATCCTCCAGGGCATCATGGTGCTTCAGCCGGATGCCGAAATGCGCTGAGATGACATTCAGCTTATGGGAGGGGAGGTCCTGGAGCATTTTTTTGCCGAGCAGGTAGGTACATAAATATTGAAAGCCGGGATAGCAGAGAGAGTAGTCGTCCAGGCAGTACCGCAGCACACTCATATCGAAGGCGGCATTATGCGCGATCACAATCTCGCCTTGCAGCAGCGGCTCTACCGTGGGCCACAGCTCAGCGAAGGTAGGCTGGCCTCTGATCATTGAGGGCGTAATGCCATGAATGGCAATATTCATCCCGTCGAACGGTTGCTGCGGGTCAATCAGCCAGTTGTGTTCTGCTGTAACGATACCATCGCGGACCTGAACAAGCCCCAGGGCACAGGCGCTGGAGCGGCCGGAATTGGCAGTCTCAAAATCTATCGCAGTGAAATTCATCAGGTAAAGCCCCTATCTATCATCTAATACCTTTCATATTAAAGGAGCAAAGCTGGAAATACAATCTGTTCAGGTTGTGCAAGGCTGCCTCAATAGGGTATACCTTATCTATGAACTTCTGGAATAGACTGCTATGAAGAGGAGATGAGAGACTTGCAGCTGTCAAAGGGTCAAAAGGCAGATATCACCAAAGGAAGAGAGGCTCACGAGATATCCATTCAGCTCCGCTGGAACACGCAGCATAGCGGAGTGGGCGTCGATGCGGCAGCCTTTCTGTTGTCGGATCAGAACCGGTGTGAACGGGATGAGGATTTTATATTTTACGGGAATCCGGTGTCGAGGGAGGGGGGAGTAGCTCATTCTGCGGAGGGGGAGAACGGGGCGAGCCTGTCCATTTCGTTATCGAAAATACCTCAGCATTATGCCCGCATTGCGGTAACCTTGACGATCTATGAGGGCGAGCAGCGCAACCAGCGGATGAAGGATCTGTCCGGCTTGCAGCTAACGCTGACAGACCGCAGGACTGGGGAAGAGTTGTACCGCTTCGAGTATGGGGCGGATCTGTCAGAGGAGACAGCTGTCGTAGCCGGGGAGCTGTACCGCCATCAGGGGGAGTGGAAGTTCAGCGCAATCGGAAGCGGGTATAACGGAGGACTGGCTGCACTCTGCAAGAGCTACGGGCTTGAGGTTGAGGAAGAGACCGGGAGTGAGGTGGCAGCAACGGCAGAAGTGGCGGAGAGGGTGGAACGTGTAGAGCCTGCCCGGCCGCAGGCGGAAGACAGCGCACCGGTTAATGTGCTGTCTTCTATCGACTTACGCAAAAAAATAGTAGAGCTTACCCTCATCAAAAAACAGTTAACGGATGTAACGGCCAGAGTGGGGATCGTGCTGGACATTACCGGCTCCATGAGAAGCCTGTATGCCAGAGGGGTTGTCCAGGAAGTGGTGGAACGTATTCTCGCTGTCGCCAGCAAGTTCGATGACAACGGCTCATTGGATGTGTGGGTCTATGATACAGAATTCAGCAGATTGCCGCCGGTTACGGAACAGGAGCTTGGCAGCTATGTTGTCACTCATATCATGAATAACGATTCGATCCATAAATTCGGCCGCAATAACGAACCGCCGGTCATGCAGGATGTGATCCGGAAATACACCCGGGAGGAGAAGGATTCAACCCCGGTATTCATTATATTTATTAACGACGGAGGTGTAGTTAAGCCTACCAAAAAAGTAATTATGGCCTCCTCCGCCCTGCCGGTCTTCTGGCAGTTTGTAGGGATCGGTGACTCCGACTTCGAGGTGCTGAAGCAGCTTGATACGATGAGCGGCAGACTGGTGGATAACGCAAGCTTCATTCATCTGGACCGTATCGAGGAAGTATCCGATGAGGAGCTGTATGATCAGCTGTTGAATGAATTCCCGCAGTGGCTGAAGGCGGCGAAGGCGAAGCGGATTCTGTAGCGGCAGGGAGAAGAGCGAAGGGAGGAAATGGAGGGAAGGAAACGGTGGAAAGATAATAGTCTGGGTATTGACGAGACACCGGGGATTGTTGGGCCCTCTGGCCGCTGTCCGTCTGAGATTTCTTGATTTAACCAGTAATTTTGCGTAGTATGTTCACGTTCACCCCTATCTATTGTGCTTACGTTCGCAGTATATAGGCATTTTCAAAGTATATAGACATGAATGTTGCACTATTTGCAGCTTGGATTCCTAGTTACCCGGGTGTAGGGAGGAATGTTGCAGGAAATGCAGGAATTGTGCTGCTAAGCCGTCCGTAGGGGGAAGATATCCTGCTTTTTATGCAACAATGTTGGATTCTGGCTGGGATGTTGAGGGGAATGTTGTATTTTGGGCAGGATTTTGCAAAAGCTCGCGGCCGAAGCGGGGCTTTAGGGCGGCTCGCCGGAGCGCCGCCGCCGGAAGGTCGCTGCCGCACGCTGCAGCGCCCCACCCGCCCGGCCGAACGGCTAGACCGCCCATGATAGGGCGGTCTAGCCGTTTTCGCTCAGACTGCGGATGTTCATTTCGTCTGCAGACTGGCGGAGACCGGCAGCGTCAGGCGGTAGCCCTTGACCAGAGTATCCCCGTTCTTCAGATCTGTCTCATAAGCCCGCTTGAAGCCTAAGCCTTCATACAGCCTGACCGCAGACGCCATCATATCCGAAGTATGAAGATTCAAGCTGGCTGCCCCAAGCGCAAGGGACCTTCCTGCGGCTTCATGGATCAGAAGCCTGGCCACCCCGCGTCCCCGGACAGCCGGAGAGACAGCGAGCAGACGGATGATCGGCGTATGGATTCCCAGCTCGGGCCTGCCGTAAGCGGCCTCGGAAGAGGTGAACAGCAGCACGCTCCCTACAATTTGTCCATCCAGTTCGGCTACAATCCGGGAGACTGGTGCATCGCCATGGACGGAATCAAGAATGGAATCGCGGTAATCCGCCCACGAAGGCGCGGGCAGCACGGCTGAATATTCGCTGTAGGCTTCGAGTAATACTCCGGCAATGGCTTCACGGTCTGCGTCTGCGGCTTCACGGATTACAATCTCTGCGGAAATGTTCATCTGGCTCCTCCTGTTCGGAAATGGGTATGCC